>JAGXGN010000069.1 GCA_024636705.1 Halomonas sp.
GGCGACAAGGACATGGCCCAGCTGGTCAACGACCACATCACCCTGGTCAACACCATGAAGGACGAGACCCTGGACGTGGCGGGCGTCAAGGCCAAGTTCGGTCTGCCGCCGGCGTTGATCATCGACTTCCTGGCCTTGATGGGAGACAAGGTCGACAACATTCCCGGCGTGCCGGGCATCGGCGAGAAGACCGCGTTCGGGCTGTTGCAGGGCATGGGCGGCGGGCTCGACGCCCTCTACGATGATCTCGAAAGGGTCGCGTCCCTCAACTTTCGTGGTGCCAAGACGATACCGAAGAAGCTTCAGGACAACCGCGACCAGGCGTATCTCTCCTATCGTCTCGCCACCATCAAGACCGACTGCGACCTGCCGGTGGGGCTCGATGACCTGGATATCGCCCACCCCGACCGAGAATCGTTGCGCGAGCTCTACCAGGAACTCGAGTTCAGGGCCTGGCTCTCCGAGCTGCTCGAGGGCAAGGATCAAGGCGTGGACGACGTCGGCGGCGGCAAGGCGACGCCTGACGACGACGCCAGTTCCTCGGATACCAGCTCCCCGGAGACCAGTGCCGCGAGAGAGGACCATGTGATCCTTAAGCAGGCCGACTTCGATGCCTGGCTCGAGCGCCTGCAAGCGGCCGATGCCTTCTGCTTCGACCTGGAGACCACCAGCCTGAACTACATGGAGGCGCAGGTAGTCGGCGTCGGGCTGTCGCTGGAACCCGGCGAGGCGGCCTATATCCCGCTGGCCCATGACTATCTCGATGCGCCCGACCAGCTCGACCGCCAGGCGGTGCTAGAGGCCCTGCGCCCGATCTGGAAGGACGCAGGCAAGACCAAGATCGGCCAGAACCTCAAGTACGACATCTCGGTGCTGGCCAACCAGGGCATCGAGGTTGTAGGACCCTTGGAAGACACCATGCTGGAGTCCTATGTGCTCGACTCCACGGCGACCCGTCACGACATGGACTCTCTGGCGCTCAAGTACCTGGGGGAAAAGACGGTGAGCTTCGAGGATATCGCCGGCAAGGGCGCCAAGCAGCTGACCTTCAACCAGATCGCCCTCGAGCAGGCCGCGCCTTACGCCTGCGAGGATGTCGATATCACCCTGCGCCTGCACCAGGAGCTGCGCCCCCGCGTCACGACCCAGGGGCGCCTGGCCGAGGTACTCGAGACCCTCGAGCTACCGCTGATCCCGGTGCTCTCGCGCATGGAACGTGCCGGGGTGGCGCTGGACCCCGAGCGTCTGCAAACCCAGAGCAGGGAGCTGGAGACTCGCATCCGCGAGCTGGAGGCCAGGGCGCATGAACTCGCCGGGCGCGAGTTCAACCTGGGCTCGCCCAAGCAGCTCGGCCAGATCCTCTTCGAGGAACAGAAGATCCCGGTAATCAAGAAGACGCCCAAGGGGGCACCTTCCACCGCCGAGGCCGTGCTCGAGGAGCTGGCGCTGGACTACCCGCTGCCCAAGGTGATCATGGAGCATCGGGGGCTCGCCAAGCTGAAGTCCACCTACACCGACAAGCTGCCGCGGCTGGTCAACAAGGCCACCGGCCGGTTGCATACCAGCTATCACCAGGCGGTCACCGCCACCGGTCGGCTGTCGTCGTCGGATCCCAACCTGCAGAATATCCCGATTCGCACCGAGGAGGGGCGCAAGATCCGCCAGGCTTTCATCGCCCGGCCCGGCTATCGTATCGTCGCCGCCGACTACTCGCAGATCGAGCTGCGCATCATGGCGCACCTCTCCGGTGACAAGGGGCTGCTCGAGGCCTTCGCCGAGGGACGTGATATCCACACGGCCACCGCCGCCGAGGTGTTCGGCGTGCCACTGGACAGGGTCTCCGGCGATCAGCGGCGCAGCGCCAAGGCGATCAACTTCGGCTTGATCTACGGCATGAGCGCCTGGGGCCTCGGTCGTCAGCTGCACATCGAGCGTGGTCAGGCGCAGACCTACATCGACCGCTACTTTGACCGCTACCCCGGCGTGGCCCGCTACATGGAGCGCATCCGCACCCAGGCCGCCGAGGACGGCTACGTCGAGACGGTCTTCGGTCGGCGGCTATATCTTCCCGAGATCCGGGCCCAAAACCATGCCCGTCGCCAGGGCGCCGAGCGTACCGCCATCAATGCCCCCATGCAGGGCACGGCGGCGGACATCATCAAGCGCGCCATGATCGAGGTCGACAACTGGCTGGACGGCGAGGCCTTCGATGCGGTGATGGTGATGCAGGTCCACGATGAGCTGGTCTTCGAGGTACGCAAGAAGGAGGTGGACTCCTTTATCGATGAGGTGAAGAAGCGCATGCAGGGTGCCGCCAAGCTCGATGTGGCGCTGACCGTCGAGGCCGAGAGTGGCGCCAATTGGGACGAGGCGCACTGAAACGGGAATGCCATGAAAACGCCCGCGGCGGATGCTGCGGGCGTTTTCAAAAAGCTTAGCGAGGGGCGCCAGGTTAGCCTAGAGCGGTATCAGCGCCAGCCGACGCGGTCGAAGATACGAATCGCTTCGGGGTTGTTCTCACCCAGGATGCTGATGTTGGTGTCATCCTTCTTGAAGTTGCCCCAGGACTCGAGGACCGGGTCCTTCTTCACCCCTTCCACCACCGGGAATTCGTTGTTGCCGGAGGCGAAGATCTCCTGGGCCTCGTCGGAAGAGAGGAACTCCAGGAACTGGATGGCATTTTCGCGGTTGGGTGCGCCCGCGACAACACCGGCACCCCCGATGTTCATGTGCGTACCGCGTCCGTCCTGGTTGGGGAAGAGGATGCCAACCTTGCGGGCCGCCTCGCGATCCGCCTCGTCATCAGATTTCAGCAGGCGAACATAGTAGTAGTGGTTGGCGACCGCCAGGTCACAAACGCCGCTCGCCGCCCCGCGAATCTGATCGGTGTCGCCACCCTCGGGATCGCGTGCCATGTTTTCGACCACGCCCTGGGCCCATGTCTCTGCACCTTCCTCGCCGTGGTGCTCGATCATCGAGGCCAGAAGAGACTGGTTGTAGATATTGTTCGAGGAACGAATGCACACCTGGCCCTCGAAAGCGGGGTCTGCCAGGTCTTCGTAGCTGTCGATTTGGCTGGGGTCGAAGTTGCCCCGGTTGTAGTAGATGGCACGGGCACGCTGGCTGAAGCCGAACCACTTGCCTTCCGGGTGACGCATGGCCTCCGGCAGTCGCTCGTCCAGTACATCGGACTCGATGCCCTGGAAGATACCCTCCTGTTCGGCGCGCCACAGGCGGCCGGCGTCGACGGTCATCATTACATCCGCCGGGCTCGCCGCCCCTTCGCGCTTGATGCGCTCGATCAACTGATCGGAGTCGCCTTCGAGGAGGTTGACCTCGATGCCGGTCTTTTCGGTGAAGGCCTCATAGAGGTGCTCGTCGGAGTCATAGTGACGGGCGGAGTAGAGATTGACCTCATTGGCAGCGGCGCCGGCGGAAAACGCTGAGCCCGCCACCAGCATGGCGAAGGGGACGGCAAGATGGCGATACGTGATCATCGTGGACTCCTGTTGGTGCTCTGGGATGGCTGCTAAACTTAATGATAATGCGTCGCATTAAGTGTGTGCAATCTAATCGCGCTTCCTGGGAGGAGTCAAGTCTTTTTCTCGCGTCCCGAATCGGCCGAAACGTCAGGCTCCTGTGGGTGAAATTGAATGCGAGTCAATTGCAAACGTATTTACAGGCTGCTTCGGTTATGATGGACTCACACCTCGGCACAACCGGTTGGCGCTATTTCATGACCTGCAAAATCCCTTCCCTGGACACCCCAAGCACCGCTTCCTCTCAGCCACGTGTGCTGTCGATGGAGGGTGTCCATCACGCCTTCGGTCGTCTCGATGCCGTAAGGGGCGTCGACCTGGATGTGGCCCCCGGGGAACTGGTCTGCCTGCTCGGGCCTTCTGGGTGCGGCAAGACGACGCTGTTGCGAATCGCCGCAGGGCTCGAGGTCCTTCAGAAGGGACACGTCACCCTCGATGGCGAGCGTGCGGTGGTACCGCTCGGGCGGCACCTGCCACCCGAGAAGCGCAATGTCGGTCTGGCCTTTCAGGATTCGGCGCTGTTTCCGCATCTCTCGGTGCTGGAGAACGTGACCTTCGGCCTGAAACGAGAGCCCCCGAGGGAGCGAAAACGCCGCGCCCTGGCGCTGCTGGAGCAGTTGGGCATCGGCGACTACGCCGACGCCTATCCACACATGCTCTCGGGTGGCCAGCAACAGCGTGTGGCCCTAGCCAGGGCGCTGGCTCCGGAACCCCGCCTGATGCTGCTCGACGAGCCCTTCTCGAGCCTGGACTCCCGGTTGAGAGACCGAATCCGGGATGACACCCTGCATCTTCTCAAGTCGCTGGGGGCAGGGACCCTGCTGGTCACTCATGACCCCGAGGAAGCGATGTTCATGGCGGACCGCATTGCCCTGATGCGTGATGGGCGCATCGTGCAGATGGGAACCCCGCGTGAGCTCTACTGCTCGCCCTGTGATCCCTTCGTCGTGACCTTCTTCGGCGAAGTGAACATCCTCTACGGCAAGGTGTGTAATGGTCATGTGCAGACCCCGGTCGGCGAGGTCAAGGCCAACTGGCTCGCGGACGGTACCGAGGCCCAGGTCATGATTCGCCCCGAAGCCCTGCGCGTCAGCATGCTTGACGCTCCCGCCGAGGCGCATCGCCACAGCCATGTGATCGTGGCCAGGTTCCTGGGACGCAGCAGCCTGCTGCATATCTGCGCCCATGGAATGGACAAGCGCGAATCGCACCTGCATGCCCGGGTCCCCGGCGTCTTCCTGCCGGAAGACGGGCAGCCGCTGGATATCCGGCTCGACATGTCGCAGGTGTTTGTCTTTCCTGTCGAGGCCGGCGGAGCCGGGACGGGAACGACGCATCGCGATGCTCAGCAGGATGACCGGGATTACGCCTACAGCCACGATTGCCAGTGATGCCGTGGCGGCCTGCCCGAGACGTTCGTCGGAAGCCAGGTTGTGGGCCCTGACGGCCAGGGTATCGAAGTTGAAGGGTCGCAGGATGATGGTGGCCGGGAGCTCCTTCATGACATCGACGAACACCAGGATCCCGGCGGCCAGCAGGCTTCCCTTCATGATGGGCGTATGAACGTGCCGCAGGGTTCCACTCGCCGTCTGTCCCAGGGTGCGAGAGGCGGCATCCATGCTGGGTGTGACCTTCCCGAGGCTGGCCTCCACGGCATTGAACGACACCGCCAGGAAGCGCACCACATAGGCATAGATCAGGATGAAGGCCGATCCACTGAAGAGCAACCCGATGATGATGCCATAGTTGGCGTTCAGCCAGGCGTTGATGGTGTTGTCCAGCCAGGCGAAGGGAATCAGGATGCCCACGGCGATCACCGAGCCGGGAATGGCGTATCCTATGGCCGCGATGCGCGTCGCCGTGCGCGTCAATGGACTGGAATTCAACCGCACCCCATAGCTGAGGACCAGTGCCAGGGCCACGGCGATCAGCGACGCGACGCTGGCCAGCATCAGGCTGTTGCCGGCGAAATCCAGGAAACGCGAACCGAGAAGCGGATCGCCCTCCTGTATGGCCAGTTGGGCCAGCACGCCACTGGGCAGCAGGAAACCGATCAGCACGGGTACCGCACAGGCCAGGAAGGCCGCCGTGGCTCGCCAGCCATGCAGTCGATATTCGGGCAGTTGCTGATAGCGGTTCGAGGTATGGAAATACTTCCGTTCGCCTCGCGACCAGCGTTCCAGTGCCACCAGCGCGATGACGAACAACAGCAGAAAGGCGGCTAGCTGGGCGGCGGCGACCTGTTCGCCCATGCCGAACCAGGTACGGTAGATACCCGTCGTGAAGGTATCCACACCGAAATACTGTACGGCACCGAACTCGTTCAGGGTTTCCATCAAGGCCAGCGATACCCCGCCGACGATGGCGGGGCGGGCCAGCGGTATGGCGACGCGAGCGAAGAGCCGCCATGGCCCCTGCCCCAGGGTTCTACCGACATCCAGTACGCAAACCGATTGTTCGAGGAAGGCGGCGCGCGTCAGTAGGTAGACGTAGGGGTAGAGCACCATGGTGATCAGGGTGGCGGCCCCGCCGATGGAGCGGATGGCGGGGAAATAATAGTCGCCGTGCTCCCAGCCGAAACTGTCGCGTAGCCAGGACTGGAGGGGGCCGGAAAACTGCAGGAAATCGGTATAGGCGTAGGCGATGACATAGGTGGGAACCGCCAGCGGCAACAGCAGCGCCCACTCGAAGAGACGCTTTCCCGGAAATCGGCACATCACCACCAGCCAGGCCGTACCGGTACCGATCACCAGGGTGCCCAGGCCTACCACGACGACCAGGATCAGGGTGTTGGTCAGATAGCGCGGTAACACGGTGCTGGCGAGGTGTTGCCAGATGCCATCCGTCGGTATCAGGACGTGGGCCAGTACGACCAGGACAGGCAATGCCACGACCATGGCGACGGCAAGCATGATGATGGTCCAGGCGCTGAAGTGGTTCGAAAGACGGCGCGACAGAGCGGTCAGGCGAGCAGTGGCGGGATTGGTCAAGCGTGGCTCCTTGCGAAGGCCGGTCGGGAAGGGTCAATGCGAAATCCTGACGGTTGTAAATATTATCAGTTAGTGCCGGCCCCTGCAGCTTCCCTCCCGGCAAAGTTCAAGAAAACGCCCGCCATTCATCGAATGGCGGGCGCCGAGAGTCTCCCGGATTTCCCAGGGCGTCAGTAGCTGCCCAGCAGGGTCGAAGGCAGGCCGGTGATGAGCGCCGGCTAGTGGATAGCCCATCGTGAGCATTCTGTTTGCGTGGTTGCCGCCCCGGGATCTTCATCTGTCAGTATAATCAACTAGATGGTTGTAATGGGCGGGTTGGGAGTGACTTTCTGATGTCCTGGCAGCGTTGAATGGGCTCGGATCTTAGACCAAAGTTTTCTGGGTTTCTGGAGTCATGATGTCGTTACATCCTGAGGGGAAGGGGCTGGAAGTGCTGGCGGAAATTCGCCGCCGCCTCGCCGAGCACCGCTGGCGCGGTCTGGTCTGGCTGACCGGAGACATCGCCTCGTGTCTCGAACGCGCCGAGGCTATCTGGCACAGGCTATCCTGGCAGCGTCCCCTCTGGGTATCCTCCGGTCGGCCGAGCGCCATTCCGGCAGAGGCCTGGCTGATGCCCTCCAGCGCCCGTACACGCCTGGGCGGCGAGTCCGACCTCCTGATCTTCGATGCGGTGTCCGGGGGATCGGGCTTCGACCCGGATGCCTTCGGCGCCCTCTCGGGAACTCTGCGGGCCGGGGGCTTGCTGGTGCTGATGACCCCACCAGACTGGGGCACGCGTCCCGATCCGGACTATGCCCGCCTGGCGGCACACCCCTGGCAACCAGAACGACTCAGTGCCTACTACCTGGCCCGCCTGACCGGCTTGCTGCAGGCGTCATCGGGGGTGATCCACTGGCCGGAAGACGGTGACCCTCGGGTGTCCGGCGGTTATCCGGACACCCCGATTGCCGATACGAGGCACCCCGAGGATGCGGATTGCCTGACCCTCGACCAGGCTCGGGCCGTTGGCCGCCTGGTGGGATTGCGTCGCCGTCGCCCGCTGGTGATCACGGCCGACCGGGGCCGAGGCAAGACCGCTGCCCTGGGAATCGCCTGTGCCCGGCTGCTCTCGGCCGGTGACAAGGATATCCTGGTCACGGCCCCGCGTGTGGCGGCGGTCGCTCCCTCGTTCGAACGACTCCAGGTGCTGTGCCCCCAGGGGCATAGAGTCGGCAACGCGTTCCTGCTGGAAGGCCGTCGGGTCAGCTTCATTGCCCCCGACGAACTCTCGGCCGGGGTACGCGCGCGGCAGCTGGGCGGCGACGGCAGCTGGCTACTGGTGGATGAGGCGGCAGCGATACCCGCGGCCCTGCTGGGTGAATGGCTGACGGCCTTCCCGCGAATCGCCTTCGCCACCACCGTGCACGGCTACGAGGGGTCAGGACGCGGTTTTGCACTGCGTTTCCGGGAACGGCTGGAACGGCAGACACCCGACTGGGAGCCGTGCCATCTGGGCGAGCCGATCCGTTGGGCAAGCGGTGATCCCCTGGAGGCGCTGGTGACCCGACTCTTGCTGCTGGATGCCGAACCCGGTGATGCGATGGCACCCGAGGTGCCGCTCGAGTATCGAACCCGGTGTCCCGCGGACTTCATCCAGGACGAGACCCGTCTTAATGAGATGTTTGGCTTGCTGGTACAGGCGCATTACCGCACGACCCCCGCTGACCTGCGCCGCCTGCTCGATGCGCCCGGCATCGAGCTCAGCAGCCTCGATGCCCTGGGGACGCCCCAGGCGGTGCTGGTCACCCTCGAGGAGGGGGGCTTCGATGCCGATCTGGCCGAGGAGGTGGCGCGTGGGGAGCGGCGCCCACGGGGGCATCTCATGGCCCAGTCCCTGGCCGCCCATGCCGGTTCGCGCGAGGCCCTGGAGGGGAGGCTTCGCCGTGTGCTGCGCATCGCGGTGCACCCGGACCGCCGTCGGGAGGGGCTCGGGAGTCGCCTGATCGAGTTCGCCCGGGAGCAAGCCCGTCGAGACGGCTGTCAGTTGCTCGGCGCCAGTCTCGGTGCCGAGCCGGGCCTGCTCGCCTTCTGGCAGGCGCAGGGGTGGCGTGCCGTTCGGCTGGGGTTGACCCGGGAAACGGCCACCGGGGAGCATGCCGTGATGATGGTCCTGCCCCTGGATGATCGCGGTGCTGCCCTGGCCTCTGCGCTCCAGGCACGCCTCCACCGGCAACTTCCGGGGTTGCTCGCCTTCGAGCTCGCCGACCTCGACCCCTTGGTGGTGCTCGCGCTTCTCGCCGAGCTCCCGCCGACACGGATTCTCGACGATGACATCCGTGACCTCGCCGACGTGGCCTTTGGTCATCGAGCCCCCGGCCTGGCACGACCGGCCATTCAGGCGCAAGTGATACACGCGGCCGCCTTCCCGGCATGGCGTCAGGATAGCGACCTGGCGGTTCTGGCGGCCTGGGCCTTCCAGGGCTGGGATGCCGCGGGCCTGGCGCGGCGCCTGGGCGTAGCGGGCAAGCGCCAGGCCATGGCCTGGCTGAGAGCGTTCCTCGGGCGGATTCAGGCCGGTGACGCCGGGCTTCTCACGGTTGATGACGGCGAGTAGAGTGCTCGGGTCAATCATCAGATACCCCTAGCACGAGATACTTCTAGCCATGAACGCACATCTCGAACAGCTTTCACCTTCATCTGTCTGGCGACACTTTCGCACCCTGTGCAACACCCCTCGGCCCTCCGGACAGGAGGCGGCCCTGGTGGCGTGTCTGGCGCAATGGGCCGATGACCAGGGACTGGCCCATGATCGTGATGCCTTCGGTAACCTGCGCCTGTGCAAGCCGGCCACGCCGGGGCATGAGCGCGTGCCGGGCGTGATCCTGCAGGGCCACCTGGACATGGTGACCCAGGCCAATGCCGATCATTCCCATGATTTCACCCGCGATCCCATCGACACCCAGGTGGTGGATGGCTGGCTGCGAGCGCGAGGCACCACCCTGGGCGCCGACAATGGTCTGGGCGTCGCGGCCATCCTGGCCATCCTCGAGGACGAGTCACTGGTTCACGGCCCCCTGGAGGCCCTCTTCACCCTGGAGGAGGAATCGGGCATGGGCGGTGCCCTCAATCTGGCCGAAGGCTGGCTGGAGGGGCGTCTGCTGCTCAACCTGGATTCCGAGGACCGTGGCCAGGTGTTCATCGGCTGTGCCGGTGGTGCCGATGTGGTCGTGGAGTCGCAGTTGCCCACTACTCCCTTCGAGGCCGGTGAGGTGGGCGCGCGCCTGTCGCTCACCGGCTTGATGGGTGGACATTCGGGCATCGATATCCATAAGGGGCGTGGCAATGCCAACCGTCTGCTGGTGCGGGTCCTGCGTTCCCTGGAGGCCTTCGATGTCCGCTTGGTGGCCTATCATGGCGGCACGATGCGCAATGCGCTGCCTCGAGAGGCCTTCGCCACCCTGGCGCTCCCGGCCGATAGCCTGGAAGCGGTGTCCTCCCGGCTGGCGGCGCTCCAGTCGGAGCTGCGTGCCGAACTCGCCGGCGTCGACGACGGCGTGACACTGGCCCTGGAACGGCTCGAGGCGACGCCAGGCGAAGCGCTGAACCATCACGCTAGCCACCTGTTGATCGCCGCCCTGCATGCGGCACCCTGCGGCGTCGAGCGCATGAGCCAGGAGGTGCCCGGGGTGGTGGAAACCTCGAACAACCTCGGGGAGGTCAGTCTGGAGATGGGGAGCTTCCGCCTCTGTGCCCTGGTCCGCTCGCTGCGTGACAGCGCCGCCGCCGACCTGGCCGATCGCTTCCGCGCCCTGTTCGAATTGATCGGCGCCCGCACGCGTATCGAGGGAGGCTACCCCGGCTGGACTCCGGCCTCCAGAAGCGAGCTGCTAGCACGCTTCCGTCGCGTCCATCGAGATCAGCTGGGTAGCGACCCCGAGGTGCTGGTCATTCATGCCGGGCTCGAGTGCGGCATCCTCGGCGGCAAGTATCCCCATCTGGACATGATCTCCTTCGGGCCCTCGATTCGCGGGGCCCACTCGCCCGACGAGCGGGTCGAGCTCGACTCCGTCGAGGAATTCTGGGGCCTGCTCAGGGCCCTGATCGAGGATATCGCCCTGAAGGATGCCGAAACCGCCTAGGCTGAACGCTAGCCGTAACTCTCAGCGCCTCGGCGCGGCGAGGAGGAGTCGCGCGAGGCTCTCGCCACGGTCGGCCAGCAGCTCGGCGCAGCGCTCTAGCGCCTCTTCGAGCGCCATGGGGCCATCGGCCAGGGCGAAGGCCGCGGTGACTCCCTCGTCGAAGGCGGCTTGCCAGCCCGGCGCCAGTCGTCCGCAGAGCACGATGACAGGAACGCCCCGGCGATGTGCGGCCCGTGCGATGCCGACCGGCGTCTTGCCGGCCATGCTCTGGCCGTCCAGTTGGCCCTCGCCAGTGATGACCAGATCGGCGTCGCTCAGCAGATCCTCGAACCCGGCCTGTTCCATGACCAGCTCGATGCCGGGACGCAATTTTGCACCGAGAAAGGCCCGGGCGGCGAAGCCCATGCCGCCCGCGGCTCCGGCACCGGGCAGGTCGCGGTGATCTTCCCCCAGGGCCTCGGCGGCCAGGTCGGCAAGGCGTGAGAGGGCGTCATCCAGGCGGCTGACGTCGGCGGTCGTCGCCCCCTTCTGCGGCCCGAAGACGGCACTGGCGCCACGCTCGCCCAGCAGGGGATTATCCACATCCACTGCGGTCTCCACGGCCAGGCTCGCGAGGCGAGGGTCGAGGTCGGCGAGATCAAGCCGCGCCAGTCGCTCCAGGGCGGCGCCACCGGGCGGTAGCGCCTGACCCTCGGCATCCAGCAGCTTGCCACCGAGGGCGGCCAGCATGCCGGCTCCGCCATCGTTGGTGGCGCTGCCGCCCAGCGTCAGCAAGAGGCGTTGCGCTCCGGCATCGAGGGCCTCGCGGATCAATTCGCCGACCCCGAAGGTGGTGCTGTGCAGGGCGGTGCGCTCGCCGGGCGTCAGTTGCTGCAGGCCACTGGCCTCGGCGAGTTCCACGAAGGCGGTCCGACTGTCGGGTAGCCAGCCCCAGGCGGCGTGGGCCGATCGACCCAGGGCGTCCTGGACGTCGGCGGTCCGTCGTTCGGCACCGGTGGCGGCGATCAGGGCATCGAGACTGCCTTCGCCGCCATCGGCCATCGGGCATTCGATCGTATGGATGTCCCCCGAGGCGCGGCCGATACCACAGGCGATGGCGCGTGCGGCAGCGGCCGCCGGTAGCGCATCCTTGAAACTATCCGGGCAGATCAGGATCTTCATGGTGTGCTCGTTTTTCGGGTTATCACCTAAGCTTAACCGGCTGGCGCGTCATGCTGAAGGCCCGCAATGTTCCGGGCATCTCCGGCAAGCGTACACTGGCTTCATCGAATCTGGGGAGATTGTTCATGCGCCTCTGGTCGTTGCGCTTCTGGTTTTTGCCCCTCCTGCTGGTGCTGGCCGGTTGTCAGGTCACACCTTCCACCTTGCCGATGGCCGAGCCATCTCCCTCGGCCGACTGTCGTTGGTCGATGGCAGGTGATGCACCTCAGGAAATACTACGCAGGGCCGTGATGGTGCTGGAGGCCGACGGCTTTCTGGTCAGGCATACCAACCTGGCCCTTGGGCTGGTCAGTGCCGAACGTAGCCAGGTGTTGCCCGGGTACGGTGATTTCGACGACCCCTGGGATCGTCGTGGCTTCTTCGGCAGTTTTGGCGTGGGTGGCGGTCGCGGCGGTTTTTCCAGCGGCGTGATGGTCGGCATCGGCGGGGGTTTCGGTAGTATCAGTCGTGAGGCCACGCGCCTCGAGCGTGTTTCCCTGGCCGCGGGAAGCGACGAGGTGCGGGTCACCCGCGACCTACGGCTGTTCGACTGGCGCGGTGACTTGCGGGAATCGCGCACGGCCAGCGATGCGGATTTCTGCCGTCGGCTGCGCCGTGACATCGATGCCATCCCGACCGGAGGGCGCTCATGAGACGCATGATTCTCGCCCTCGGGCTGGTCTTCCTGCTCTCTGGCTGTGCGATTCGGCCGGTGACTGTCGAGCCGAGCGAAATGACCTTGTCCGTGCCTGCGCCGGTGGTCCTGGAGGCGGCTCTGGTTGT
This sequence comes from Halomonas sp., assembly GCA_024636705.1. GTDB lineage: Bacteria > Pseudomonadota > Gammaproteobacteria > Pseudomonadales > Halomonadaceae > Halomonas. Next base: position 12,631 of record JAGXGN010000069.1, read on the forward strand.
CCTGATGGAGCGGGGTTACGTGGTTCGTCATGGCGATGCACAGCTTGGGCGACTGGATGCGGTGCTGGCACGCTGGCCCGGTTATCGGGTGGAAGTGATGGTCGAGCCGCTACAGGAAGGCAGCCGAGTGCTTGCCACTGCCAGTCGCGGTGGGCGAGCCTTGCCGCCTCCTGTTCTCGCCCCCTTGCTGGTGGAACTGCGGCAGCATCTGGGAAGGTGATTCTTCTGCCCCTGGCGGAATCTCAGCTTCTCGAGGATGTGACACTGTACTAGCGCACCCAGGGCCGCGCCCCGGTCGCATCTCTTCGGCGGTTGAGGCCGGTCAGAGGTCGAGACCTTCCACCTGGGCCAGGATCCTCCCGCGCATGGCCGCCAGGCCATCCAGGTCATAGGTTTCGCGCTCACCATGGCCCCAGACCGGGCCAGGCCAGGCGGCATCCCGCCGGTGGCGCACGATGACGTGAACGTGCAACTGGGCGACCATGTTACCCAGGCTGGCAATGTTGAGCTTGTCGCCCTGCAGTGCCGCCTTCAGTGTCTGGCCGACCCGCGTTGCTTCTCGCCACAACTGCTGCTGGTCGGCCTCGTCGAGTTCGAAGACTTCGCTGACTCCGGGACGGCGTGGCACTAGGACCAGCCAGGGAAAACGTGAATCATCCATCAGCCGTAGCTGGCAAAGCGGGAGTTCCGTCACTGGGTAAGTGTCATCCACCAGGTGAGCATCCGGTTCGAAGGCGGACATCTGCACTCTCCTCAAGCAATGTGAGTCATCGGGGTCAAGCATGCCACAGCCTGGCGGTGGATACGTCTCGAGTTCCTAACCCCAAGGCTAATCGTTATGCTAGGCGGCCTCTATTGCACCGCCAACGGATAACGATATGTCCCTTCTGGATGCCTTGTTCCTGCTGGTCATCGGCACACTCGCCGGGTTCATCAATGTGCTCTCGGCGGGTGGTTCAATGCTCACCTTGCCGCTGCTGATGTTCCTGGGACTTCCCCCGCAGGTGGCCAATGGCACCAACCGGGTATCGATCACCCTGCAGAGCGTCGCAGCGACGCTCAGTTTCCTGAAAGCCGGTGCTCGATATTTCGCGTTGAGCCTGCGCCTTTCGGTCCCGGCGGTGATCGGTTCTCTGGTGGGGGCATGGCTGGCCCTGCAGGTCAGCGATGTTCTCTTCGAGTGGGTGCTTCTGGTGGTGATGGCCGGCTCCGCGGTAATGATGCTTTTGCCCCAGCCGAGGCTGGATACCCGACCACTGACTGTCGAAAGACTCAGTCCAGTGGTTTACCTGGCAATGTTCGGCATTGGCGTTTACGGCGGCTTCATTCAGGTGGGGGTGGGGATCCTGTTCATCCTGGTGCTGTATCGCATGCTCAAGATCGACCTGAGCCAGGTCAACGCCTTCAAGGTGGTGATTATCCTGGTCTATACCCTCCCGGCGCTCGGTGTCTTCCTGTACTACGACCAGGTTCGCTGGGGCTATGGCCTGGTACTGGCCGCCGGGAGCATGCTGGGTGCCTGGCTGGCAGTGAAGGCCAATGTCAGTTCCCGTGGTGCCCTCTGGGTCAAATGGCTGACGATCGTGGTGATTGCTGCCATCATCATCAGGCTTCTGATCGGCTGACGAGCGAAATGCCCGGCAGCGTGCTAGATTATTCACCGAGACCCTGATTATCAGGGTAACCATGCAAGGAGGCTTTCCCATGAAACGACGTACTCTCGCCTTTGTTCTGCTCTCGCTGTTCACGCTCTCGCTGCTCGCCGGCTGCAACACCATGCGCGGCGCGGGGCAGGATATCGAAGACGGTGGAGAGGCGATTCAGCGTTCCGCTGATTGATCCCATCACCCTTCTGACTCGCCGGGCCAGGTTATCCTGTCCCGGTTTTTTTCGTCATGGAAGAAGGAGTTTCCCCATGCCTATTCGTCAGTTGTTGCTGATGTCACTGCTTCCCTTGCTCGCAGCCTGCGCCGGTATGGCGGCGCCACCGCCCCGTGACGAGGCCCCGCTGCCTCCTAAGGTGAATACGGATGCTGACAGCTGTGGCGCGGGTCGGGTACAGGATCGCGTGGGGCGACGCTTCGCGGACTCGCTTGGAGAGTCGATGCTGACAGAGAGTGGTGCCGGGGCACTGCGGGTGATGAAACCCGGGCAAGCGTATACGCAGGAATACCGTGCCGACCGCCTGAGTCTTCGCCTCGATGAGGACGGGGTGATCACGACCATCGGCTGTGGTTGAGGCAGGGTAGTTTTAGCCCTCATGTCCTTCCGCGCCGTGCTTCTCATGGGCGCGGCGTTGCTCCTCATCGGCCTGCTTGCGCAGTTTCTTGCGAAGCGCCGCCTTGTCGAAACGCAGCTTCTGCGATGAGGTGTCCAGCTTCAGCATCGGGACGGAAGCGGGTTTGCCCGCGTCATCCACTGCCACCATGGTCAAGTAACAGCTGTTGGTATGGCGGATCAGCTTGTTGCGGATGTCCTCGGCGATCACCTTGACGCCGATTTCCATGGAGGAGCGGCCGACATGGTTGACGCTGGCGAGAAAGGTGACCAGTTCACCGACATGGATGGGCTGCTTGAACAGCACCTGGTCCACCGATAGCGTCACGACATAGTGGCCCGAGTAGCGGCTGGCACAGGCGTAGGCCACCTCGTCGAGCTTCTTGAGGATGGCGCCGCCGTGGACCTTGCCGCTGAAATTGGCCATGTCCGGCGTCATCAGGACGGTCATGGAAAGTTCGTGCTGCCCTTGCAGGGGATATTCGTCCATTCGAGCGCTTCCTCTTCCGGTGTTGCCCACAGCATAGCGCCTTGCTCCCGAGAAGGGAGCAAGGCGCTATGTGATGCGGGTCGATCGGGCAGGATCAGAACCAGGTCAGACCCACGGCGATGATGACGCCGGTGATCAGCAGTTGAACCAGGCAGAAGCCCATGATGTCCTTGGCTTTCAGGCCGGCGATCCCCAGCACGGGCAAGGCCCAGAAGGGCTGCAGCAGGTTGGTCCAGGCATCACCCCAGGCCACCGCCATGGCTACCCGGGGAATATCCACCCCCAGGGCTTCGGCGGCGGGAAGCATGACGGGTGCCTGTACCGCCCACTGACCGCCGCCGGAGGGGACGAAGATGTTGACGATACCGGCACTGATGAAGGACCAGAACGGCAATGTGGTCTCGGTGGCGAAGGAGATCAGGCCCTCGGACATGGTCTCGGCCAGGCCCGACTGCACCATGATCGCCATGATGCCCGCATAGAAGGGGAACTGGATGACGATGCCCGCACCGCCCTTGATCGCCTCGTTGAGGCTGTTCAGCAGGTTCTGCGGGGTACGATGCAGCACGATGGCCAGGGCAAGGAACAGGAAGTTGACGATGTTCAGGTTCAGGCCACCGTCTTGCAGGAGGAAATGATCGAGTAGGTAGAGCAGGCCGGGAATCCCCACCAGCCAGGCCAGGGTGACGCTGTTTTCCAGCCGTTCCGCGGGACGCGTGATACGAACGCGGGTGTCCTGATCTTCCTCCAGTAGCTTGGGATCGATGTAGACGCTCTCGTTCTCGTCGGGGAGCATCAGCCGGTTGACCAGCGGCACGGCGATGAACAGGCAGCCCACGATGGCCAGGTTGAACAGCGAGAAGATGGTGTCGCCGGTGCCGATCACGCCGATCTGCTCGGCGGTGAAGTGGCCATCGGTGGCGATGGTCAGCGGAATCGAACCGGCCAGGCCGCCGTGCCAGACCACGAAGCCGGAATAGGCACTGGCCACCAGCAGGCGATAATCGACTTTCACCAGTTTGGCGAGTTCCTTGGCGAACAACGCACCCACTACCAGGCCGAAGCCCCAGTTGATCCAGCTGGCGGCCAATGAGACCAGCGTCACCAGGATGATGGCAGCACCGGCATTGCTTGCCAGCCCGGCGAGCTTCCGCAGCAGCCGCTTGACGGGAGGGGAACTTGCCAGCATGAAGCCGGTGACCAGCACCAGAAGCATCTGCATCGAGAAGGTCAGCAGATTCCAGAAGCCATCCCCCCAGAAGCGCATGACCGCCAGGGGCGACTGGCGTTCCACGGCGATGGCGGCGACGGCGGCGATTATGGTCAGCAGAAGCACGAAGATGTAGGGATCCGGAAGGTATCGATCGACCAGCTTTACCGCGGGTCTCGACAGGAACTTGAGCATGGCGATGTCTCTTCCTCTGGGTTGTCGGAGTCGCATGAAAAATAGCGCAATCTCAGAATGTTGCGCCAGTCGGTTGATCAACGGTGCCGTCACCCTAGCGGCATGTCAACGCCTTCGGTCATCAGGGCGAGGTGTCGTGGCCAGCGCCTTGGCCCCATCGGGTGCGTCGAGTAAAGCAAAGCCAAGTCCTTCAGCATTTGCATTGATATCTGCAGTCGCAGTTAAAGACGGCTACCCTTGATGTAAACTGATGTGACAGACTGTAGTAGAGATTCTAAAAGCTTAGTTTAATTAATACTATGGTTTATTTATTCTTTGGCATGAAGTGTGCCATGCCTGTCGAGGGAGCAGCGATTGCTGCGGGGAGCGGGGAAATGAAACGAGTCGGTTTGGGCGGGATCTTCACTGTATTGGCGCTGGTGGTGCTGTTGGGGAGTACACCGGCCATGGCGCAGAGCAACCAGAGCCTCGAGGCGAGGCCCAGTGGTGGCGCCATGGTGGCTGACGCCCTGATCGCCAGGCCATTGCTGGCAGTGGCGACCCTGGGGGGGACAGCGGTATTTCTGGTGTCGCTGCCTTTTACGGCCTTGGGGGGAAATGTGGACAGTGCCGCCGAGACGCTGATCAAGACGCCAGCGGAGGCGACCTTCAGGCGGTGCCTGGGATGCAAGGTCAGTCGCCGGGCGGATGAATTCTAGTCGCTTCAGCCATCCGAAACGCCAGTGCCCCGCTTGATCAGCGGGGCACTGGCGTCTCAATGACGTCGGTTCTCAGGCGGCGGTGATGCGCTGGTATTTCTCCATCAGCTCATCGCGGTCTTCCTTGCGCTCGGGATCGAGCGGAATGCAATCGACGGGGCAGACCTGCTGGCACTGGGGTTCATCGTAGTGGCCGACACACTCGGTGCACAGGCCGGGATCGATCACATAGATCTCTTCGCCCGCCGAGATGGCCCCATTGGGACATTCGGGTTCGCAGACATCGCAGTTGATGCACTCGTCGGTGATCATCAGGGCCATGGTGTTCACCTCACGCTGAAGGGGGCTCGGTATGCGGCATTACCCGAGCATTCTGGTCAGGCATTATAATGGCTGTTCAACGTTTCGGCGACCCTCGGATGCACCAGCATGGAGACGTTGCCACCCAGCTTGGCGATCTCGCGCACCATGGTCGAGGAAATATAGGAGTTCTCCACCGCCGGGGTAAGGAAGACACTTTCCAGGTCCGGCATCTGGGCGCGATTCATGTTGGCCAGTTGCAGTTCGTACTCGAAATCCGAGACGGCTCGCAGGCCGCGCAGGATGATTCGCGCCTGCTGCTGTTTCATCAGCTCGGTAAGCAACCCCGAGAAGCCGATGACCTCGACGTTGTCGAGGTGGGCGACGACCTCCCGGGCCAGGACGATGCGAGTATCGAGATCCAGAGTAGGCCCCTTGCCGGGGCTTCCGGCGATGGCGATCACTACCCTGTCGAAGAGTCTCGCAGCGCGGTTGATCAGGTCGAGATGGCCGTTGGTGATGGGGTCGAAGGTCCCGGGATAGACGGCGATGTTCATCGGGCGTCTCCGTCATCGAGTCGGCCGAAGGGGTTGTCCGCTTTCAGTGAGACTGGCCGGGCATAGCCAGGAATATGGATATGGGTCTCGCTGACCTCGAGCTCCGGACCCTCCAGCACACCCACGCCGAAGCGGTAGCGAGCCCTGAAGCGGCCGCTGTCGGCTTCACGGTGATAGGCGGCGGCCTCTTCGCGGGTGGCGTCTCGTCGTGTCTTCCAGGCGGCGATGGCCGCCTCGCCGTGGCGCTGGCGCAGCAGGCGCTCGGTGATCGCCGGTGACAGCAGGACTCCGGTGGCGTTGTTGCCGCCGAAGCCCTTGGCATTGATCAGGGCGGCGTCGGCAACGAAGGGAATGGGCGTCGAGGAAAAGCGTAAGCGATCGGCATGGACGTCATCGGCCACCGAGTCGAGGGTGGGGATCCCCGGGAGCAGGCCATGGGCGAAGCTGCCCAGCGCACTGGTGAGCTGGTCGCCGGCGGCGCTGCCCTGGGAGTGTCCGACGAAGGCCTTGACCGCCACCACCGGCCAGTCCTGGATGTCATGGGCACGGGCCACCATGTCGAAGACGTGGGATTCGGTCACGCGATTCTTGGGGGTGCTGGTGCCGTGGGCGTGCAGGAAGCTGCGTTCACGCAGCGCTCGCTCGCCGAGCATCTCGCGGATGAAGGCGGCCGCCTTGCCCAGGGTGATGTAGTTGCCAATCCCCGGGGCAGAGATCGAACGCTTCCAGCCATCGGCGTTGAC
>JAGXGN010000070.1 GCA_024636705.1 Halomonas sp.
ACCTCCTTGCCACGCACCATGGCGCCGATGGTGGTGCCCTTGGGGAGGTCGATATCACGGATGGCGCGGCCGACGACCCTGGAGGACTGGCTGTCGCCGTGGGCGATGGCCTCGATGGCCTCGGCGGCGCCGCGGCGCAGCGAGTGGACGTTGACGATATCGCCGCGCCGCACGTGGGTCAGCAGGCTGCCGATGGTGGCCTGCTGCGGCGAGATGGCGATATCGATCTCGCCGCCCTGCACCAGGTCCACATAGGCAGGGTTGTTGATCAAGGTCAGGACCTTCTTGGCGCTCATGCGCTTGGCGAGCATCGACGACATGATGTTGACCTCGTCGTCGTTGGTCAACGCGCAGAAGATGTCGCAGTCCTCGATGTTCTCCTCTTCCAGCAGGCGCTTGTTGGTGGCGCTGCCATGCAGCACCACGGTGCGGTCGAGCCGTTCCGAGAGCTGGGTGCAGCGTTCGACATTGCGCTCGATGATCTTGACCTGGTGGCTGTGCTCGAGGTGCTCGGCCAGGCGCTCGCCGATGTTGCCCCCGCCGGCGATCACCACCCGGCGGAAGTCGCGCTCGACCCGGCGCAGCTCGCCCATCACCGCGCGGATATCGCGGCGGGCGGCGATGAAGAAGACCTCGTCGTCGGCTTCGATCACGGTGTCGCCGCGCGGGATGATGGGGCGGTCGCGACGGTAGATGGCGGCGACCCGGGTATCGACGTTGGGCATGTGACGGCGCAGGAAGCCGAGATCCTGGCCCACCAGGGGGCCGCCAAAGACCGCCTTGACCGCGACCAACTGGACCAGGCCGCCGGCGAACTCCAGCACCTGCAGGGCGCCGGGGTGCTCGATCAGCCGGCGGATATAGTCGGTGACCACCTGCTCGGGGCTGATCAACACGTCGATGGGCACCGCCTCGTGGGCGAAGAGTCCCTTGCGGGTCAGGTAGGCGGTGGCGCGCACCCGGGCGATCTTGGTGGGGGTGCGAAACAGGGTGTGGGCCACCTGGCAGGCGATCATGTTCACCTCATCGCCGCTGGTCACCGCGATCAGCATGTCGGCATCCTCGCAGCCGGCCTGGCGCAGCACCATGGGATAGGACCCCGGGCCCACCACGGTGCGGATGTCCAGGCGGGTATGTAGCTCACGCAGCTTGTTGCCGTCGGTATCGACCACCGTGATGTCGTTCTCTTCGCGGGCGAGATGTTCGGCCAGGGTGCCGCCGACCTGGCCGGCGCCAAGGATGATGATCTTCATGGAAGGTTCTCCTTCTTGTCGGCAGGATCGTCGGCGCTTTCAGGCTCGATCATCAGGCGGTAACCGATGCCAGCCTCGGTCTGCAGCAGTGACTGAGCACCAGGATCGTCATCGATTTTGTGGCGCAGCTTGCTGATCACGATGCGCAGGTAATGGGTATCCTCGGCATGGCTGGGACCCCATACTTCGCGCAATAACTGTGTCTGGGTGACAACCCGGCCGCTGTGACGGCATAAGCGTTCGAGCACGGCGTATTCCTTGGGTGTCAGATGAACCGGCATGCCGTCACGCCACACCCGTCGTTCGCTGGAGTCGATCAACAACCCGTTGCCCCAGTAACGCTGGCCTTCCGGAGTGTCCTGGGTCGCCTCTCGAAAACGCAACAGGGCGCGGATGCGCGCCAGCAGCTCCTGGATGCCGAAGGGCTTGGTCATGTAATCGTTGGCGCCATGATCCAGGGCCCTGACCTTCTCGGTTTCCTGGCCGCGCACCGAGACCACGATGACGGGTACCTGGCTGCGCGCGCGCAGCCGGTCGAGCACCGCCTGACCGTCCATATCGGGCAGGCCCAGGTCCAGCAGAACGAGATCGGGTGCCTCCTTCACAGCCAGCTCCAGTCCTTCACGGCCACTCGCCGCCTCGTATACCACAAAGCCCTGGGAGACCAGGCTGATGCGCAGGAAGCGACGAATCTGCGGTTCGTCGTCGATGACCAGGATACGCTGAGGTTCAGTCGACATGGCGGTGAGGGTCCTTGATGTCGTCAGGCAGCGGCAGGCGCATCACGATGCGTGTACCAATTCCATCATGACCAGGTTCGGCGACGATGGTGCCGGCATGGGCACCGAGCATGCCTCGACAGATGGCAAGCCCCAGGCCGCTGCCGTGGCGGCCGCGGTCGCCCTCGCCGCCGGTATGGAACATGTCAAAGACCCGCTCGCGCAGGTGCGGCTCGATGCCTGGGCCCTGGTCGGTCACTGCGAGCCATAGCTTGTCTGCCTCGACTCCGGCCTCGAGGCCGAGCACCCCGCCTTGGGGTGAGAAGCGTGCCGCATTCTCGATGACATTGACCAGCGCCTGCTCGATAAGCGCCGGATGCACGTGCAACAGTGGTAGGTCTTCGGGCCAATCACGCTCAACGCAAAGCCCTTGCAGGGCAGGCGCCAAACGCCGCAGGGCGCTGGCCACCAGATCCTCCAGCGAAATCCAGTCGCGTTCCAGCGTGAGATTGCCCTGTCCGAGCCGCGTCATGTCCAGTAGGTTCTGGATGTAACGGTCCAGACGCTCGCTCTCACTCAAGATGCCGTCCAGCAGTTCGGCACGGTCGGCCTCTTTGAGCTGATCGGACAGGTCCCGCAAGGTGCTGGAAGCACCGATGATGGAGGCCAGGGGCGTTCTCAGATCGTGGGAGACCGACGACAACAGCGCTGAGCGTAGACGCTCGTTCTCCTCGGAAAGCCGCGATGCCTCGAGGTAGGCGACCAGGCGGGTCCGCTCCAGCGCCAGGGTTAGCATACGCAGCATGGCGTCGACTCGCCCCTCCTCGTGGGGCCATGGCGGGTGCTCCCGCTTGCCCAGGGCAAGGCAGATCAGCGCTACCAGGTGATCCTGCTCGACCAACGGAATGACCTGCCAGTCGGTATCCATTGGCTGTTCGGTCCCCTGGCCGCTGGGACGACGGTGAAGACGGGTCCACGCCACGGCGGTCCTGGCATCAGGCTCAAGGCGCTGTCCCGCCGGCGCACTATGGAGCAGTGCCACATCCTCCTTGTCATCGGTAGCATCCAGCATCACTACCGGACAGCCGAGCCAACGCATCAGGGTTGCCACGCCCACTTCGCCGACTCGCGCCCGGTCCGTCGCCACCGCGAGCTCACGTGCGAAGGTGAGCAGCTGATAGGTCTGTTCGCGGCTGGCACGCAGGGCGAGAAGACGCTTTCGAGCGCTTCCCGCCAGTTGCCCTACCACCACGGCCACCAGGAGATAGACCACCACCGTGACCACTTGGTCGTCTTCCACCATGGCCAGCGAGAAGCGCGGCTCGGTCAGGAAGAAATTGAAACTGACAAACCCCAGCACGGCGGCCAGCATGGCGGAACGGGTTCCCGCCAGAATGGCACTGACCAGTACCGCGCCGAGAAACAGCAAGGACAGATTGCCCAGTGCCAGCCACGACTTCAGGGCGGCAGAGAGGGCCAGCGCCGCCAGGGTCGAGCTCAGGGCAATACCCAGATCCCGCCAGTACCAGAGACGTTGGCGTGGGCGAGGCCGAAAGCGCGGTCGTTGGCGTCCCTCGGCCGCCACCACGAGATCGAAGGGGCCTCCCAGACGGGCCAAGCGCTCCGCCAGGGGGCGGCGCCAGACGCGCCAGCCCGACGGACGTCCATGACCGACCACCAGTGTGGCAACCTTCAGTTCAGTCGCCAGTGCCAATAGCTCTCGGGCACGATCCTGCCCCGAGATCACGCGAACATCGCCTCCCAGACGCTGGACCAGAGCAAAATCGCGCTCCAGCATCAGCCGCCTTTGCGGATCCTCTCTGTCGCTTTCGACATAGGCCGCACACCAGTTGACGCGGTCGCCCGCCGCCAGGCGATGTGCGGCGCGCACCAAAGTGGCATCTTCTGCGCCACCGCTCAGCGCGACCAGCAACTGAATGGATGCGGGGTGGCTCGACGGACTGGCGGTGTGCGCTTCGGGATCTCGCATGGCCTCCTCAAGCGTTCTTTGCATCGTCGCCTATCCCCGCCAGAACATCGGGGTCAGGAGAACCAGGACTGTCAGGATCTCCAGCCGTCCCATCAGCATGCCGAGGCACAGCAGCCACTTTGCGGCATCGGGGAGGGAAGCGAAATTGCCAGACGGGCCGATGACATCGCCAAGCCCCGGTCCCACATTGGCCACCGCCGTGGCGGCTCCCGACAACGCCGTGATGAAGTCCAGCCCCATGAGCGATAGCCCGAGTGCCAGGCCGGCGATGGTCAGGAAGAAGAAGAACGAGAAGGCCACCACGCCACGGGTGATATCGTCGGTCAACGTCTGGCCATTGTAGCGCGAGACAAAGACACCGCTGGAGTGGATCAGAAAGCGCAACTGGCTGACCAGCAATAGCATGGCGACCTGGAAGCGGAAGATCTTCATGCCCCCGGCGGTCGAGCCACTGCAGCCGCCCACGAAGGTAAGGTAGAAGAAGGCCACCGTGGCCATGGGGCCCCAGAGGGTGTAGTCATCCGACGCATAGCCGGTGGTGGTAACCACCGAGATGACATTGAAGACCACATGGGTCAGTGCCTCGAAGGGCGGAGTCCCCAGCCACATGCGCCACAGGGTCAGCAGCAGGCAGACCGTTGTTAGCAGGATAAGTAGCCCCTGTACCTGCTGGTCTCGCCACAGGGCCGTCCGCGCCCCGCGCAACACGCGGATATAAAGTACGAACGGCAGTGCACCCATCAGCATGAAGAGACTGGCCAGCCACAGGATACGAGGAGTGTCGGTATAGGCACCAAAGGAGGCGTCGGAGTTGGCGAAGCCACCAGTAGCCAGTGACGTCATGGCATGTACCACCGCATCCAGCGGTTTCATGCCTCCCAGCCAATAGGCCACCATGGCAAGCGCAGTGAACCCGACGTAGATCGACAGCGTGGCCTTGGCAATGCCGCCAGTGCTGGGCATGACCTTGTCGGACCAGTCCGAGGATTCGGTGTGGAAAAGCCGCATACCCCCGACCTTCAGGAAGGGCAGGATGGCGATACCCATGACGATGATGCCGATACCGCCCAGCCACTGCATGATGCCTCGCCAGAGCTTGAGGCCGTCGGAGAGTTGGTCGATGCCGCTCAGCACGGTGGATCCGGTAGTGGTGATCGCCGACACCGACTCGAACACGGCGTTGGTGAAGGAGAGTTGGGGCGCGCCGAGCACCAGCGGCAGGCTGGCAAAGGTACTGACACTCACCCAACTGAGCGTAGTGACAAGAAACATCTGCCAGGGTTTAAGGGCAATATCGACGCGGAAAGTAGCCATCCAGATGATGGCAACGGACGCCAGCAGAATGCCGATGGACAGCGCGAAGGCTCTCGCATCCGGCTCATCTTCGATGATCAGAACCAGCCAAGGCACCGCCATGAAGATAGCCAGCACCAGCCAGAATACGGAAAGCACCTTCAGGATCGGTGCCCAGTTGAGCCACTGTTCCTTGATCCAGCTTGTGCGCATTGCGATCACCCCGACCTGTATTCGCCACCACCGTCATGACGAAACCCACCATGGCCGCAATGTCACCACAGGCTCTCCTAAAAAATCCGTAAAAAACTCGTCGTTAATGGCGAGGTGTGTCTCGCCAATCCCCGGTGCGCTCTTGCCCTCTCTCTACTCCTGTCCTTTTTCGCCGGTCTCTGCGAGCCTTGGATCTGGCGTCTCCTCGTCCAGCCAGGTGCCGCACAGCAGGCAGTACTTGGCACGCTGCTCGTGGCGTTCGTGGCCGCAGCCCGGACAGGCCTCGTCCGAGTAGCGGTCGGCACGAATCGAACGAATCACCTCCGCCGAGAAGACCCCGGTGGGCACGGCGATGATCGAATAACCGATCAGCATCACCATGACCGACAGCGCCTGGCCCAGGGGGGTCACCGGCACGATATCGCCGTAGCCGACGGTGGTCAGGGTGACGATGGCCCAGTAGACGGCCGTGGGAATACTGTTGAAGCCGGCCTCCGGGGGTTCTACCAGGTAGACGATCGAGGCGAAGATGGTCACCAGCATGAAGACGGTGAAGAGGAAGAGGAAGATCTGGTGGCTACTGCGCTTCAGGGCGTCCACCAGCAGGCGTCCCTCACCGACGAACTCCATCAGGCGAAGCACCCGGAAGATCCGCAGGGTCCGCAGCACACGCACCACCACCAGCGCCTGGGCGCCCGGGATCACCAGTGCCAGCCAGGTAGGCAGGATGGCAATCAGATCGACGATGCCATAGAAGCTCTTGAGGTATTGCAGCGGGAGCTCCAGGCAGTAGAGCCGAATGATCAACTCGATGGTGAAAGCGATCGTGAATCCCCATTCCATCGAGCGGAAGAGTGTGCCGTAGGCCTGGCGGTATTCGGGTACGCTCTCCAGCATCACCACCAGCACGCTGGCGAGAATCGCCACGATAAGGGCAATATCGAAGCCCTTGGCCAGTGGTGTGTCGGATTCGAAGATGATCTGGAAGAGGCGTGTGCGCAGGCCGTTTGCGGCAGGTTTCAGGTGATGGTTCACGGGCGTCGTCCTTGTGGTGGCAGGGCCTTTCAGGCCAGGGCGACAGCGCCGGGCAGATGGCGTGCCAGTCGCAGTGCGCGGCAGCCGAACTCTGCGGTCAGCCAGGCCTCATGGCTTAGGGCTTCAGCCAGCCAGCGGGCATCGCCATGGTTGTCATCATCAGCCTTGTCATCATCACCCGGGGCAATCAGGCGTTCAAAGGCGTTTCTCGCCACCCGGCGCCAATCATCGTCGCCGGTATCGGCCAGGGCATCCAGGGCGACAGTGGCGCGGTGCATCCAGGCACAATGACTGCCACCTTTCGGCAGTTTCCAGGTACCGGCCAGCAGGGCGACGCCGCGCGCCGCCTTGCTGGTATCCGAGGGGCGCAGCGGCACCGTCTCGGCCAGTGTGGCGGCCAGATCAACGAGCCGCGCCGGCTCCCCCGCCTCGAGCTCCAGCTCCAGCTCGCGGATCGCGACGGCTTGCCGGCCGGCCCGGATCTCGCCCAGGTCCAGGGCCAGCTCGATGCGGGTACCGTCGAGCCTCAGTGGCCAGGTCTCGCGCCAGAAGTCGGTGGTGAAGGTCGGCACGAGTCCCGCCAGCAGGGTATCGCCGAGCGCCGCCATGGGGGGCAGGGCGGCCAGGCCGTCGAGGTCGAGTCCCGGGCCATCGACCTCCCACTCCCACTCGCCGCGACGCGAAAGCCCACCCCCTCCCTGGCCGGGTGTCTTGAGGGTCTGTAACAGTCGGTCGCCTTTACGACGCAGGCGCAGTGCCATCTGCCCCCTTGCGAGATCCCCCTCGGGGGTGTCGAAATAGGTGTTGCCGAGGTGGGTGGTTTGCGGCGTCAAGCCGCGCAGACGGGGGTGGCGTCGCAGTGCCTCTGGGCCCTCCTGCCCCAGGGCCAGCTTGAGTTCGATCTCCTGACTCATCGTCTTGCCACCTCGGTTTCGTGAATAATGGATGAATTTTTCATGACGCCGTCGCCGGTAGATCACTATACTGTCGCGGCCATTTCCCTAGATCCACGAGACCATGGTTACACCGAATCCCTTTGCCGCGATGTTTGGCCGCTCGCCATTCCAGCCATTGCTGGCCCATATCGTCAAGGCCAATGACTGTGCCGATCAGTTACTCCCCTTCTTCGAGGCCACCATGGTCGGGGACTGGGCGGCGGCGGAGGGCCATCGCGAGACCGTCACCCGTCTCGAGCATGAGGCCGACGAACTCAAGACCGAGCTGCGCCTCAACCTGCCCAACACCATGTTCCTGCCGGTGTCGCGGACCGATCTGCTGGACCTGATCAGCGTCCAGGACAAGATCGCCAACAAGGTTCGCGATATCACCGGCATCATGCTCGGTCGACGCATGCAGGTTCCCGAGGCGCTGGCGCAGCCCATGCGTGACTACATCCAGACATCGGTGGCCTGCGTCGCTCAGGCCCGCCAGGCCCTGGAGGAACTCAAGGATCTCCTCGAGTCCGGCTTCGGCCGCAATGTCGCGGAAGTGTTGCAGAAGATGATCCGCGAACTGCATGTGCTGGAAAACCAGGCGGACGGCCAGCAGGTGGCCATTCGTCGAATCCTCTTCGAGCTGGAGAGTCAGCTGCCGCCGGTGGACGTGATCTTCCTCTATCAGATCATCGATTGGATCGGTGAGGTGTCGGACCGCGCCGAGCGAGTCGGGAGCCGCCTGCAGATCCTTACCGCTCGTTGAGTCGAGTCATCGGTGTCGTGGCCCCCGAGCCGGGCCAATGCCAAAACGCTACTCCCTGACAGCCACCTAGGATCCCTTCCCTATGGCGATCATCGCGCAGCACGGCGAAATCTTCATCATTCTGGCTTGCCTGTTCGGTTTCTTCATGGCCTGGGGCGTTGGTGCCAACGACGTCGCCAATGCCATGGGGACCTCGGTCGGGTCCCGGGCCATCACCATCAAGCAGGCGATCATCATCGCCGTGATATTCGAATTCCTCGGCGCCTGGCTGGCCGGCGGCGAGGTCACCGCGACCATCCGCGGGGGTATCATCGACCCGGAGCTGCTCGATGCCGACCCGCAATTCCTGGTCTATGGCATGCTGTCGGCGTTGTTGGCGGCGGCCATCTGGCTGTTGATCGCTTCCGCCAAGGGCTGGCCGGTCTCCACCACTCACTCCATCGTCGGCGCCATCGTCGGCTTCGGCGCCGTCGGGCTGGGCATGGAGGCCGTGGCCTGGGGCAAGGTTGGCCAGATCGCCTCCAGTTGGCTGATCTCACCGCTGCTGGCGGGCACCTTCGCCTTCGTGCTCTTCAAGTCGTTGCAGTACCTGATCTTCGAGGCCCGTGATCCCTTTGCCTCGGCCAAGCGCTACGTGCCGTTGTACGTCTTCCTGGTGGGTTTCATCGTCGCGATGGTCACCTTCACCAAGGGGCTCAAGCACGTCGGCCTGGATCTCGGCTTCGGCGAGAGCCTGTTGCTCTCGCTTGTCATCGGCCTCCTGGTCATGGGCGCAGGCATCCTGATGGAGCGACGGGTCAAGTACGAGCGTCGCGCCAACGACCAGTTCGGCTATGGCAATGTCGAGCGGGTCTTCGGCGTGCTGATGATCTTCACCGCCTGTGCCATGGCCTTTGCCCATGGCTCGAACGACGTAGCCAATGCCGTCGGCCCCCTGGCCGCGGTGATCAGCGTCGTGCGCAGCGACGGTGTCATCGATGCTGCCGCCCTAGTGCCCTGGTGGGTGCTGGTGCTGGGCGGGGGCGGTATCGTCGCTGGCCTGGTCACCTACGGGCACAAGGTCATCGCCACGGTGGGTAGCGGCATCACCGAGCTGACTCCCAGCCGCGGCTTCGCCGCCACCCTGGCCGCGGCGACTACCGTGGTCCTGGCCTCGGGCACCGGCTTGCCGATCTCCACCACCCATACCCTGGTGGGTGCCGTGCTGGGCGTGGGCCTGGCCCGTGGCATGGCGGCGCTCAATCTGAGAGTCATCGGTACCATCGTCATGTCCTGGCTCATCACCCTGCCGGCCGGTGCAGGGCTGGCGATCCTATTTTTCTTCACCTTCAAGGGCATCTTCAGCTGATCGTCTGGTGTCTTCCCGCGCGCCATTGACGGCGGCATTCCCTCAGGATGGTGCCGCCGTTTTGTCGGCTCTGCTATCATCGACCTTTACTTTTGTTTTCGCTCACCTGCTGCCGGAGTGCGGCCTTGGACACACGCTTCCCTTTCGTCGACTGGTTTCGCAACTCATCGCCCTATATCAATGCCCATCGCGGTCGCACCTTCGTGATCCTGATAGAGGGCGACGCCATGATGCGAGGGCGAAACGAGCAGTTGATCCAGGACCTGGCACTGATGCACACCCTAGGCGTGCAACTGGTGGTGGTGTTCGGTATCCGCCCTCAGGTCCGGTTGGCGCTGGATGAGCTCGATATCGAGCCGGAAGTCCATCAGGGGCGCTGGGTCGCCGATGAGGCGATCATGGCGTTGGTCAAGCGGATCTCGGCCGAGCAGCGGTTGTGGCTGGAGGCGAGGCTCTCCCTGGGCCTCCCCAATACGCCCCTGCATGGCGTAGAGCTCACCGCCGTCTCGGGCAATGTCGTGATGGCCAAGCCACTCGGGGTGCGCGAGGGAATCGATTTCCACCACAGCGGCGAGGTGCGTCGCGTGCGTGCCGCGGCGATCCGCGGGCTCCTCGAGAAGGGGTCGCTGGTGGTGCTCCCCCCGCTGGGTTTCTCCAGCACCGGCGAGGTGTTCGACCTGGATGCCTCGGAAGTGGCCCAACATACCGCCATGGCGCTGGGCGCGGACAAGCTGATCCTGCTGGGCGAGTCCTGTGGGCTATATGACGCCAGTGGACAGTTGCAGCGTCAGCTGACACCGGCGGAGGCCGAGCCGCTGCGGCAAGCGTCGTTGCCGGGAAGCGAACTGGCCAGACACCTCGGTGCCGCCTGTGCCGCGGCCCGCCATGGCGTGGCGCGTACCCATCTGCTGTCCTGGCACGATCACGACGCCCTGCTCGGTGAGCTCTTCACCCGGGATGGGGTGGGCACCATGATCACCCAGCATCGTTACGAGCAGTTGCGCCCGGCGGGTCTCACCGATATCGGCGGCCTGCTGGAACTGCTCGACCCCCTCGAGCGTGACGGCATGCTGGTACCCCGTTCCCGAGAGCGACTCGAACAAGAGATCGATGATTACCTGGTCATCGAACGCGACGGGATGATCATCGGCTGTGCGGCCCTGCATGCCTTTCACGATGCCCAGATGGCCGAACTGGCCTGTGTGGCCGTGCATGATGACTACCGGGGCGGTGCCCGTGGCGAATTGCTGCTGGCCGAGGTCGAGCGGCGTGCCAGGCGCCTGGGCCTCTCGGCGCTCTTCGCCCTGACCACCCATACCGCCCACTGGTTCTTCGACCATGGCTTTCGCCTGGCGGATATCGAAGCGCTGCCGACGCTTCGCCGCGACACCTACAACCATGCCCGCAAGTCCAAGATTCTCGTCAAGACCCTCGCCTGAATGGGATATCCCCGGTGTCGAGCGACCGAGCGCTCGGCACCCTGTCGCTTTCCGACGTCGATGCCATATCGGCTGTCTCCATTTCGAGACATTTTAGCCGTCTGTTTTTAAAAGTCTTTATCAGTAACCTCGCCAGGCTGTCGTCAAAAGGTGACGATTGGAGCGGTGAAAAGCCCCACGGAACGCCTGGCGACGCGCCGCAAGACGGCATGTCGATCACAACTGGTTTTCAACTAACTGAAATGAAAGAATAAATCAAATTCTGGCACGAGATTAGCTAATGTCTGGGTGAGCAACGAAGCGGTGCATTACGGCTCGAACCGCTTACGATCGCCGAGGGGCCCGGTCAACACTGCCCTGTGCGCCTGGCAACCGAAGCGATCAGCGTCTGCTCCAAGCATGTGTGACTTTGACAGGTTGCGATGAGATGGGTATCGCCGCAAGGCAAGGAGGGATGCCCTGAGGGCAAGGACGCCCCGGCAAGGATGCCACCCCCTTCGGGGGGACCCCATTGCGCGGCATCGGCTCCGGTGAGGCGGTACTGCCGAAAGCGAAGTCGGATGGTTTACCATCCCCTGCGTATACGTTCCCTGCGTATTTGGGCCGGCTCTGTCGGCCCTTTTTTCGGTTCATCGCCGATCAACGCAACTCTGGTATTCTTTGATGGGATAGCCGATGACGGTATCTCGATTCGCTGGCAAAGAAGCATGGTCATGACTCACCGAGTATCGCGTCGCTGGCGCCCCCGTTCGCTTTTGCAACTCGTCCTGCTTGCCTTCCTGATGGTGATGCTGCCCTTGGGTGTCCTGATGTTCCAGGCCGGACAGGCCCTCGCGGAACTCTCGCGGCTGGCCGATATCAGCGCCCGCCAGGCCGTCGAGGAAACACGCCGCGCCCGAGCGCTCAGCTCCCTCGCCCTGGAGATGGAACGAGGTGCCCGTCAGTATGCGGTGGTCGAGCAGGATGGCCTGCTCGAGATCTACGAGGAGCGTGTCCAGGAGTTTCGCCGGTTGCTGGCCCAGCAACGCGCCTTGTTGCCGGATGATCCGGATGTTCGGGCGGTGGGTCGGCAACTCGAAGCCCTCGCACGGTTACCCGACTTGCCCTTCGAGGCGTTCCGCGAGCGACTCGTCGACTTCCTGCCCTTTGCCCAGCACACCGAGGCCATGCGCCAGGCGACCAACCGCCATATCGATGCCCGTATCGATGCCATTCGTGAAAGGGCCGAGACCGTCCAGGCACGGCTATGGCTCCAGACCGGCGCCCTGGTCTCGGCCAGCCTGGTGCTGATGCTGCTGTTCACCTGGCTGATCATCCGGCCGGTGCGTCAGCTGGAGCGCCGCATTCTCGGCATCGGCGATGGTAGTGTGACCAAGGTCGTGCGCCCCATCCAGGGGCCGGCCGAGCTGGTCAAGCTGGACGAGCGGCTGGACTGGCTGGCCTCGCGGCTCGAGGAACTCGAGGCCCAGAAGCAGCAGTTCCTGCGCCACATGTCCCATGAGCTCAAGACACCGCTGGCCAGTGTGCGGGAGGGATCGTCGCTGCTTGCCGATGGCGTCGCCGGTGAGCTCAGTCCCCATCAGCGCGAGATCCTCGATCTGATCGATGCCAGCGGTGGCGAGTTGCAGCGCTTGATCGAGCAGTTGCTCGACTACAACCTGCTCCAGCACAACCAGCCCATGGTGCTGGAGTGGCTGGATATCGCCACCCTGATCAAGGGGGTACTGGCCAAGCACCGGCTGGCACTACAGAACAAGGGCATGCGCGTCGACTGCTTCGATGGCCCCTTGAGGTGGCAGGTCGATCGAACCGCTACGATGCGGATCCTCGACAACCTGATCTCCAACGCCATCGCCTATGGCGAAGATGCGGGGAAGCTGGAAATCCGAGCCCGGCGGCATCCCGACCGCCTGGTGATCGAGGTGGCCAACAGTGGTGACCCGATCGCCGAGGAAGACAGACCGCGACTCTTCGAGGCGTTCTATCAGGGACGCGTGCGCCGCAAGGGCCCGCTCAAGGGCTCGGGTATCGGGCTCTCGGTGGCCGCGGATTGTGCAAGGTTGCAGAACGGCAACCTGGAACTGGTGGATGATCCGCATTTTTCGGTGTGTTTTCGTCTCACCCTGCCACATATCCACGATACTGAGACGACGATCCACGATAAGCCGATGCTCGACCAGGCAGGCCGCGAGCATCCAAGGAAGACAGCCTCATGAACCTTCGTCCTTTTGTGGTTTTCCTGGCCGCGACCTGGCTAGCCGGTTGCGAGCTGCTTCCCGAGAGCTCCTTCGGCGTCCCGGCGGCGGTGTCCCCGCCGGCGAGTCGTAGCGATTGCTACGCCGAGGTTCCCGACTTTGCCGAGCGGGACTGCCTGCTCCACGACTGGGTCGCCTTCGGTCTTGCCGCCCAGCGCGGGGATCAAAACTGGCGCGAGGCAATGCTAACTCGACTCGAGGGCAATGACCCACAGCGCCGCCTGGCTCGGGCCGCGGCGCTCACCTGGGGGAGTCAACGCCAGTGGGATCAGGCCTCGGAATTGTTCAAGGCAGACCTGCATGCCGCCCCCGTTGAACTGCAGCCCTTGTTGCGCTACTGGCTCAATGAGGTGGAGCGGCGGCGTGCCCTGGCCGGACGTGTGGCCAGTACCCAGGCCGAACGGGATGCGCTGGAAGCGAAAAACGCGGCGCTGGTCGAGAAGCTGGAGGCGCTCACCGCCATCGAACAGAACATCAACCTGCGACAGCAGACCGACGGAACAGGAAGGTAATCACGTGAAGCGTCCCTTACGACAACCCAGTGATATCTGGAACGGCCCGGCTGCCTCTCCAAGGATGGCCTCCCCGCATATTTTGCTGGTCGACGACGACGCGAGCCTGCTGAGATTGCTGGGGATGCGGTTGGAGAGCCGCGGCTATCGGGTCACCACGGCGGAGAGTGGACGCCAGGCCCTCAAGAGACTCGAAGCGGATCGCCCCGACCTGGTGCTGACCGACCTTCGCATGGACGAGATGGATGGCCTGGCGCTTTTCCGGGAGATCCAGCGCCGTGCCCCCGGCCTGGCGGTGATCCTGCTGACTGCCCATGGCTCCATCCCCGAGGCTGTCAGCGCGACACGAGAAGGGGTCTTCAGCTTCCTCACCAAGCCGGTGGATCGCGACGAGCTCTTCGCCGCCATCGACGAGGCCCTTGCCCAGGCACCGGGCGCCTCGTCGGAAGGTGATGAGGCCTGGCGCTCGGCGATCATCACCCGTAACCCCGGCATGGAGCGCATCCTGGAGCAGGCGAGGATGGTGGCGGGGTCGGACGTCAGCGTGCTCATCACAGGCCCCTCGGGCTCCGGCAAGGAATTGCTGGCCAAGGCCATCCATCGGGCAAGCCCCCGTGCCGATCAGCCCTTCGTGGCGATCAATTGTGGGGCCCTGCCCGAGCCGCTGCTGGAGAGCGAGCTGTTCGGCCACGCCAAGGGCGCCTTCACCGGCGCCGTTAGCGAGCACCAGGGCCTGTTTCAGGCCGCGGACGGCGGCACCCTCTTCCTCGACGAGATCGGCGACATGCCACTGGCACTGCAGGTCAAGCTGCTGCGTGCTCTGCAGGAACGCCAGATTAGACCGCTCGGCTCGACCCAGTCGGCGCCCATCGATGTGCGGCTGATCTCCGCCACTCACCGGGATCTCGACCAAGCGATGCAGGAGGGGGAGTTCCGCGAGGATTTCTACTACCGGCTCAATGTGGTGAACCTTCGATTGCCTGCGCTCAAGGAGCGTCCCGAGGATGTCCCCCTGCTGGCCAAGCACCTGGTGGTTCAGGCCGCCGAGCGCCACAAGCCCTTCGTCAAGGGCTTCTCGCCGGAGGCGCTCAATCTGCTGGCGTCTTCTGCCTGGCCGGGAAATGTCCGCCAGCTGGTCAATGTGGTGGAGCAGTGCGTGGCCCTGACCAGCTCGGCGATGATTCCCGAGGCGCTGGTTTCCCAGGCCCTGGCCGCCGAGGATAACGCCCTGCCGACCTTCAGCGACGCCCGTGCCGCCTTTGAGCGCAGCTACCTGATCAAGGTGCTGAAGATCACCGAGGGCAATGTCACCCAGGCCGCCCGCATTGCCGGGCGCAATCGCACCGACTTCTACAAGCTGCTGTCTCGCCACGACCTCGAACCCGGTCCCTTCAAGCCCGAGGCAGGCCATGCCGGAGTCTGAGGATCAGCGCGTCGAGCGTCGCTTGACCTCCACCCTCAACCGCCCTTCGCCGAGCCGGGCGGTGAGTGCCTGGCCGGGGCGGGTGTCATGGGCGCGGTGGATCACCTGGCCCCGGTCATCCTCGAGTATCGCGTAGCCTCGGCCGAGTACCGCCAGCGGGCTGACGGCCTGGAGTTCCCGTGCCAGACCCGAGAGGCGCTCACTGTGTCGGTCGAGCCCGCGTTGCATCGCGCGTGACAGTCGCTCGGATGACCGTGCCAGTCGCCGCCGGGCCTCCTCCAGTTGACGCTCGGGTGGGTGAGCGGCCAGCCGCCGGGCGAGCTGTCCGGCGCGGCCTTGTTCTGTTGTCAGTCGTGCCTCGATGACGCGCCCCAGGCGCCCCTCCAGCTGGGTCAAGCGCAAGCGCTGGCGCTCGAGGGCCTCGCGGGGGTGCCGCAAGCGGATGCGCAGATGATCCAGTCGCTGGGCCTCGCGCTCCAGCCGCGCGCCCTGGAGGTGTCGCAGGCGGCCTTCCAGTGCGGCCAGCCGTGCGGACAGATCGCGACGATCGGGCACCAGTTGCTCGGCCGCCGCCGAGGGGGTGGGCGCCCGGACATCGGCGGCGAAGTCGGCCAGGGTCACGTCGACCTCATGGCCCACCGCCGACATCACCGGCAGCCGCGAATGGAAGATCGCCCGGGCCAGGTGCTCGTCGTTGAAGGCCCAGAGGTCTTCCAGGCTGCCTCCGCCGCGGGTGATCAGGATGGCGTCGCGGGCCGGGTCCAGCGCCTGCTGACGGTTGAGCATGCCTAGCGCCGAGATCATTGCCGGTGCGGCCTCGCGACCCTGGACCGGGACGGGGATCAGGGTCACCTGCACCAAGGGCCAGCGTGCGGAGAGCACTGCCAGCACATCGCGGATCGCCGCCCCGGTGGGCGAGGTCAACACCAGCAGATGGCGGGGCGGGTAGGGCAGGGGCCTGGCATTGGCGAACACGCCCTCGGCGTCGAGCCGAGCCTTGAGCCGCTCGAAGGCGGCCAGGAGGTCGCCCAGTCCGGCGGCCTGTACGGCCTCGACGATCAGTTGGTAATCGCCACGGGGCTCGAAGATCGACAGCCGCCCCCGCACCCTGACGAGATCGCCATCGCGCATGGGCGCGGCTACGAAGCGTGCCCGGGTCCGAAAGAGGGCACAGCGCAACTGGGCGCGGTCGTCCTTGAGGGTGAAGTAGACATGCCCCGAGCCGGGACGCGAGACGCCGGAGAGCTCGCCCTCCACCCAGAGCTCGCCGATATCGCGCTCCAGTGCCTGGCGAGCGCGGCGGTTGACGTCACTGACGGAGAGGGCCTGGGGGTGTCCGGTGGCATCGGCGCTGGGCATCGTTGAGGTGTCCTGTAACGTATGACGCCCTCACTCTAGCAGGTTACCGCCACCGTTCACGGCGCCGTTCACCAGCCAAGGTGCCAAGCCACGAAAACGCCGAGCCTCTTGGCTCGGCGTAAAGGGGTAGGGCGGGCGGACTGGGCCTAATCCGTCATTGACGGCTGGCCCAGTCGTCGGCCTCCTTCTCGGCCTTTTCGCGGGCCATGCCATATTTCTGTTGTAGCTTGCCGATCAGTTGCTCGCGCTTGCCGCCGATCTCGTCCACTTCATCGTCGGTGAGTTCACCCCAACTGGAACGGGCCTTGCCCTTCATTTCCTTCCACTTGCCTTCGATCTGATCCCAGTTCATATCGACACTCCTTTCCTTGGTGGTTTATCTCTAGGGGTTCGGGCCCTAGGGATTCAGGCCTTAGGGACTTGAGACTTGGGCCTTGGGGGTCATGGGCCGTGTTGGGTAATTGGCCCGGGTGGTTCCTGCCCTGTTGAATCGTCTTCGCGTCTCTCCCCCAAGCTTAGCCTTTGACCGCAAGTTTTCCCGATCATTCTCGCCTCGGATTAGCACACGCGGCTCGAACGGATGACGTCGACCCCCTTGGCCAGTTATACTGGGCAATTACCTTTTACTTCCTTCCCACCAGTCCACTGGGTGTTGCCGCTTATGCTACGTATGGCTCAGGAAGCGCTGACGTTCGATGACGTTCTCCTCCTTCCCGGTTATTCCGAGGTCCTTCCCAAGGACGTCAGCCTCAGGACGCGCCTCACGCGCGATCTCTACCTCAATATTCCGCTGCTCTCCGCCGCCATGGACACGGTGACCGAATCGCGCCTGGCCATCGCCATGGCCCAGGAAGGCGGTATCGGCATCATTCACAAGAGCATGACCATCGCCCAGCAGTCCGCCGAGGTCCGTCGGGTCAAGAAACACGAGAGTGTGATCGTCAAGGACCCGGTTACGGTCAGTCCCAAGGCCAAGCTCGAGGATCTGCTCAGCATGGCGCACGAGCATGGCTTCTCGGGCTTCCCGGTGGTGGAGGGCGAGGTCCTGGTGGGAATCGTCACCGAGCGCGACATGCGCTTCCAGCCCAATCAGGGCGACAGCGTGGCCGACATCATGACGCCCCGCGACAGCCTGGTCACGGTTCGCGAGGGCACGCCGCTCGAGCAGATCAAGGGCAGGATGCAGGAGCACCGCATCGAGAAGATGCTGGTGGTGGATGAGCATTTCCACCTGCGCGGCCTGGTGACCTTCAAGGATATCGAGAAGGCGCGCACCTTCCCCCACGCCGCCAAGGATGCCGACGGCCGCCTGCTGGTCGGGGCGGCCGTCGGCACCGGCCCCGAGACGCCGGATCGCATCGCCGCCCTGGCCGAGGCCGGTGTGGACGTGGTGGTTGTCGACACCGCCCATGGCCACTCCAGGGGCGTGATCGACCGGGTGCGCTGGGTGAAGGCACATTTCCCCCGCATTCAGGTGATCGGTGGCAACATCGCCACCGCCGGCGCGGCCAAGGCCCTGGCGGAAGCCGGTGCCGACGCCGTCAAGGTGGGCATCGGCCCCGGCTCCATCTGCACCACGCGCATCGTTGCCGGTGTCGGTGTGCCGCAGATCACCGCGGTCTCCAATGTCGCGGCGGTGCTGAAGGACTACGACATCCCGCTGATCGCCGATGGCGGCATCCGTTTCTCGGGCGACCTGGCCAAGGCCGTCGCCGCCGGCGCCAGTAGCGTGATGGTTGGCGGCCTGCTGGCCGGCACTGAAGAAGCCCCCGGCGAGATCGAGCTCTTCCAGGGCCGCACCTACAAGGCCTACCGCGGCATGGGTTCCATGGGTGCCATGTCCCAGACCCAGGGCTCCAGCGACCGCTACTTCCAGGACAGCGACGATGGCGCCGAGAAGCTGGTGCCGGAAGGCATCGAGGGCCGTGTGCCCTACAAGGGCGTGATGGGCGCCATCGTCCACCAGTTGATGGGTGGCCTGCGCGCCTCCATGGGCTATACGGGCTGTACCGACATCCAGGAGATGCGCACCAAGCCGGATTTCGTGCAGATCACCGGTGCCGGTTTCGCCGAATCCCATGTGCACGACGTCCAGATCACCAAGGAAGCCCCGAACTACCGCGCGGGTTGACCCAAGCTTGAGGCCGGAAGCTTGAAGCTGGAAGTGGCTGCGCTGCTTCCAGCTTTCGTGTTTCCGGGCCGTTCGCCTCTCAAAGGAAAGGCCTGATGACCGATATCCATGCCCACAAGATCCTGATCCTCGACTTCGGCTCCCAGTACACTCAATTGATCGCCCGCCGTGTGCGCGAGATCGGCGTCTATTCCGAGGTCCGCGCCTTCGATATCACCGAGGCCGAGATCCGCGAGTACGCCCCCAACGGCATCATCCTCGCCGGGGGCCCGGAGTCGGTCACCGAGCTGGACTCGCCCCGCGCCCCCCAGTGCGTCTTCGAGCTGGGCCTGCCGGTGCTGGGCATCTGCTACGGCATGCAGACCATGGCCGAGCAGCTCGGCGGCGCCGTGGAGGGTTCGAAGGTCCACGAGTTTGGCTACGCCCAGATCCGCGTCGATGAAGAGACCGCGCTGTTCCGCAACATCTCCGACCACATCGACCACGATACCGGCAGGAACCTCCTCGACGTCTGGATGAGCCACGG
Organism: Halomonas sp.; assembly: GCA_024636705.1. Lineage (GTDB taxonomy): Bacteria > Pseudomonadota > Gammaproteobacteria > Pseudomonadales > Halomonadaceae > Halomonas. Next base: position 19,195 of record JAGXGN010000070.1, read on the forward strand.
CGACAAGGTTTCCCGGGTTCCGAATGAGTTCACCGTCACCGCCTCCACGCCGAGCTGCCCGGTGGCCGCCATGGCCTGGGAAGCCAAGCGCTTCTTTGGCGTGCAGTTCCATCCCGAGGTGACCCATACCCTGCAGGGCCAGCGCATCCTCGAGCACTTCGTGCTGGAGATCTGCGGCGCCGAGCGCCTCTGGACACCCGCCCAGATCATCGAGGACCAGATCGCTCGCGTCCGCGACCAAGTGGGCGACCGCCATGTGCTGCTCGGCCTCTCCGGCGGGGTGGACTCCTCGGTGGTGGCCGCTCTCCTGCAC
>JAGXGN010000071.1 GCA_024636705.1 Halomonas sp.
GCCACCAGCAGATCCAGCTCGCCGGCCTTGAAGGCGTCCATCACCTCGGCCTTCTCGCCGGCCTTCATTCGCCCGTGGACCAGGCCGATGGCAAGCCCTGGCAGGGCCTCGGTCAGCTCGTCACGGGTCGCCTCCGCGGCCTGACATTCCAGTACCTCCGACTCCTCGATCAGGGTACAGACCCAGTAGGTCTGGCGCCCCTCGGCACCGGCGTGGCGGATCCGCTCGACCACCTCGGGTCGGCGCTCGTCGGGCACCACCACCGTCTTCACCGGGGTTCGCCCGGGGGGGAGCTCATCGATCACCGAGACATCCAGATCGGCATAGGCGCTCATGGCCAGTGTCCGCGGGATCGGCGTGGCGGTCATCACCAGCTGATGGGGCGTCAGGCCGCCGGCTTCGCCCTTCTCGCGCAGCGCCAGGCGCTGGTGAACGCCGAAGCGGTGCTGCTCGTCGATGATCGCCAGCCCCAGGCGCTGGAAGTGCACGTCGCCCTGGAAGAGGGCATGGGTGCCGACGACCATGCGCGCCCGACCGTCGAGGATCGCCGCCTTGGTATCCAGGCGGGGCTTGCCCTTGAGCTTGCCGGATAGCCAGGCCACCTCGATGCCCAGGGGGTCGAACCAGGCGCGGAAGGTCCGGTAGTGCTGCTCGGCGAGGATCTCCGTGGGTGCCATCATCGCTGCCTGGCAGTCACCGGCGATGGCCGAGAGGGCGGCCATGGCGGCGACCACCGTCTTCCCAGAGCCAACGTCGCCCTGCACCAGGCGCAGCATGGGCCGCTCACGGGCCAGGTCGGCGGCGATCTCGTCCAGCACCCGGCGCTGGGCGCCGGTCAACGAGAAGGGCAGCTGCGTCAGGAAGCGGGCCTGGAGGCCGCGGCCGCCGGCAAGCGAAGGGGCGCCATCCTGCTGGATCTGCTGGCGTACCTCGCGCAGGCTCAGGCGGTGGGCCAGCAGCTCCTCCAGGGCCAGGCGGCGGCTGGCCGGGTGGCGGCCGCCGGCGAGCTGCTCGGGGTCGGCTTCCGGCGGTGGGTGATGGAGGAAGCGCAGACAGTGGTGCAGCTCGGGCAGCCGAAAGCGCTGGCGGAGATCCGGCGAGATCCAGTCGGGTAGGGCCTCGGGGTCGGCATCCAGGCAGGCCAGCGCCTGATCGATCAAGGCCCGCAGCCGGGTCTGATGGAGCCCCTCGGTGGTGGGGTAGATCGGCGTCAGGTGATCGTCCACCGGGGCCGTATCGTCACTCAGCAGGCGATACTCCGGGTGGTAGATTTCCAGGCCGGTGGCCCCCGCCCGGGCCTCGCCGAAGGCGCGAACCCGAACGCCGGGACGGAACTGCTGCTGCTGAGCCGGGGAGAAGTGGAAGAAGCGCAGGCTGAGAATTCCCGAGCCATCGCGAAGCCGGACCAGCAGGCTGCGTCGTCGGCCCTTTACCACATCGTTGGCCATCACATCGCCTTCCACCACCGCTTCGTGGCCGGCACGCAGGGTGCCGATGGGTGTGACGCGGGTGCGGTCCTGGTAGCGCAGCGGCAGGTGGAAGAGCAGGTCGGCTACGCTTGCCAGGCGAAGCCTTGCGAGCTTGAGGGCGAGGGCCTCGCCGACACCCTTGAGCGCGGTGACTGGTGCCTCGAGGTCACTCATGAAGCAGGGTGTCGGCGTCGCGGCAACCGGCGATGGCCCGGGTCACGGCATCGATGGCCTTGGGCCTGGGAAAACTGGCACGCCAGGCTATGGCCACGGTTCTCGACGGCCTGGGGTCCGTGAAGGGGCGGCTGACCAGCAGCCCGCTCTCGTAACGGCTGGTACCGATGGCGGAATGCGGCAGGACCGTGATGCCGAGCCGGGACGCCACCATATGGCGGATGGTTTCCAGGGAGCCGCCCTCGGCGGTCAGGGTGTTGCTGGGGCTGTTCAGCTGCCGGCTGATGGCGGGGCAGGCCTCGAGGATCTGGTCGCGGAAGCAGTGTCCCTCGCCGAGCAGCAGCAGGTGCTCGCTCAGCAGGTCTTCCTTGTGAATGCTATCCCGATGTGACCAGGGATGGCCGGCGGGCATGAGCACCTCGAAGTCTTCCTCGTAGAGGGGCTTGGTGACCACATCGGTTTCGGTGAAGGGCAAGGCAACGATGATGGCATCCAGATCCCCGCTCTTCAGCTTGCGACGCAGGTTACCGGTGAAGCCTTCCTCGATGTAGAGCGACATTCGGGGTGCACTCCTGGCCAGGGTCGGCACCAGATGGGGAAACAGATAGGGGCCGATGGTGAAAATGGCACCGATTCGCAAAGGACTGGCCAGCTGGTCCTTGCCGGCATTGGCCAGTTCCTTGATCAGGCTGCTCTGCTCCAGCACGCGCTGGGCCTGCTCGATGATCCGCTCACCCAGCGGGGTCACCTGAACGCTGGACTTCGAACGCTCGAACAGGGCGATACCCAGCTCCTCCTCGAGTTTCTTGACCGCCACCGACAGGGTCGGCTGGGAGACGAAGCAGCGCTCCGCCGCGCGTCCGAAGTGATGCTCCTGGGCCAGGGTTACGATGTAACGAAGTTCTGTTAGAGTCATTGCAGCGCCGGAAGGCATCCTCTCGTGACGGGGTGACGCCTCGAAGGACGCGGAGATGACAGGGACAGATCAATGCCAATGTGGACTTTGTATCAGGGAGCGGGGGAAAGGTGAAGATGACGACACTCATTCTAGGCTGTGGTGATATCGGGACAACCCTGGGAAAACGCCTCCAAGAAGCGGGCCATCGGGTGATCGGTGTGCGTCGAAACGCCGCTGCCTTGGCAGCTACTGGGCTCGAGGCCGTCTCCCTGGATCTCGGCGATCCCGCACGCCTGGTCGACCTTCCCAATGCCGAGGTGCTGGTCTATGTGGTCAGCGCGGACCACTTCGACGAGGCGGCCTACCGCGCGGCCTACCCGGATGGCCTCAAGGCGGTGCTGAGCGAGTTTGCCGGCCGGGAAAGGCCGCCGCGGCGCGTCTTCTTCGTCTCGTCCACCAGCGTCTACCCCCAGCAGGAGGGGGAATGGGTCGACGAGACGAGCCCGACGGCACCCTCCGGCTTCTCGGGCCAGTTGATGCGCGAGGCCGAGCAGGCGCTGATCGACCACCCACTGCCGGGGACGGTGGTGCGTTTCTCGGGGATCTATGGCCCCGGCCGTGACCGCTTGATCCGTCAGGTGGGCGAGGGACGCATCGCCCCGTCCAGTCCCGCCATGCATACCAACCGGATCCATCGCGATGATTGCGCCGGGGTACTGGCCCACCTGATCGACCTTGCCTTGGCCGAGAAGCCACTGCATGACCTCTACCTGGCTAATGACTGTGAGCCGGCGCCGCTGCACGAGGTGATGAGTTGGCTGGCGACACAGCTCAAGGTCGAGGCCACCGAGACCATCCAGTCGCCCCTGCGCCGTCGCGCCAGCAAGCGCTGTGATAACACCCGGCTGCTCGAGAGTGGCTATGCCTTCCACTACCCCAGTTATCGGGAAGGCTATGCGCAGGTACTCAAGGTGGGTGGTTTCCTGCCCCAGCGGGCGTGAACGGCCTAATAATCCAGCATCAGAGCGAGAGTTGATAACCCAGCATCAGCGTTTCGAAGCCGCCGACTTGAGAGCGGATTCTTGATCCGTCTGTCGGTGCCTGCTCAGAGCGAAACCCGGTAACCCAGCATCAGCGTTTCAAAACCATCATTGGGATTCTTGATGCCGGCGTTGGAGTAGTGGGTCAGGGCCAGGGAGATCTCGCCATCGGCCCAGGGCAGGCCCAGGGCGATGCGATCCTCGAACTGGAAACTCGTCGCGAGTTCCCGGGCGTCCAGACGGGTCTCGACGAAAAATGCCCCACCGATACCCGCCTCGACGAAGACCCCTCGCTCCCCCATGAAGGTGTAGCGCACCGCCGGGGTGAACAGCCAGGCCGTGTTGGCGCCTTTCTCTTCGCTTGAGAGCAGCAACAGGCCGGTGGCCAGGCGCAGGTCGAGGCGGGGATGCAGGCCCTCCAGGGGAAGGAGATGGTCAACCTGGATCTGGAGTGCCGCCGTGGATTCGCTGGTGGCTCCTGCGGCCAGCGACCAATCGGCCAGTGTCGGGCTGCTGCCAAGGAGGCAAGCCGTGGCAATGGCGGCGATAGCGGTATGACGGGACATTCCCTTTTCCCCCGGTGTGTGGATCATGTCAGTTGATGGGTCGTGTCAGCGGCTTTGTGAGCGTGCCAGAGTGGTGTAACAGGCGCCTGACGCGACCTGGGTGGAGTGAATCAATGCTAGCCGATTATAGGGCCAGTCCAGGCGAAAGTCAGGCAAGCCGGTGGTGTCGAAGGTCTCGGGGCGTCGCAGCAGGGTGACATGAGGAAGAAACGACGAGGGGCGAGTGGAAAAGCCGCCGGCTTCCAGGTTTTCCCAAAGGCGCGCTTGCAGCCCTGCCAGGGCCGCATCCGGCGTCTGTCCCCCCACCCAGAGGATCCGCGGACCGCGAAAACATCCCCAGGTATCCAGCCGCCAACGGCCGGGTGTTACCTCGAGAGTCTCGACCCAGTCGATAAGCCCTTCAGCCCTTTGCGTCTCCGCCTCCCCGAGAAAGGCCAGGGTGAGGTGGAAACTCGCATCGGGCATGCGCTTTCCGCCGCAACTTGCCTGTGCCATGTCGGCGAGTTCCCCTAGCTTAGGGACCAACCCGGGTGGCGGCCCCAGGGCCAGAAATAGTCTCACGCTAGTCGCCGATGACCATAACGGCCTCGGCCTCTACCTGGGCGCCCTTGGGCAGCGCCTTGACACCCACGGCGGCGCGGGCCGGGAAGGGTGGAGTCAGGAACTCTTCCATCACCCGGTTGACGATGGCGAAGTTTCCCAGATCCATCAGGTAGAGATTGATCTTGACGATCTCGCCCAGGGAGCCGGCGGCTTCCTCGCAGACGGCCCTGAGGTTGGTGAAGACCTGGCGTGCCTGGGTCTCGAAGTCGTCCGAGACGAGTTCCATGGTGGCCGGATCCAGGGGGATCTGGCCGGAAAGATAGACGGTATTGCCGGCCTTGATGGCCTGGGAATAGGGGCCGATGGCGGCAGGTGCCAGGTCGGTGTTGATCACGGCCTTGTTGCTCATGGGCAGTCTCCGGTTGTCAGGATTCAGTTCACTTGCCGATACGCGCGATCCTGCCGATATGGGGCAGGTTGCGCAGGCGCTTGATGAGGCGTGCCAGGTGGACCCGGTTGCGCACGGCCAGGGTCAGGTCGACCGTGGACAGGCGAGCGTCACGCTCCTCGATGCTGATGTGTTCGATGTTGGCCCCGGCATCGGTGACCAGGTCGGCGAGTTCGGCTACCAGGCCGCGGCGACTCTCGGCCTCCAGGCGCAGGGCGGCGAGGAAGTCCTGGTCGATATCGTCGGACCACTCCAGTGCGAAAAGCGAGTCCGGGTCACTGCCGAATTCGCCTATGTTGCGGCATTCCACCCGGTGCACCACGATCCCCCGTCCCGCCGAGAGGTGGCCGATGATGGGGTCGCCGGGAAGCGGGTGGCAGCAGCGGGCGAAGGTGATCACCATGCCCTCGGCGCCATGGATGACGATGGGAGCCTGGGGCAGGGACTGGTGTTTCAGTGGCCCTGGTTGATTGCCTTGCTCGATGTCCACCAGTCGTCGCGCCACCATGTTGGCCACCCGGTTGCCGAGGCCGATGGACTCGAGCAGGGCATCCAGGGACTTGACGTCGAGCTCCGCCAACAGGGTCTTGACGACGTCCTCATGCAACTCCTCAAGGCTGGTCTCGAAGCCGGCCAGCGCCTTGTTGATCAGGCGCCGGCCGAGTTGCACCGCCTCGGTATGCTGCTGATGCTTCAGCGCATGGCGTATCGTCGAGCGCGCCTTGGCGGTGATCACGAAGTTCAGCCAGGCGAGGTTGGGCCGCGCGCCGGGCGCGGTGATGATCTCCAGGGTCTGGCCGCTTTCCAGGCGGCTGGAAAGCGGTGCCAGGTGGCGATCGATGCGACAGGCGATGCAGCTGTTGCCGATGTCGGTGTGCACGCTGTAGGCGAAATCGATCACCGTGGCGCCCTGGGGCAATTCCATGATGTCGCCCTTGGGCGTGAAGACGTAGATGTCGTCGGGGAAGAGGTCGTTCTTGACGTGCTCGATGAATTCCAGCGAGTCCCCGGCATGGCGCTGCATCTCCAGCAGGCCCTTGACCCAGGCCCGAGCCCGGGCATGGCTGCCCTGGGCGATGGGGTGCTCGGTCTGGCCGGCCTTGTAGAGCCAGTGGGCCGCGATCCCGTTGTTGGCCATGGCCTCCATCTCGCGGGTGCGGATCTGCACCTCGATGGGCATGCCGCCGCTGCCGAACAGGGTGGTGTGCAGGCTCTGGTAGCCA
>JAGXGN010000008.1 GCA_024636705.1 Halomonas sp.
GACCCGCTGCAGGTCCTCGTCCTCGATCCAGTAATGCAGCGGGTCCTCGAAGCGGCGGACCACGCCCGATCGCCAGTATCGCTGACGGGGCTTCTCTCGTCATCGCCCATCCGCCCTAGCCGGGGTACTCCACCGCCACCCCCTCGGTATTCGCCAGCAGTCGATCGGCCAGTTGCATGGCAACGCCTTGCTCGAGAAACGGCAGGCTCAGGCGACCATTGGACAGATGCAACTGCAGGGTCATCAGCCCCCGTCGGCGCTGCAGCCAGCTCTGCTCCAGCTGAAGCGAGACCAGGTGGTCCAGGGGAAAGAGGCTGGTGCGCTGTCCCCAGAATCCCTGGCGCACCCTCAACCAGTCGCCCTCCAGGCGCCAGCCCGGCGAGCGCCAGCGTAGCTGGGCCAGGCCCAGAGACAACACCACCAGTCCCGGCAGTGCAGCGCCGAGGGTCCAACCCGGCCATGTCGGGAAGGCGACCCGCCAGATCACCAGCAGGCCAATGGACAGGATCGGCAACAGGCGCAGGAACAGGACCCGGCGATAGAGATGAGAGACTCGCCTCAGCGGCGCCTCGAAGGAAGGTGTCGCCGTCGGCCGCCGCCAGAGCGACGGAACCAGGGTATCAGCCTGGACGGCGGTCAAGCCCGGCACGAGGAAGCGACGCGCCTCGGCGACCTCGCCGCCCCCCGCCGCTCCGAACTGGTGGCAGACCAGATAGCCGCGCCCCAACAGGCGCCCCAGCCCGCTCTGCACCCACTCCACCACCTGCAGCCGGCGACGCGAAAGGGTCTGCGAGCGGCGGTGCAAGAGGCCACTGACCTGCACCTGGCGCTGGCCATCGTCGCACAGCACATAGCCGTGAAACTGCCACCAGGCGGCCAGCACCGACAGCAGCATCAATAGCCCCACGGCAGAAACAATCACCACCGCGATCGCCAGCCCGGGAGACGCCGGCAACCAAGTCCAGAGATCGGCCTGTGGAAGGCGCTCATGCAGCCAGCCTTGCAGGGGACGCACCAGAGGCGAAAGCAAGGCGGCCACCACCAGGATCGACCGGCTGGTCAACCCATGCAGCAGCAAGCCGCGTGGTCCAAGGGTGAACAGCACCGGTGATCGCGGTGTCGAGTCATCCGGCCGATCAGTCGCGGCTCTCCCGCCAAGGCGCATTTCCAGGGCGTCGGCGACCTGGCGACGAATACCCGGCAGGCTGATCGATGCGGCCTCTCCGGCCAGGGTCTCCAGCTCCCATTGCACCACACCGAAGGGGCGCATCCAGGCCGGCTGCTGAATACGGGTCTGCTGGACATGACGCGCCGACACCTTGAACTCGCGATGCACGAAGAGCCCCTTCTGGACCACCAATACCTCGCCATCGAAACGAAAGCGGAAACGGTGGTAGTAGCGCAGGCTGAGCAGCAATCCCCCCAGACCCAGAAGCACCCCACCCAGTAGCGCCTCGGGCCACCCGAAGCGCTCGCTGATGGCCAGGGCCGCACCCGCCGCGAGCAACAGGGGAAGGTACTGGCGCAGCAGAGAGACGCCGGTGGTGGCCAGGATCAAGCCGATGGCCCAGGGCGAGAGCCGCTGCCAGTCGTCGAGCAGGCCGAGCGTCGGTGCCTGCGTCAAGGCGAGGGCTCCCTATCCGGCAAACCAGCCGGCGAGAGTCGCCCGAGCAGATGCTGCTTGATCGCCTCCGCGCGCTCGGCCGACAGGCCCTCCAGAGTCAGATCGGCACCGCGGCCGCCGGCGGTGAAACAGGCCAGGCGCACCAGGCCGAAGAGACGCTCCACGGGGTTGCTGAGCGTTTCCACATGTTGGAGGCGCACCAGCGGCAGTACCTGGGTACGCTGGACCAGCAGGCCGCGCCGGTAGATCAGGTCATGCTCACGCAGGCCGTAGGCCCGCCGCCGCGCCTCGATCCAGCCCAGTGTGATCATCACCAGCCCCAGGCCGGCCACAGCCCCGGCCAGCCAGGGCTGCCAAGTCGCCAGGGGTGACTCACCCAGGGGCAAGAGAGCGACCACCAGGGTCATCAACAACCAGTTGGCGGATTGCTGTACCGCCCGGCAGGCCGACAAGCGTGGCGAAACCGGTGTCAGCGGGGCCTGCGCCAGGCGGGGCAGGGATTCAGGGGCGAGGGAGGCATTGGGCATCGTCATGTTCAGAGCCTAACAGTCCGACGGCGAGGCGCCAGCAGGCCGAGAGATCACGACTAGCGCGATCTTAGCCGATAGCCCACGCCGGTCACCGTCTCGATGCGGCTCGACTGCCGGCCGAGCTTGCGACGCACGGTCCGCACCACCGCATCCACGACATTGCTGCCGCCCTCATAGGTCGTTCCCCAGACATCCCGCAGCAGCTCGCTACGCGACACCGCCTTGTTCTGCCGGGCGAGAAGATGGTGCATGACCCCGAACTCCAGCGGCGTCAGCGAAACACGCCCCTCCTCCAGCACCAGCTCTCGGGACTCGACATCGAGCACGTCGGGCTGGCCCTGGATGCCGAGCTCGGCGGCGGCAATCTCCGCCAGCCAGCCATCCACCGAGGCCGGGCCGAAGTCCAGCACGGCGCTGAGATAGTCATTGCCATCCAGCGCCACCCCTCGCTGTGCCAGCACCTCGAATCCCAGGCGCTGGGCCACCGAGGCATAGGCGGCGAGGTCACGGGCCGTCAGGTAGACACGCCGCAGCCTGGGCCGCAGCTCCATGTAGGTGCGCTTGAGATCGAGCCAGATGGCAGCCTGGACATCGCTGGGCGAGTCCCCCTCCTCGGCGCTCAACCAGCGCCGGCAGAACAGGGCGATCTCCCCCTTGGCCATCGGCCGCTGCCCGAGGTGCGACTGCCACTGGGCGGTGATCGGGTCCTCGCCAAGCCAGCGGGGGTCCAGCGTATCGGAGCGCAACTTGCAGCACAGGCCGACGACATGTCCACCGGGGGAGCGCACCACCGAAAAGCTCTGTGGCAGGCGCTGCCACCACTGCAGCAGGACCCTGGCGGCCTGCTCACCTTCATGGCGACGAATCAACGCCTCGATAGCCTCGCCGTCGCGGGACTGCGCCATCTCCACCGCCAGCTGGGGCGTACCGCTGGGAAAGAAGGCCTCACGCACCACCGGGTTCTCGATCAGGTAGAGCATGTCGGCCGTGTAGCGCCACAGGTCGCCGCTGCCCGCGGATTCGGCCTCGGCGATCAGCTGACGCCAGGCGGCGCGGCGATAAGCGAGATGCCGGCTGGGATCGCTGGTGTGCAAGGAGCGGGAGATGGCATCGCGAACGGCATCGTGGATGAGCAGACCATCACTGACGACATCGACGAACGGCAGGTCACGCAGGCGCTCGAAGGCATCCTGGGCCGCGAGTTCGGGGAAGAGGGCGCGCAGCACCGATACCGTGACGCGACGTGTGACCGAGGTGCCTTCCAGCACCCGCCGGGTAACCTCGTCACCGACATCGGCCAGGAAGAGGCGGGGCAGCTCGTCCAGGGCATGCTGGAGCGGGGCCTCCTCGAGCCAATCGCCGCGGGGATCCTCGCGTACCGCCGCCGCGGCGAGCTTCAGGGCCAGGGGATGCCCATGGATGACGCCGACGATCTGCTTCGCCACCGACCGATCCACACCGAGTCGATCGAGCAGCCGGGTCGCCTCCGCCTCGCTCAGCGGCGTCATGGCGATGGAGCGCATCAGGCGTCCCCAGCCGGGCATCGCCTCCCAGGCGCTGGGGGGCCGCTGTCGACCTAGCAGCAGCAGGCGCACGTTACCGGGCAGTGTCGGCACGAACGCCTGGCGCAGCCAGGTATCCAGGAGCCTGAAGACCTCGAAGGTATCCAGGGCCAGGACCACCCGAGGGGCGAGATTTCCCAGACGCGCGGTAAGAAAATCGATGTCGTCGCCCGCGCCACCGATGGCGTCACCGAGTGCCTGAAGAAAGCCCGACGCCGTCGGCTCGATGCTGCGACAGTCCAGGCGGATCACCGAGGCGCCGGCGGCCCTGGCCTGGGTGGCAAAGCGTTCGAGCAGGGTCGTCTTGCCGATACCGGCAATCCCGTAGACATGCACGATGCGTGGCCCTTCGTCGCCGAGTACCGCATCCAGTGCCTCGAGCTCCGCCTCGCGACCGACGAAGGCCTGATGCGCCTGGCGGGAAAGCAACGCCGACATCCGCTGGGACATGATACAGCCCTCCTTTCACCAGGGACGTCCTTCCCCGAAGCATAGGCCCTTCGGATCAGACCTGCGCCGTTTTCGCCACTCGCCATCGCGGAAGACGATTCTCACGAGATTCTCATGGCGTCATCACCTCCTCCCGCCGAGCAGGAGCTATACCTAGGTAGCGGCAAGGCGCGAACCATCGATTGTCGCGCCTTGATTACCGTGATTTTCATCACCCCGATTTTAATAAACCCAATGAGGAGCATCGAGATGACGACGCAATGGAACATGAAAGGCGAGTACCTGGAGAGCTGCGATTGCCGGGACGCCTGTCCCTGTATCTACCTGGGCCCGCCTACCGAGGGAGCGTGCACGGCGCTGGTCGGCTGGCACATCAACGCCGGCCAGTACGGGGACCTGGACCTCGACGACCTCAACGTCGCCGTGGCACTACGGGCACCGGGGCCGATGGCAGAGGGCAACTGGAAGGTGGTGCTCTACCTCGACCAGAAGGCGAATGAACGACAGCAGGACGCCCTCGGCACCATCTTCGGCGGCAAGGCCGGTGGCCACCCCGCCATGCTGGCCTCGCTGATCGGCGAGGTGCTTGGGGTGGAATCCCTGCCCATCCACTTCGACATCGAGCAGAGCCGGCGACACCTGAGAATCGGCAAAGGTGCGGGTGCCGAGATCCATGCCATCGAGGGTCAGGGGGGAAATGACGTCACCATTCGCGACCACCCCCTGGCAGTGGCGCCGGGCGAGACCCTGGTGGTGGCGAAATCGAACACCCTGCGCCACCAGGCCCATGGGATCGATCTCGATCTCAGTGAGCGCACTGCCTTCTATTCGCCGTTCGCTTATGCCGGGCCCTGAGAGGAGACACCACCATGATAACGACGATGGACAGAATGCACGCCTGCGAGCGGGCCCTGATCGGCGTTGCTCTTGTCCTGCTGTCCCTGCTCGCCTGGGCCTACCTCGTCCGGCAGGCCATGTCGCCCGACATGGCCACCCCCATGGCCCCCTCCATGAGCATGCCGGGCGGGGCCGACTGGGGCATCGAGCTGCTGGCGATGAGCGCACTGATGTGGGCAGTGATGATGGTCGCCATGATGCTTCCCAGCGCCGGACCGATGATCCTCACCTATGCCAGGGTGCATCAGAATAAGGCTGCAAAGGGCCTGGCCAGCGTACCGACCTGGCTGTTCGTGGCGGGTTATCTGGCCGTATGGATGGGCCTTGCCCTGCTGCTCGCCCTGGCCCAGTGGGGCCTTCACCAGAGCGAGCTGCTCGGCTCGGCCATGGGCAGGGTCGGCCCACTCCTCGGCGGCGGTCTGCTGATCACGGCAGGGGCCTTCCAGTTCAGTCGGCTCAAGGAAGCCTGCCTCGGCAAGTGTCGTTCACCCTTGAGCTTCCTGATGACCGAATGGCGGGAGGGTCATGGTGGCGCCCTGGTCATGGGCATCCGCCATGGCATCTTCTGCACCGCCTGCTGCTGGGCGCTGATGCTGTTGATGTTCGTGGGTGGCGTGATGAGCCTGGCCTGGATGGCGGCCCTGGCGCTGTATTTCCTGCTGGAGAAACTCCTGCCCCCGGCAGCACAGCTCAGCCGCCTGACCGGCGCCCTGCTGATCGTCGCCGGCACCCTGGTGATGCTGATGCCATAAGCGCCTCTCTCGGCAGCATGGATCGGGCATCCGCCGGCTCCTAGAGATGTTATCGTCTGTGGGACTTTTACTCGGGAGCCCAGCCGCCATGCCTCACGCCGACATCATCGTGATCTCCGATGCCATCTGTCCCTGGTGCTTCATCGGCAAGCGCCACCTGGACCTCGCCCTCGCCGAGCTGCCCGAGGAGATCAGCGTCTCGGTGGCCTGGCACCCCTTCGAGCTAAACCCCGACATGCCCGCCCAGGGCCTGTCGCGGCGTGACTATCGAACCGCCAAGTTCGGCTCCTGGGAGCGCTCCCGGGAGCTCGATGCCCAGGTGGAAGCCGCCGCCCGCCAGGCTGGCATCGAGATCCATCACGACCGAATGACGCGAACCCCCAATACCTTCGACGCCCACCGGCTGATCTGGCTGGCCGGCGAGCATGGCGTCCAGCAGACCGTGGTCAGCGAGCTCTTCCGGCGCTACTTCGTCGAGGGCGAAGACATCGGTGACAGCGCGGTACTGGCAGACGCCGCTCGGGCCGGCGGACTGGAGGATATCGACATACCCGCCTTCCTGGCAGGCGACCAAGGCCGGGCCGAGGTGGAAGCGGGCCTGGACCAGGCCCGGCGCCTGGGGGTGAGCGGCGTGCCCACCTTCATCATCAACGGCACGACCGGCCTGTCGGGCGCCCAACCCCCCGAGGCACTGCGCCAGGCGATTCTCGAAACGACCGGCAAGGGGTAATGGTCACCGCCGGCGTCTCGGTGATCCGCGAGAACGACCGGCGATCGCGGCACGGCACACGGCCATTGCGCATGGTATAAAGGCCGACACCGGACGGATGACCCGTCCAACGTCCGAGGAGGACAGCATGGGTCGACTCTTTACCATCATTTTCGTCGCCGCCCTGGGTTATGGCGGGCTCTACTTCTACTACGGCGTGACCCTGAAGCGCGCCGTCGAGCAACACCTCGACGGCATGGGCATGAGCGCCCTGGAAGTGAAAGCCGTCGACTTCGACGCCCTCGACCCCCTGCGCCAGGACACCAACATCTCGGCCGACATTGCCTATGGCGGCGGCGATGCCACCTTCCAGCTCCGGGTCATCGGGCACCCGGTCTTCTCCGAGGAGCTCCGCCTGGAGCTGGACAGCCTTCAGGCCCTGAGGCTACGCATGGACAACGGTGGCTGATGCCGACCGGTGCGACAGGCTGGTACGAAAAGGATAGCGTCGGACTCATGCCCTGCGCGTTCGCCGCTTCTCCTGTACCGATAGCACGACCAGGGTCAGGGCGGTGATCGGCAGTACGAAATACAGCATGGCGGCACCGAAGCCCGGCAGGGCATCGTGGCGGGCGGCGGCCAGGACCAGGTAGAGGGTGTAGGCCAGGTAGTAGCCAAGCAGCACGCCGCCTTCCCAGCGATTGATCGCCCCACCGGTGAAGCAGATCGGCAGGCAGGCCAGGGCCACCGCGATCATCACCGGGATATCGAAACCCGCCATGGCCGGCGTAACGTCGATTCCCGAGGGCGCCAGCAGGCCGGTCAGGCCCAGCACGCCCAGGATGTTGAAGATGTTGCTGCCCACCACATTGCCGATGGCGATGTCGCGTTCGCCGCGCAGGGCCGCGATGATCGAGGTCACCAACTCGGGTAGCGAGGTGCCGGCGGCGATGATGGTCAGGCCGATGACCTGATCGCTCACCCCCAGGTGATCGGCAAAGGCCACCGCCCCGTCCACAAACCAGCGTGAGCCCAGCACCAACAGCACCAGGCCAATGACCACCATGCCCACCTGGAGTGCCCAGTGGGTGTGATCGCGGGTCACGGCATCGCCGGTTGGGCTATCCAGCTTGGATCGCTGGTTCTGGAAGAACAGCCACACCAGATAGCCTCCCAGGCCGGCGACCAGCAGCAGGCCGTCCAGGCGTTCGATGCCCCCATCCAGGGCCATCAGCAGGACCACCACGGAAAGCCCGATCATCAATGGAATGTCGAAGCGTATCAGCTGCTTAGCCACCACCAGCGGCACGATCAGCGCCGAGACCCCCAGGATGAACAGCACGTTGAAGAGGTTGCTGCCCACCACATTGCCGATGGCGATCCCGGCCTGATCGTCGATGGCGGCCTTGAGGCTCACGGCCAGCTCCGGCGAACTGGTACCGAAGGCCACCACCGTCAGCCCGATGATCAACGGCGAGATACCCATGCGGGCCGCCAGGCTCGAGGCACCCCGTACCAGGACCTCGGCGCCCAGGATCAAGAGCAACAGTCCGGCCACGAATGCCGCGATTGTCATGCTTCAGACTCCCCAGTAGACGTCACGCGGCCACCATGGCCGCAGCATGCGCAAGAATCGACCCTGGCGGGGTTGCTGTCCAGAAAAGTCCGCAGCGTCTGCGCCGACTTTGAGGCGGAACTGGTGGAGTTCAATGGCGAAGGCGATCACGTTCACTTGCTGGTGAATTATCCACCCAAGGTGGCGCTGTCCCGGTTGGTGAACAGCTTGAAAGGGGTATCCAGCCGAAGGCTCAAGTTGATGCACCCCGAGCTAGTGAAGCCGGCGTACCAGAAGAATGCCTTATGGAGCCCTAGCTACTTTGCCGGGAGTGTTGGCGGTGCTCCGATCTCGCTGGTTCGGCAATACATCGAGCAGCAGGCCCGCCCACATTGAGGGCAGCTTCGCGGCCCGCGCTATCCATCCCCGCACTAAAAGTACGGGGCATTCCGCGCATTTTGGTAACAATCATGGCGGGATGGAATATCTCAATCACCGGCTATCCACTAATTGATATGGCCAATCTGCTATACTCACGCCCCTTCTCCGACAGTTGAAACGACCTTGAATGACGCCCTCTCACAGATAGGCAATACGATCATTTCCGAGTTTTCCGATCTCAATGATCTTTCGGAAATGACGATTGTCGTGGTCAGATTGTTGGTGGCAGCGGTGCTCGGGGGTCTGCTGGGGCTCGAACGAGAGCAACAGGGGAAATCCGCCGGTATACGCACGCACATGCTGGTGTCCATGGGAGCCGCCCTTTTCATCTTGATTCCCCAACAGGCGGGAATAACCGATGCGGAAATGAGCCGGGTCATTCAAGGCGTCATTGCCGGTATCGGCTTCCTGTGTGCGGGAACGATCATCAATGGAAATAACGGGCAGAAGGCAACCGGGCTTACCACGGCGGCGGGCATCTGGTTCACGGCCGCCATCGGGATAGCCGTCGGCCTGGGCCAGGAGCAGACGGCCATCCTGTGTACCGCCCTGGCCTGGATAGTACTGTTTGTGGTACCCATCTTCTCGCGCTCGATCGATTTAAAAAAGACGCGATCCCTGTCCTCGCGTGAAGAGCACACCAACACGGACGACTGACCCCGGATTCAGGGCAAGTCGCTCCCGTCAGCGCCGGCACCTCGACCATGCTCCGCATCAAAGTCCCTGGGCGCCCCGGCGGAGCCAGTCATGCACGAAGGCGAGCTTGCGGCGCGCGGCCTCGGACAGCACGAAGGGATAGAGATCCGACAGCCCCATGGAGCGGTTGACATGATTGACGCCCACCGCAAGAGAGGCCGCGACATGGATCAGGCGCTCGGCATCCGGTTCAGCGTAGGGGTCCCAGCCGGGGTTCGGCAGCTCCGGCGAAGACAGGCCCGTCGCGACGAAGCTGTCGGTAATATCGGTCAGGTGCAGCAGGTGCGAGGCGGTCTCGGCCCAGTCCTCATGAGGATGGGCTGACGCATAGGTGGTCAGGAAGCGCTGCCTCCAGTCGGGCGGCGGGCCGTCATGGTAGTACCGCTGGAGCGCGACGGGATAATCCGCACGCTCGTCGCCGAACATCTCGCGGAAGGCGTCGAGGAAATCCTCGCGCAGACTGAGCCGCCACCAGAGCATATGCGAGATCTCGTGGCGCATATGCCCGGTCATGGTGCGATAGGGCTCCTCCAGCGCCTCACGACGAGTGGCGACCAGTACCGGGTCCACTTCGGCCACGCTGATGGTCACCACCCCCTGGGCATGTCCCATGGGCACCGGGGTCGGGCCCTCGGCGAGCATGTGAAAGACCGGAGGCGTGCCGGGATCCTCCGGCCGGAACCAGTTCCAGCGACCGAGATTGTCCAGCACCCAGCGCTTGGCGGCCTCGGTCTGTGCCCAGTTGGGCATGGCATTGGGGATCGAAGGGTCAGGCGCCAGCGCCGTCATGGCACAGGATCGACAGAAGGCACCCTGTTCAGGCGCAATCCAGTTGCAGCCGATCACCTCCCGGTTGATGCAGAAGGGCGGCATGGGCAGGAAGGCGCGGGCCTGAGGGTCATAGGCCACGGGGGTCCCGTCGGCAGTGGCGAGGTTGTCGAACCAGAGTGAGCCGGAACCGACGGGATTGGTAAAGACGCGCATAGGGGAGAAGTCACTCCTGCAGAAAGACGCGGCACGGGGGCCGATTGATAATTGTCCCATAATTCGCTTCTACCGAAGCTGTGTCAAACCACTAACGGAGAGACCGAGACATGCATATCGGCATCCTCACCCTGACTATTTCCCTGCCCGGCTGCCGCTCCCTCAAGGAGAAGCGCCAGCGCATGGGGGGCCTGCACGAGCGCTTCGGGCGCAACCCCGCGGTGGCGGTGTGCGAGAGCGGTGAACTCGACCGACTGGAGGCCAGCGAATGGACCTTCGTGGTGGTGGCCACCTCCGTACCGAAGCTGGAGTCTCTGCTCAGCGAGATCGAGGACAAGCTGCAGCGCACCGTGGACGGGCGATTGATGGAGGCGACGCGGGAGATCCTGTAGATAGCCGAAGAAATCGCCCGCCTCAGTACTGGAGCGGAAGGGCCGGCGACCCGTTATTGCCCAATCCGCCGCCCTGCCCTACCGCGGCGCCTACGTCTGCTCCAAGTTCGCCCTCGAGGGCCTCACCGACACCCTGCGCCAGGAGCTTCGGGGCAGCGGCACCAGGTCAGCCTCATCCAGCCCGGCCCCATCCGCAGCCGCTTCCGCGAAAATGCCTATCGCGCCTTCCAGGCGAATATCGATACCGCCCACAGTGCCCACGCCGACACCTACCGCAAGGTGGAGGCACGCCTGGCCAGCCAGGACGGCAAGGCGCCCTTCGCGCTCGGCCCCGAGGCGGTGGTGGAAAAACTCGTCCACGCGCTGGAGCACCCGCGCCCCAAGCCCCGCTACGCGGTGACAGTGCCCACTCACCTGTTCGCCGCCCTAAAGCGAGTACTCAACACCCGCAGCATGGACCGGGTGCTGCTGCGCTCGACGCGGGATGAGCGCCAGTCCTGAGCTCAGGGCAAACCGACCGCTGGTTGCTAAGTCGCGCGCGATAAGCACTCATGCCGATGCCCTTGTGGAATCGCAGCTGCTGCACAATGGCGTGCGACGTCGCTATCGCTCCAGGCCCAGGCGCTGGTGCCACTCGGCGAGGCTTTCCTCGGGATAGCCGGCGAAGCATCGGTCGTTGTCGCGGGCCTCGACCTCCACCCAGGAGGCCTTGCTATCGAGCAGCAGGTGAACCCGTTCAGGCGGGACCGGCAGCTCACTGTCGATCGCCGAGGCGAAGGGATGCACGAGCTCCGGCCAGCTCGGGTCGAAGACCCACAGCGCGCTGGCGCAGCGTCCGCAGAAATGCCGCTCACCCGAACTCTCCTCGCCGTCGATCACGGCATGGTAGACCCGCTTGTGCGTGTCGCCATCCACCTCGAGGGTCTCGGCCAGCGCCCCCAGGTTGATGGCGTAGCCGCCTCCGCCGGCGGTCTTGCGGCAGATCGAGCAGTAGCAGCGCTGATAGGGAAAAGGATGCGGTGATTCGACGCGAAAGTGCACGGCGCCGCAGTGGCAGGAACCTTCGAGCAGCATGAGGATACCTCGCTATGGAACACGGGCAAGAGGTGACATCGGAACCCGGTAGATCTTGTCACAGCACATCTACCTCAAGGGATGCCCCAACCGCTTCAGGGTTAATTGATGCTCGTCAAAGCGAAGCACGCCTGGTGAACTATGCTGGATGACAGATCAAGACCGGGAAGGTTGCGCCAGGGTGATCAAGCACGACGGCACGCCAGCAAGATGAATCCCACAGGAGATGCCTCATGAACCTTCACAAGCAGACGCTCGCCATCAGCCTGGCTCTGGGAGCGGGTGCCAGTGGCACCGCTCTCGCCCAGGGCGATGATGGGACCCGGCTATGGTCAAGGCCAGATGGGGCCAGGCTACGGCCAAGGCCAGGGCGGGCTGAATCAGTTGTTCGATGAGGAGCAGCGCAGCGCCGCACGCGAACTGATGCAGGAACACCGCCCCACCCGGGTCGAGCGCATGAACAAGATGATGGAGTTGCGCGAGGAGATGTTCAGCTTGATGCAGCAGGAGCGCCCCAATCCCGACGAAGTGCAGACGCTGAACACCCGCATGGCCGAGCTGCAAGGCGAGATGATGGCCGACCAGCTGCGGCTGCATAACCAGCTGCAGGATCTGCTCACCGACGAGCAGCGTCAGCAGCTGCGGGAAGCGATGCCCTATCGACGGTAACAGCTAACGCGACAACCGGCCGCTTTTCTCCAGCTCTCGGAGTAAAGCGGCCGGCTCAGCATGACAGAATTGTTAATAACTACCGCCAACTATCCGCTCTCGGCGGAGATTCAGCCGGAGCTGATATAACGTAGCGTTTAGGTGCCTGCGCACTTGCGGGCGTCTTGGAACTTGCCTCTGCCAATTGAACGGTAGTCCTCTTGCAAGCGTCATCGGTCAGCTACAACGCCTGGTTATGTGATTTTCGTCCATTATTTGATATTACATTTCACTAATGACTCGCCCAAATTCCTCTACTTGCTGCCAGTCGGTGAATTCCACCACGGCTTTAGGATTTGTCGAATCGTTACCCATAAACATTATAAAACGAATTGCCAAGCGGTCGAAGAAATTGTATCGAGGATAATCGAGTTTGCCAGCGAAGACGGCCAATACCTTTGGCTGCCAAGATATCTGCTTGAGAAAATTCTGCATATACGGATTGGTTTCGGGTTGATTCTTGTTTGGTTTCCGAGCAACAACATTAACCGAAAAGAATGCGTTTTGTTTTTCAGTGAGAATCTTTTCATTCTTCTTGATGAAGTCGATGATAAGCGGACTATGCTTACCATAGCGAATGCTCGCGCCTATTACGACTTTATCGAAGGATGCCAGCTCAACGTTGGGTTCATTTTGAACGGAAACCATTTCGACCTGATGCGCCTGCTTTTCAATAACCTCTTGCAGCCTGTGACATATCTTTGTGGTATGCCCATCAGTGGTTGAATAGATGATCAGGATATTTGACATATTGCTCTTCTTTTCGACTTATTCTCATATAGCAGATATTAGACTGCGTGCTCGCCTGCCTCTTAACCTCCTGAATTCACGAAGCATTAAGTATACATTTACAGTATAACACCAATCACCGCGCATGCCACATAACACGGATGAACGACCCACGAGGGTCAAAGAACAGTGTGGTGCGATGAGGCGAAAGACGTGATTCGACGACAGCTACCGCGAAGCGGTTTAGTTCAACAAGGATAAAAGTGCCTACTGCATTTTCCGGCATGTCGGCTTTGGGTCGATAGCCGCCATTCGCCCGGCAAACCACCCACCCACCGAATACCAACGCATTGTCGTCCCTGAGACGTTGCAAGATGCAGGCAGCTCGTCATGCTGATTCATACAACCTCGCCTGGAAGCCGATGAAGACCTCGCGGATATTCTCGACGCTGCCGAGTTCGGCGATGGCTTCGTTGTGGGTCTGGTATTTGAGTTCGATCAGCTTGGGCAGCTTGTCCTGGGCGAGCTCACCGATGCCTTCGTTGATGTAGTGGTCGAGCACGAAGCGGACGAATTCCTGCTGGCGGTAGTCATAGTTGGCGTAGAGCCTATCGCTGTGGGTGGCGACACGCTCCATTCGGCTGAGTGGCGGCAGCGCGAAGGCGATGTAGGCCAGCACGTCGAAGAGATCACTCTTCTCGGCATCGACCATGCGGCCGATCTCCTTGAGCTTCTGGGTGCCGTAGCCCTTCTCGGCCAGGGTATCGAGCAGTGCCTGGCGGGTGTCCGGTCGGCTCCAGAGCCGTCGCAACTCGTCCTCGTCGTGGAAGAGTGCCGGTAGTTCACCGAACAGCTGCCTGATGAAGTCGGCCGCCGACATCGGCTTGCCGTCCGGGCTCCAGAAGGTGGTGGCGCTCATGTGCTGGAGCTGGCGGAACTTGCCCGGCGCCAGTTCAACCTCGACGACCGGCTTGCCTCCGACGCACTGGCAAGGTGCCTCACCGCACACCGGGCAGGGCGCCGGCGGCTCCTTCTCGCAGGTACAGGGGCGATTGCCGCATTCCTCGCAGGGCTCGGGCGGGCTGACCAGACAGGTGCAGGGCGTCTCTCCGCAGCGCTTGCAGGGTTCTGGCGCGACTGGGTCGCCATCCCACTCCGGGTCGTTGAAATGCTCGTAGGCGCGGACGAAGTCGAGGATGGTGAAGTAATCCTTGCCGTCGAACAGGCGCGTGCCGCGGCCGATGATCTGCTTGAACTCGATCATCGAGTTGATCGGGCGCATCAGCACGATATTGCGGATATTACGGGCATCCACGCCGGTGGAGAGCTTCTGCGACGTGGTGAGGATGGTGGGGGTGGTCTTCTCGTTGTCCTGGAAGCGGCGCAGGAAGCGCTCGCCCTCGGCGCCATCGTCTGCCGTCACCCGCACGCAGTAGTTGGACTCCGGGCTCGTCTTGAACTGGTTGATCAGGTCGCGCACCGCCAGGGCATGGGCCTGGTTGGCGCAGAACACCAGGGTCTTTTCCCGCTGGTCGATCATCTCCATGAATACCTGCACCCGGTACTGTTCGCGCTCCTTGATCTTGATGATCTGATTGAAGTCGGGCTCTTCGTAACGCCTGCCCTGCTCTACCTCGCCCTGGATCACCTTGTCGTCGGGCGTGTAGACGTAGTCGTCCAGGGTGGTGGCGATCTGGCGGACCTTGAAGGGTGTCAGGAATCCGTCGTTGATGCCCTCCTTCAGCGAATAGACATAGGCCGGCTCGCCGAAATAGGCGTAGGTGTCGGTATTGGTGCTGCGCTTGGGCGTGGCGGTCAGGCCCAGCTGCACCGCCGGGGCGAAGTATTCGAGGATAGCGCGCCAGGTGCTCTCGTCGTTGGCGCCGCCGCGGTGGCATTCGTCGATGATGATCAGGTCGAAGAAGTCCGGCGGGTAGTCGCCGAAGCTCGGCGCCGGGTTGCCCTCCTCGTCGCGGCCACTCATGAAGGTCTGGAAGATGGTGAAGAAGAGGTTGCCGTTCTTGGGCACCCGGCCCTGCTTGCGGATCGCGTCCGGCGCGATGCGCACCAGGGCATCCTCGGGGAAGGCGGAAAAGCTGTTGTAGGCCTGGTCGGCGAGGATGTTGCGGTCGGCCAGGAAGAGGATGCGCGGCCGGCGGCGAGTGTCTTCATCACCCTGCCAGGCCGCCAGGTTCCAGCGGCTGTGGAACAGCTTCCAGGCGAGCTGGAAAGCGATGGCCGTTTTGCCGGTGCCGGTGGCCAGCGTCAGCAGCACGCGACGGCGACCGGCGGCGATGGCCTCCAGCGCCTGGTTGATGGCGTTGTGCTGGTAATAGCGCGCCTGCCACTGGCCGCCGTTTTCGTGGAAGGGCACCTCGCCGAATCGCTCGCGCCAGGCGTTCGGTTCAGGGAAGGTCTCGGCCCACAGCGCCTCCGGCGTGGGATAGTCGGAGACCGGCTCTTCCTCGCCGGTGTGCATATCGACCCGATAGAGCCCGAGGCCGTTGGTGGCATAGGCGAAACGTGCCTGCAATCGCTCGGCGTAGCGCTTGGCCTGGGCCAGGCCTTCGGTGACGGGAAGATCGCGCTTCTTGGCCTCGATCACCGCCAGCTTCTGGCCCTTGTAGAAGAGCACATAGTCGGCGATGTCGCCGCGGGTACGTTGCCCCGCGCCCTGCAGCCGCCCCAGGGTGATCACCTCGCGCCGAACCCGGCTGCCCGCCACCACGCCCCAGCCGGCTTCCTTGAGGGCGGGGTCGATCAACTCGGCGCGGGTATCGGCTTCGTTCATCGGGTCAATCCTTGTCCGGGCGGTGCATGATTCGGAGCCTTCCGGCTACGTAACACTTCACAACATATGAGTTTTTACTGAGCAAAGCCAGTTTCGGCCTTGACCATCGTGGGAGGGTTGGTTCGGCGCTCCGACTTCAGCGCGCGAGGGTTTGACTGGCATTGCCACCGGCCTGGTCGAGCGATTCCTCAGGCTCCTTCGTGAGATGCCAGCATGTTCATGATCAGGCGAATCATGGTCTCCTTGTTGGCCGGGTCCGACTCGGCGACCAGCAGCGTGAGCGCTGCCAGTCCCACGTCGTTGATGACCGCCTCTCCCTTGTCGTCGAGCAGGCGGTTGTTGCGGTAGAGAAAATCGACGAAGAGATAGGCCGCGCTACGCTTGTTGCCGTCGGCAAAGGGATGATTCTTGATCACGAAGTACAGCAGGTGTGCGGCCTTGGCCTCCACCGAGGGGTAGGCCGGCTCGCCGAAGACCGTCTGATCGAGGTTGCCCAATAGCGAATCGAGGCCGTCGCCACGCTCTCGGGCGAACAGTTCGGTGGCCTCACCCCGCCCGATTAACTCGGCCTTCAGCGAGGCGAGCGCTGTGCGCGCCTCTTCCAGGGTCGGCAGCCGGCCGCCGGCCTGGGCGCGGGGCTCGGTCAACAGGCCCTCGTCATAGCGCTGCAGCAACAGGAAGGTCTGGGCATAGCGGGTGACGATATCGACGAGCCCCCGGCCGCTGGCGACATCCAGCGTCGGGCTGCCGGCCGTCTTGCGCACCAGGGCCATGGCGGCCTCCAGCTCGCGGGCGTTCTCCTCGAAGCGTTGGCGGTTAAGCGTCCAGCCCTGGGTGAGGTGCTCACGCAGCACCCGCGTAGCCCACTGGCGGAAGCGGGTTGCCCTCCTGGAGTTCACGCGGTAGCCCACCGAGATAATGACATCCAGGTTGAAGTACTCTACCTGATAGACTTTACCATCTACGGCAGTTGTTGCATTTTTTGCAACAACTGCCTCACGGTCCAGTTCCTCGTCACGAAAGATGTTCCTAAGATGTCGCGAAATCACGGACTTATCGCGGCCAAACAGGTCCACGAGCTGCTGCAGACTGAGCCAGATTGTCTCCTGCTCGGTATCCAGCCGCACCTCGACCGCCTGGTCGGCATCCTGGTAGATAACGATGGGTACTCGGTTGTTGTCGCTCATGCCGTCGCCTCCTCCACCGCCGACTCGGCTTGCCTGGCCGTCAGCTCGCCGGAGAAGGCTTTCTGCAGCATGGACTGCTTGAGCTCGGCGAGGGCGGTGAGTTTTTGCTGGTAGATGGCTTCAAGCCGCTTCACCTCTGCAGAAATCTCATCAAGTTTTTTTACTATTTTTCCTTGATCCGATAACACGGGAAAAGCCAGCTTCAACTTCCTCAGGTCACGTATATTTATCTGCATCAGAGCGGCACCATATGTCTTCTGCTTGATCTGCTCCTGCACCAAAGGTGACGCCATGAGATAATAACCGAATGACTGACAAACAACTTCAGGATTGAAGTTTATAGGCACAATTCCTCGGGTAACATTACAACCTGATAGCTCTTCATCGGCGATTGAGATCGTGCCTGTGCTGCCACGGACGCACAAGAGCAGCTCTCCACCCTTCAAGGTAGTCCGCGTGTAGGAAACTGCTTTCTCCGGATCAATCCGTTTCAGACCTCTCAAGGTTATGAATTTTTTTGTCAAGTCGGTTGGACGGATAATGGGGAGCCCTCCCTCAAATTCTTTTCCTGGCTGAACTATCCCGTATGAAAGACTACAACGCTCTGCTACCACATCTTTAATCTCAACCATTCCCCACCCTTCACTGCTGGGTTGAGAGAACACTTTTCCTAAGGAACTCACATAAAGCTCACGCGCATTGGCGAGGTTCTTTTCGGTATTGGCAACGACCGTGTCGATACCCTCGAAAGCCTCGTCAAGCATGGCGACGATGCGCTTTTGCTCTTCCAAAGAAGGAAGTGGGAAATTAACCTTCTTAAGCTTACCAGCAGATAACTCTTTAAAAGTCGTCCCCGACCCCAGATCGTTGAGAAGCTCAACGTTGGAAAAGAGAAAATAGTATATAAATTTATAAAAGGCATCTTTACCAGCAACGATTCCACGACACCCTTGATTGAAGGCCATTGGCTTATCATTAATAACCAAGTGACCAATTGGCGCCCTCGTGGATAGGATAACTGAATTCTCTGGCACTAATGACGCAGAACTTCCTTGCAAACCACTGTCCGTCAATTTTCTCCGACTATCA
Organism: Halomonas sp.; assembly: GCA_024636705.1. Lineage (GTDB taxonomy): Bacteria > Pseudomonadota > Gammaproteobacteria > Pseudomonadales > Halomonadaceae > Halomonas. The sequence continues at coordinate 18,171 of JAGXGN010000008.1, forward strand.
TTCAGGTAAGGGGAATCAAGCCCGCCCATCTCAGCGGGAGTAATCCAGAGGTGTTCTCCACCCCAAAATTCTGAGACGTTTGTCTTTGGTGTTCCGCCATTAACAACTTTAGCCACATCTTCAAGGCAAACGTTCTTCCATCCTTCCCTCATAACATCCCCCGAATCCCTTCCAGGATTTCCTCGGCCTCGCGGTCCAGGGTCTCGATCTCATTGATGATCACTTCCGGGTCGCGAAGCGGCGCTGCCTCGGCCTTGTTGGGATTCTTCACCGAGAGATCGAAGCTGTCGCGGTCCAGGTCGCCGACGCTGACAGTCCATGAATTGTCGGAGTCGGCGAACGTCGCCTGGAGTGCGACGAACTCGGCCAGGTCATCGTCGTTGAGTGGGTTGGTCTTGCCCAGGCTGCGGCCGGGGTCGAGCTGGTAGTACCAGATATTGCGGGTCGGGGCGCCCTTCTCGAAGAAGAGCACCACCGTTTTCACGCCGGCGCCGAGGAAGGTGCCGCCGTCGTAGATTCGCTCGCCGATCTTGGGATCGATCACCCGAATCATGGCGCGGATCAGCGGGCGCGGCGTGTAGTATTCGCCGCCGTTGCGCCCGGCATTGCCCATGTTCTTGATCTTGGCTTCATAGAGGTGCGAGAGCTCGTGCTTTTCCTCCTGGGAGCGGAAGGTCAGGCCATCGACCAGTTCCAGGGCATCGCGCAGGCTGTAGCCGCTCTGGAACTTGTTGCGGACCTCGCCGAAGATCTCGCCGATCTTGTACTCGATGGTGTCCGGCCCGGTCGCGCGCTCGCGAAAGCCCTGCAGGTAGGGGAAGAGCTCGCGATTGACGAAATCGAGGAGGTCATCGCCGGTCAGGGCGCTGTCATGGTCCAGGCTGCCGTCGCGCTTGCGGGGCGCTGCCCAGGACGACCACTGGTAAGGCGTGTCGATGATGAAGTCGAAGGCCTTCCCGGCCAGGGTGGCGTTCATGGCACGCCGCTGCTCAAGGTCGTCGAGATACTTGAGGAACAGCAGCCAGGAGGTCTGTTCGGTGTAGTCCAGCTCGGTGGCGCAGCCAGCCTCTTTCCACAGCACATCGTCGATGTTCTTGAAGGTCTGCTCGAACATGGGGGTCGCGGGTCCTTGCGATGAGAATCGTGGACTCAATGCTACGCCGCGGCACTTGGGGGCGCCAATCGACGATGGTGGGCAGGAGGTGACAGGAGTTCGGCGGCCATGCCCCGAGTCGACCCGGGCCGGGGCCATCGTGGTATCCTTTGGGGCTACACATCTCCTTATTACCTAACCTCCCGAGGAGGCCTCATGACCAAGGCAAGCGCACGTCATATTCTGGTAGACAGCGAAGCGAAATGTAACGAACTCAAGGCGGAGATCGAGGGCGGACGCGATTTCGCCGAGGTCGCCCGCGAGAACTCCTCCTGCCCCTCCAACCGCCAGGGCGGCGACCTGGGCAGCTTCGGCCCGGGACAGATGGTGCCCGAGTTCGACGAGGTGGTGTTCTCCGCCGATCTGAACAAGGTTCAAGGTCCGGTCAAGACCCAGTTCGGCTATCACCTGCTGGAAGTCACCAGCCGTAGCTGAACGCAATACGCCTCGACGAGTGCCGTGCATGGTCCCCCATGTGCGGCCACTTCTTGTACAATACCTGTATCGCCATTTCACAATGGGCGGTCCACTCAACAGGCCACAGGAGCCAGGATGAACGACGAAGCCTTCAACCACAGTATCCGCAAGTTGCTGAAGAACGTGGGAATCAATTCCCAGCAGGCCATCGAGCAGGCGGTTCAGAAGGGCCTGGCCGAGGGTCGACTGAACGGCGACGAGTCGTTTCCGGCCACCGTGAAGGTTACCGTCGCCGGCCTGGACCTGGAACTCGATTTCCAGGGAGACATCAGCCTTGAGTGAAGCGCCGATGATTCGCGTGGAAGGCCTCTCGAAGACCTTCCGCGACGGCTTCAAGGCGCTCATCGATGTCGACCTCGAGATCGAGCGTGGCGAGATCTTCGCCCTGCTCGGCCCCAATGGGGCGGGCAAGACCACCCTGATCAGCGTGATCTGCGGGCTGGTCAATCCCACCGAGGGCTTCGTGACGGTGGATGGCCACGACATCGTGCGCCAGTATCGCCGCGCCCGGGCGATGATCGGCCTGGTGCCCCAGGAGCTGACCAACGAGGCCTTCACCACGGTGTGGGACACGGTTAGCTTCAGCCGTGGCCTGTTCGGCAAGCCGAAGAATCCGGCCCATATCGAGAAGGTGCTACGCGCCCTGACCCTCTGGGAGAAGCGCGACAACCGTCTGCTGGAGCTTTCCGGCGGCATGAAACGCCGGGTGCTGATCGCCAAGGCGCTGTCCCACGAACCCCAGGTGCTGTTCCTTGACGAGCCGACCGCGGGGGTCGACGTGGAACTACGCCGCGAGATGTGGGAAGTGGTGCGGGAGCTGCGCCACCAGGGGGTGACCATCATCCTCACCACGCACTACATCGAGGAGGCCGAGGAGATGGCCGACCGCATCGGCGTGATCCGCCGTGGCGAGCTGGTGCTGGTGGAGGACAAGCGCGCCCTGATGCGCAAGCTCGGCAACAAGGAACTGACCCTGAACCTCCACGAACCGCTGCAAGGGGTACCCGCGGCCCTGGCCGGCCATGGGCTGGAACTCGCCGACGAGGGCCACGCCCTGGTCTACAGCTACGACGCCGCCAGCCAGGAGGAGAGCTCGAGCATCTCGGGGCTGCTCGCCGACCTGGAAGCGGTGGGCCTGCGGGTCAAGGACCTGCACACCCGCCAGAGTTCGCTGGAGGATATCTTCGTCAGCCTGGTCCGGGAGCGTCACTGAGCATGAAGCGCTTAAACCTGCAATCCGTGAAAACCCTCTACCTCGCCGAGATGGCGCGCAGTATGCGTACCGTGCTGCAGAGCATCGTCTCGCCGGTGATCTCCACCTCGCTCTACTTCGTGGTGTTCGGCGCGGCCATCGGCACGCGCATCAGCGAGGTGGATGGTGTCAGCTATGGCGCCTTCATCGTCCCGGGCCTGATCATGCTGATGCTGCTGACCCAGAGCGTGTCCAACGCCTCCTTCGGCATCTTCTTCCCGCGCTTCTCGGGCTCGATCTACGAGATCCTCTCGGCGCCGATGTCCTATGTCGAGGTGGTGCTGGGCTATGTGGGCGCGGCGGCGACCAAGTCGATGATCCTGGGGTTGATCGTGCTGGCCACGGCCCGGCTCTTCGTGCCCTATTCCATCGAGCATCCGCTGATGATGCTGGTCTTCCTGGTGCTCACGGCCACCACCTTCAGCACGCTGGGTTTCATCATCGGCATCTGGGCCGATGGCTTCGAGAAGCTGCAGCTGGTGCCTCTGCTGGTGATCACCCCGCTGACCTTCCTCGGTGGCACCTTCTACTCCATCGACATGCTGCCGCCCTTCTGGCAGACGGTGACCCTGGCCAACCCGGTGGTCTACCTGGTCAGCGGCTTCCGCTGGAGTTTCTACGGCATCAGCGATGTCAGCCCGGTGGTCAGCCTGCTGGTGATCCTGCTGTTCCTGGGGGCGGCAGTGGCGGTGCTGCGCTGGATCTTCAAGAGCGGCTATCGGCTCAAGCCGTAAAAGCCACCTCGACCTCGGTCATGCTGACGTAATCCTGCTCGGCACGTCCGATAAGGCGCTCCCTTGGCCCCCGTCCAAATGCAGGGGGCACGCCGACAGCATCCTTGGCTATGCTGTGCGTTGATACTTAGCAATCTGGAGGTGCTGCATGACCCGCTTGAGCCGATCTTTTTCCCTACTGCCCGCAGTGCTGCTGCTGGGCGCCACTCCCGCCATGGCCGAACGGGTCGGGGTGTTGGTGCTCGATGCCTCGGGCTCCATGTGGAACCGCATGGAAGGCGACATCACGCGCATCGAGGTCGCCCGTGACGTCATCGACGAGTACCTCCAGGGACGCGACCCCGAGGTGCCCCTGAGCGTCCTGGCCTATGGCCACAACCGCCGGGGCGATTGCGGGGATATCGAGGTCATCGCCGCCATGGAGCTCCAGGATGCCGATACCCTGGCGGACCAGATACGTGCCCTGAATCCCCAGGGCATGACGCCGATCGCCGAAAGCCTGCGTCTGGCCGCCGAACAGATCCCGCGAACCGCCGAGGCCGCCGACATCATCCTGGTGACAGATGGCCTGGAAACCTGCGACGGCGACCCCTGCGCTGAAGCAGCGCGGCTAGCGGAGCAGGGGCTGGCGATTCGCGCCCATGTGGTCGGCTTCGGGCTTACCGACAGCGAGATCCAGCAGCTTTCTTGCGTGACCGAACAGACCGGCGGGGAGCTCTTCCAGACCAATTCCGGTGCCGAGCTGGCAAGCGCCCTGAGCCAGGTGGAACAGGCCGCTGCCGAACCGGTCGCGGAACCCGAACCAGAGCCAGAACCAGCACCGCCGCCCGCCGCCGAACTGACCGCCCCCGATGAAGCCCCGGCGGGCTCGGTGATCGAGGTATCCTGGACGGGACCGGATGACGACAAGGACTACATCACCATCGTCGAGGCCGGTGCTCCGGAGGGAAGCTACACCGACTACACCCGCACCAGCCGTGGCTCACCGCTGACGATCACCGCCCAGGATGCGCTGGGCAGCTTCGAGATCCGCTATGTGCATCAGCAAAGCGGCGAGACCCTGGCCAGTCACCCCATCACCCTGACACCGGTGGAAGCCAGCCTTTCCGCCCCCGACGAGACCGTAACGGGCTCGGTGATCGAGGTGGAGTGGGAAGGCCCCGACAACCCCAAGGACTACATCACCATCGTCGAAGCCGGGGCTCCCGAGGGCAGCTACCTCGACTACACCCGCACCAGCCGAGGGTCGCCGCTGACGATTACCGCGCCCGATGCCTTGGGCAACCACGAGATCCGCTACGTACTCCAGCAGTCCGGGCGTACCCTGGCCAGCCAGCCCATTAGCCTGATCCCGGCATCCGCCAGTGTCACGGCCCCCGCGGAGGCCGTGGTGGGCTCGGTGATCGATGTGGAGTGGGAAGGTCCCGACAATCCCAAGGACTACATCACCATCGTCGAAGCCGGGGCTCCCGAGGGCAGCCACATCGACTATACCCGCACCAGCCGAGGGTCGCCGCTGACGATCACCGCGCCGGACGCCCTCGGCAACTTCGAGATCCGCTACGTGCTCCAGCAGTCCGGGCGCACCCTGGCCAATCAGCCGATCAGCCTGGTCCCGGCCACGGCGCAATTGATGGTCAACGAGCCCATCTTGCCGAGCGGCGAATTCCAGGTGGAGTGGATGGGCCCCGATAACCCCAAGGATTACATCACCATCGTCGAGGCCGGCGCCCCCGAGGGCAGCCATACCGACTACGTGCGGACCAGCAGAGGCTCGCCGGTCACCCTGGATGCCCCGGGAGAGCCTGGCGACTACGAGGTCCGCTACGTGATCCAGCAGTCCGGGCGGACCCTGGCCAGCGAGCCGGTCAGCGTGGGGGCCGGCGAGGTCAGCCTGGCCATCGAGGGAACCCCCGAGGCGGGTGGCGTGGTCACCGTGAACTGGCAGGGGCCGGGACGTTACGAGGACTACATCCAGATCGTCGAGGCAGGCAGCGCACCGGATGCCGCCGCCATCCGCGAGGCACGTGCCTCCCAGGGCAGCCCGCTGCAACTCTTCGCGCCCAGCGCAGCGGGCGACTACGAGGTCCGCTACAAGGCCTCGGACAGCGGAGAGGTACTGGAGCGCATCACCTTCAGCCTGGAGTAACGTAATGACAGCGGCGAGGCATGAGCCTCGCCGCGTTACGCTTGCAGAAGGCGCCCGAATCATCGTTAGTGCGCCACTCTCAGTCAGAGCCGCTTAGCGAGCGGCCTGCTCACGAACGGCATCCAGATCCCATGCCTCGAGCAGTTCCACGGCGGGCGCCTGCGACTCCAGCCCCTGGCCGTTGACCTGCATCAGGATACGGCCATCCATCAGGAAGGAGACTTCGGCATTGCCGCGCTCGGGCTGCCACTTGAGAAGCGCAGAGTCACGCCCGATGCGAATACGCTCCATGTTGGGCTGGGCGGCGATCATCGCCGGATTGTTAAACATCGCGGACATCGCCTGAATCATCGGATTGTCTATCATCAACTTCGCCGTCAACCTGCCGTTGCCTTGCTCCTGACGATACTCGCGCTCCAGCATGCTGCCGCCGCCGCCGAACATCGCTGCTGCCCCGCCGCCACCACCACCCGACTCCACCGTGCCGGCACTCCAGCCCTCGGGCGCCGCGGGGAAGGTCTCGGCGATGCGTCCCGACATCAGCTTTCGGATATCGCTGATGGCGAACTCGAGTTCGGTGATGGCAGCGCCATACTCCTGTTCCTGGTAGAGCTCCAGGCCCAACTCGATCTGCTCGACGACCTCATCGGTCTGCGCCTGCGCCTGAGCGGAGACGAGGCCCATAGAGGCGACCAGCACTCCCGACGTCAATAACCCTATGCCACGCTTCATGTTGTGCTCCTTTCTACGTTTTCGCTTTTTCGCTGCACGAACTCCCGACAAGGGTGCCGGGAGGAAATCCATCAGGATCGAGCGTCGGCCGGTGAGCCGCCGAAACCAGATTCACCAGGCGAGGCGCCCCCGGTCGGTTCGGCCGCCCTCTCCTTCAGCTTGCGGAACTTCTTCGACATTCCATCGAGCTTGGCCTCCCATTCGGGATCGGGGTGTTGCCCCTCGATGGTCTTGAAATAGGCCTGCATCATACAAGTGATGGCGAATGGCTCCAGTACCGCCACCTTGACGCTCCAGGCGAAGAGCAGCGCCACGATCACCCCGGTGGCGGACCAGCCGCCGGGAATCAGATAAGCCACCAGGGCCGCCGGAGCCAGCATGATAAGGAACACCAGGAACGAGAGGCCATAGACGATCAGCGCCAGCCAGGCGGCGTTCTTGAGCATTGGCCTGGCATTCTGGCCGTAGAGCACCAGCGCATCACGTGACGAGGCCCAGGCGTTGTCGGAGCGTGTCTTTATACAGTAGGCCAGGATTACCTCGTCGATGAACCCCACGGCGATCTTCAGGAAGGCCTCGAGGAGGCGAATGATCTGGCGTGCACCGGGAATCGGCAGCAGTCCGAAGACCCCGCGCATGAGACCAGTAATCGCGCGCAGCACGCCCTTGATCAGCTGATCGACACCGAACAGCAGGCTCGCCTGGCCAAAACGCTCCTTGACCACCGTCTTCGCATGGTCGATCTGACCGCGCCCCTCGGGCAAGGTCTGTCCGTCGAGCAGTTCCACCAGCACAGCGATATGCCCCGCCTTGACGACGTAGAGCAGATACTCGCGCAGTACATACATCACGGCGCCGACGATGCCGAAGCCCAGGACCCCGCCCCAGAAGGTGGAAGCGGCACGAAAGCCCTCATCACCGAAGCCGCCGATGCCCCAGCCCACGCCGGCCCCCACCCCGGTCATCAGTACATAGGCCAGCGCCACACCGAAATAGACGACCAATCGAAAGAGGACGAACGGCAGCGTGCGCATCATCAGCCCCA
>JAGXGN010000072.1 GCA_024636705.1 Halomonas sp.
CGCGCCGTCTATGAAGTGGAGAACATGAGCCAGGCGGTGGAGGTACTGGCCAAGACCACCCTGCGCTCGGTGGTCGGCAAGATGGAGCTCGACAAGCTCTTCGAGTCCCGCGCCGAGGTCAACAACGAGATCCAGCGGGCCATGGAAGAAGCAGCTTCCAAGTGGGGGGTGAAGATCTCGCGGGTCGAGGTGCAGGACATCGCCATGCCCGAGGAGGTCGAGTCTGCCATGCGCCTGCAGATGGCCGCCGAACGCAAGCGCCGCGCCACGGTGACCGAGGCCGAGGGCGAGAAGTCAGCGGCCATCGCCATGGCTCAGGGCCAGCGGGAGTCGTCGATCCTCAATGCCGAGGGCGACAAGCAGTCCGCCATCCTGCGTGCCCAGGGCGAGCAGGAGTCGATCAAGCTGGTCCTGAATGCCATCGGCGACAGCGAGGAGAACAAGCGCACCGTGGTCGGCTACCTGCTCGGCCAGAGCTACATCAAGGTCCTGCCGACCATGGCCCAGGAAGGCGAGCGGGTGTTCGTGCCTTACGAATCCTCTGCCCTGCTGGGTTCCATGGGCATGTTCCGTGAAATGGCCGGCTCACCGGAAGACGCCGTGTCCCGGCGCCTCCGGTCCAACGAAAGCCAGAGCGGCCTGCGCGGCGGCATGGTAAGCGGTGCCGGCGCCGGCGGCTGATCACCACGACGCCGTCGCGAGAGGATGCGAGGCCGGGCATGGATTGCCCGGCCTCGTCGTTGTGGGCCTCCCGTCGGCGGTCAGACCCGCTGAAAGGGGTAGACCGCGCCAATCGCGAGGATTCGCGTCAGTTCGTCCAGCGCCGTCAAGGCCTCCCCGGACAGATTCGGGTCGGCGAGGTCCTCCGGCGCCAGGCGATCGCGATAGTGGCGCTCCACCCAGGCGGTAAGCTCCCCGTGCAGGGCCTCGGTGAGCAGCACCCGTCCCGACAAGGCGTCACGTTCGGCTGCCGAGAGCACCACCCGCAGGCGCAGGCAGGCGGGGCCGCCGCCGTTGCGCATGCTCTGCTTGACGTCCTTGACCACCACCTCGGCGATCGGATTATGGCCGGCCAAGAGGTGATCCTGGATGGTGCGCCAGACGCTCTCGCGCTCGCGGCACTCGCCGGGTACCACCAGGGTCATGGTGCCGTCCGGATTGGAGAGCAGTTGGGAGTTGAAGAGGTAGGAGGCCACGGCGTCCTCGAGACTCACCGCCGCCTCGGGGATGCGCACCGGGATCAATGGAGTCGCCATCTTGGCCCTCAGCTCGTCCAGGGTGGCCTGCTCGTCGAGGAAGGCCCGTTCGTGGTAGAGCAGCACCGGACCGTTGCCCACGCTGATGACGTCGTTGTGGAAGACGCCGGCGTCGATGGCCTCGGGGTGCTGCTGGGCGAACACCACCCGTGACTCCGTGAGGCCATGCTGGCGGGCAATCGCCTGGCTGGCCTCCAGGGTCTGGCGAGCCGGATAGCGCCGAGGCGCCACACCCTCCTCCGTTCCCCAGCCGAAGGCCGCCCGGCCATGGACGAACAGGTGCACCCCGGGCTCGCCATGGTCACCGCACAGCCGGGTATGGTTGGCCGCCCCCTCGTCGGAGAAGGCCGGGGTGGCGGGCAGCACCGGATGATGGACGAAGTGTGCCTCACTGCGGAAGATGGCCGCCAATACGCGCCCGGTGGTCGGCGGCTCCAGGGTGCGGTGGAAACTCGACTGCAGGTTGGCCGGGGTGAAGTGCACCCGGCCGTCCGGGGCGTCGACGCTCGGCGTCACGGTGCCGGCGTTGGCGGTCCACATGCTCGAGGCCGAGCATACGGCACGCAGGATCTGGGGGCCCTCGCCCGCCGCCCGAGCCAATACCTCGGCGTCGCTACCGGCGAAACCCAGCAATCGCAGGGTGGCGAGGTCGGGGCGCTGCTGCGGCGGCAGAACCCCCTGGGCATAGCCGGCCTCCATCAGCGCCTTCATCTTGCCCAGGCCCTGCAGGGCACCTTCCCGGGGGTTGGAGACCAGGCCACCGTGGCTCATCGAGGCAACGTTGCCCAGCGCCAGACCGGAGTAGTTGTGGGTCGGCCCCACCAGGCCGTCGAAGTTGACCTCGCGATAGTTGACCTCGCGATGGTCGTCATGAACGGTCATAGCCTGATCCCCGGCGGCAGTTGATCGGGCAGGTGCAGGGCGTCGCTCTCCATGGACGCCACCGGGTAGCCGCAGTAGTCGGCGGCATAGTAGGCGCTCGGGCGATGGTTGCCGCTCTCGCCGACGCCGCCAAAGGGCGCGTCGCCGGAGGCGCCGGTGGTCTGGCGGTTCCAGTTGACGATGCCGGCGCGGATGCGCAGCAGGAAGTCGTCCCAGTCGCTGCGCTCGCCGCCGATCAGCCCGGCCGAGAGGCCATAGCAAGTGTCATTGGCCAGGCGCAGGGCGTCGTCCCAGTGGCCATAGCGGTAGACCTTGAGCAGCGGACCGAAGTGCTCCTCGTCTGGCACCTCGAGGCCGGTAACGTCGATCAGGGCGGGACTGAGCAGGCTGGTGCCGGCTTCCAGGCGCTCCATGCGCGCCAGCACCGTGCCACCCAGCGTCTCCAGGTCGTCCTGGGCCTTGAGCAGGCCATCGGCGGCCGCCACGCTCACCAGGCCGGCATAGAAGGGCGCGGGGTCGCTGAACTGGCCGGCCACCCGCAGCCTCGAGATGGCCTCCACCAGGGCATCCAGCAGGTGGTCCCCCACCTGGCCCTCGGGCAGGATCAGCCGTCGGGCACAGGTACAGCGCTGCCCCCCGGAGAGGTAGGCCGATTGCAGGATGGTCAGGACGGCGGCGTCCTGGTCGGGGACGTCCTTGACCACCAGTGGATTGTTGCCGCCCATCTCCAGCGCCAGTACCTTGCCCGGTTGACCGGCGAATTGCCGGTGCAGGATGCCCCCGACCCGAGCGCTGCCGGTGAACAGCAGGCCATCGATACCGGGATGCGCCGACAGCACCTGGCCTGTTTGTGCCGCGCCCTGCACCAGATTGATCACACCATCGGGCAACCCCGCTTCCTGCCAGCACTGCAGCGTCAGGTCGGCCGTCAGCGGGGTCTGCTCGCTGGGCTTGAACACCAGGGTATTGCCGGCCAACAGCGCCGGGACCATGTGGCCGTTGGGCAGGTGGCCGGGGAAGTTGTAGGGGCCATAGACCGCCATCACCCCATGGGGACGATGACGCAGCACCGCGGTGGTCTCTCCCAGGTCGCGGCCGCGCTCACCGGTGCGCTCCTGGTAGGCGCGGATCGAGATCGCCACCTTGCCGATCATCGCGCCGACCTCGGTGCGCGCCTCCCAGAGCGGCTTTCCCGTCTCCCGGGCGATGGCCGTGGCCAGATCCTCGCGGTGGCTCTCCAGCACCTCGCGGAAGTGCTCCACCAGCGCCTGGCGCTCGTCGAAGGTAGTGCGCGCCCAGGCCGGGAAGGCGGCACGGGCGGCTGCCACCGCGGCGTCTACCTGACCCTCGGTGGCAGCGCCCCCCTCCCAGATCTGATCGCCCGCCACCGCGTCGTGCTTGCTGAAGGCCGTGCCTTTTCCCGCCTGCCAGCGGCCGTCGATCAACAGCGCCTGTCTTGCCTTCATCAGACCTCCTCCTCGGTATCCAGGATACGCAGGGTGTCGCCCGTGACGACCTCCAGCCGTCGTGCCTGGTCATCGCTCAGGGCCAGCACACCCGCCTCGTCGGGACCACGTGCGACCCAGGCGGCACGAAAGTTCGCGATGCCGGTAGTGGCCGCCAACCAGCGGGGGCGAGAGGCCTCGTTTCCGATGTGACCCTTGACCTCGACTCGGCAGCGGCGCGACAGCCGTACGCCGCGCACGTCGTCGACGTAGGCCTCCACCGTGAGGCCGCCATCGAAGATGTCGATATAGCCCTCCCAACGCAGCCCCTCCTTCTCGAGCATGGCCAGCGCCGGGCGTGTCTGTACATGGACCTGACCGATACAAGCCCTCGCCGCCTCGCTGAGAAAGGGCGTGTAGATTGGGAACTTGGGCATCAGCTCACCGATGAAGCTCTTCTTGCCAAGCCCCGTGAGTCGATCGGCCTCTTCGAAATCCAGGGGGAAGAAGTGGCTGCCCAGGCACTGCCAGAAGGGGCTCTTGCCGTGCTCGTCGAAGACGCCGCGCATCTCGGCCAGCACCTTGTCGGGGAAACGGCCGCGGAACTCGGCCATGGACAGCCAGCGCATCATCGACAGCAGGGCCCCGTTGCGCTCATGGCGACGATCATTGCCCCGATACTCCGGCCGCAGGAAGAGCGATGCCACCTCGGCGTCACCGGTGTGGTCCGAATTCAGGAAGAGGGTATCGATGGTACGGTGCAGGTCGAGCTGTACCGAGGAGTGGGCCAGAGTTCCCAGCCGGTAATGATAGAAGGGAATCTCGCGTCCCACCTGGCCATCGATGGCGCAGCAGCCGGCCAGCCTGACCTGGGCCTCGTCCTCCAACACGAAGAAGTAGAGGCGCTGGTCTACCGGCGTGCGCTCCTCGAAGGCACTCATCGCCGTGGCGATCCGGGCGGCCAGGAAGTCTCGGTTGTCGGGTAGTGAAGTGAAGCCCACACCGGTCTCCCGGGCAAGCGCCTGCAATTCGTCCAGGTCGCCCTCGGCAATCGGTCGAATACGCATCACCCCTCTCCCCCGTCATTGCCCGGGCCCTGAGTGTCGGCACGCCCGTCGGCACCCCCGTCAGCACCCCCAGGCAACGCCAGGGGGGCGGCCAGCACCGCGCGACCTTCCTCCACGCCGAGCACCTCGGCATGCTCGGGGGAAAGCATCAACTGGCCGGTGGGCGATAGCGCATAGCGCGCCACCACGCAACGAAAGCCCTCCAGGCGCTGGTTGGCGACCATGGCCGGCTCGGCATCGGGGAGGGCATTGGCGGGACGGATGCGTACCGGGTGCCAGGCCGCGCGATGGAAGCTCGACAGGCGCCCTCGCTCGGCCTCGATCACCGGGCCCGCGTCGAAAAGGTCCACATGGCGCGAACGCAGGAAGCCTTCTGCCCGCATCTCGATCAGGGCGGCCTCATGGTCGGGGTGCTCGCGGCCGATGGCGGCGCGGGCCTGGGGGGTGAGCAGCGCCAGATACAGCGGGAACTGCGGCATCACCTCGGCGATGAAGCTCTTCGAGCGCACCCCCGCCAGGGTGTTGATCTCCTGGTAATCGCAAACGAAGAAATGGCGCCCCACGCTGTTCCAGAAGGGCGACTCGTCCTGCCCGTCCAGGTAGCCGGGGAAGGCCATGGAGAGGATCTCGGCGAACCGCTCCGGGTACTGGGCAACGAACATCAGACGGGCCCGACGCAGCAGGCTCTCGCCATGGGTGCCCTTGTAGCGGGCATCCAGCGACAGGGCACAGAGCAGGGTCGCCTCGGACACCTCATGGGACAGCGAGAGGATCGGCACCTCGCGGCGCACATCGAGCTGCTGGGAGGCGTGGATCAGCGTCTCCCGACGATAGGTGTAATAGGCCTCCCGGGCACCGGCCCGGGCGCGGAGGGTGGCGGTTCCCACCACCTCGCCGCGGCCGACGTCCTCGAGCACGAAGGTGTAGTGCTCGTCGCCGGGGGCGTCCACTTCTCCCGCGAAGGCCTGAGTGGAGCGTGCGATACGCTCCTCCAGGCGATCACGCTGCGTCGGCAGGTTGGTCAGCCGCGGGATGGCGCTGCGGGCCAACCGCTCCAGGGACGTCAGATCCCCCGGGCAGATGGGGCGTACGAGCAGATTCACTGCCCCGCGACCAGCCGCGCCACCGCTCGCTCGAGCCGCGCCATGCCCTCGTCGATATCGGCCTCGGGGATCACCAGCGAGGGCGCCAGGCGCAGCACGTCGGGGCCGGCGATCAGCGCCATCAGGCCTTCCTCGATGGCCAGCGGCAGGATGTCCCTGGCACGCCCCTGATAATCCGGGGCCATCTCGGCACCGATCAACAGCCCCATGCCGCGGATCTCCCGGAATACGCCGTGCTTCCGGTTGATCGCCTCGAGATGCTCGCGGAAGAGGCCATGACGCCGCTTCACCCCCTCAAGCACCTCGGGGGTATCGATGAATTCCACGGCGGCCAGGGCCACGGCGGAGGCCAGGGGGTTACCGCCGTAGGTGGAGCCGTGGGTGCCGATGGCAAGGGCCGGCGCGATGCGGTCGGTGGTCAGCATGGCGCCCACCGGGAAGCCGCCGCCCAGAGACTTGGCACTGGTCAGGATATCCGGGATCACGCCGTACTGCTGGTAGGCGTAGAGCGAGCCGGTGCGACCCGCCCCGGTCTGCACCTCATCGAAGATCAGCAGGGCATCGAAGGCGTCGCAGAGGTCGCGCAGCCCCTGCAGGAACTCGGGGGTGGCGGGAATGATGCCGCCCTCCCCCTGCATCGGCACGACCATCACCGCGCAGGTGTCGTCGTCGATCAGGTCGCGCACGCTGTCCAGATCGTTGTAC
>JAGXGN010000073.1 GCA_024636705.1 Halomonas sp.
AAGGCCACCGAGACCGCCACCAAGGCCGTCAAGGAAACCGCTCCCAAGGCAGCCAAGTAAGCCTTGCTCCCGGCCTTCGGGCCGGGATGACGAAAGTATCCAAGAGGCCGCCGATCAATGATCGGCGGCCTTTTTGGTGGTACGCCAGGCATGGCGCGCAGCACCTGACTGGCGCTGTTCCCGAGGGTGGTGCCTCGGGATGACTCGGCGGTGAACAGGTAGCTGCGGGTCATGAGCGGGCCTCCTTGCGCTGCTTTACCAACGCTTCCAGCTCGGCGGTGTCTCCCTTCACGCGGCAGTAGCCGCAGCCGAACTGATTAGAGCTGCTGCTGATCATCAGTCGATGGCTCTTTCCGGGGCAGTCGGCGTACCAGGCGGAGGGCGAGGCACCGGCGGGCTCGGGTCGAAGGCCTAGTTTGCGGGCCATGGCGATGATCGGGGCCTGGGACTGCGCTTCTGCCTCTCGCCGGTGGCGGTCTATCTCGGCCTCCAGCTCGCCGACGATGCGGCGATGGGCAGACTCGGTGATCAACGGCCCTTCGCGGAAGGCCTCGGGCCAGACATGGCCGTGGCGAGCGGCGGTCAGGGCACGAAACAGGATCTCGGCCCCCGTGGCGCGGGTACCCTGGCTGTCGGCACAGGCCACGCGACCCTGCTTGTAGGCAGTGGCTAGTTGATCCTCTCGAGGCTTGCCGGGGGCATCGTGGCTTAGGGCGGCGGCCCACAACTCGTCCTGTCCGGCGTGACGCCGGAAGAACAGTGCTTCTGGGATCACGTCAACGGCGCCAAGGTTGATGTCCTGCAGGCAGGCGAGCTCGGCATCGCCGGGTACGTCGACGCGGTTTTCGGGTTGCTTGAGCCAGACGTCCAACTCTAGGTCGTGAGGATGCAGATCGATGTAAGGCATGTGAACTCCTTCTCCCCCGTGTTTGGGTCGGCAAGCGCCGACTCGGGGGAAGGGAGTCACGGCGCCGCTTTAGCTGTATTTCTATTCCGCCCGCAAGTTGGTGCTTAAATCGGCGGTGGCCCGAAGGCCAGGCAACAAAAAACCCGCTTTGCATGGGCTAAAGCGGGCCTCTGAGGTCGCTTTAGCTGAATTTGTAGAGCGCCCGCAAGCTGGTGTTCAAATCGGCGCTGAGATGGACGTTAGCGGTGAGCTGATAGGGTGTCAACAACGATTGCGGGCGATGTCCATGACCCGTTGATTTCATTGCTGATATCAACTTACTTCGTGATCGAGGTATAATGAAGCTCCAGCCATCTGGGAGGATAGCCTCATGCCCAATGTAACTCTCCCGCCCAAGCAGTCTCGTTTTGTCGAGGAGTACATCCTTGACCTAAATGCCACCCAAGCCGCTATCCGTGCCGGCTACAGCCCCAAGACGGCATATCGCACTGGTGCTGACCTCCTCAAGAAACCTCAGGTCCTCCAGCTCTTAGATCAGCACAAGACGGAGCGTAGTCGGCGGTTGCAGATGGATGCCGACCATGTTCTCCAACGACTGGGCGAGATCGACGAAATGGATGTCGCTGATATCCTAGATGACGACGGCCGAGTGTTGCCCATCAAACAGTGGCCTAAGGTCTGGCGGCAAACTATCTCGGGGATCGAAGTGACTGAGATGGCAGAAGGGTCCGGAGAAGGCCGGCAGGTCGTCGGCTTGCTGAAAAAGATCCGGTGGCCCGACAAGCAGAAGAATCTGGAAATGGTCGGACGTCACGTTTACGTCCAGGCGTGGAAGGAACGGCGCGAGCTGTCCGGCGGCGTGACGCTCACTCACGAGGAAGCGCTGGAGCTACTGAGCTGAGGCCCCTGCCAGGGTGTGTGATCGCCAATATAGGTTCGTCACTAGTAGGCTTCCTGATCTTACCCAGCGATTGCCATCGATGCCCTGCAGCAGATTAGTGTTCGGCCCTGAACCAGGAAGCACTGGTGCTTGATGCTGGGACGAGGGTAGGCCTGCAGTACCCACCAGCAAGACCGAGGGTTCTGTCAGTTGTGTCAGTGACCCATCAGTGCGTTTGGGGATTTCACTTCAGCAGCTCTCCCCTGCGGTAGTGGGCCACAAGCACCGGTCGAATCGTCCCCTGAGTATGAGGTGGCAGGTAGTCTGACGTTTCTGACTGTTCTCGACGCATGGAACCTATTTGGAACCTAAAGTCTGAGTAACGCAAAACCGCCACCCAGAGCAATCCTTAAGTGGCGGTTTTTAATGTGTTTTTTGGTCGGAGTAGCAGGATTCGAACCTACGACCTCTGCCTCCCGAAGGCAGCGCTCTACCAAGCTGAGCTATACTCCGATGTTGCCAACATCATGAACTCTCGTTGGCGACGGATGCGCATTATACGTCATCGTCCCCGTCGTGCAAGCCGTCAGGCGCCATTCACCCGGGGTCAGGCCTGGCGATCCATCGCCATCCGGGCGAGGTCGGCCATGCTCTTCCGGTAGGCATTGGCCGGAAGGTGATCGAGCTGCTTCAGCGCCCGGGTTGCCATCTCTTCGGCCCGGGCTCGGGTGTAGTCCAGGGCGCCGGTGTCGCGGACGATGGCCAGTACCTCGTCGAGATGTTCCAGGCCCCCCTCGCGGATGGCGCGACGGATCAATTCGGCCTGCTCCGGGGTGCCGACGGCCATGGCCTGGATCAACGGCAGGGTCGGTTTGCCCTCGGCCAGGTCGTCTCCCACGTTCTTGCCCATCGCCTGGCTGTCGCCCTGATAGTCGAGCAGGTCGTCGATCAGTTGGAAGGCCAGCCCCAGGTAGCGGCCGTAGTGTTGCAGGGCGGCTTCCTGTTCGGGCGACGCCTGGGCGAGGATGGCGCCGCAATGGGAAGCCGCCTCGAAGAGCATGGCTGTCTTGCCCTGGATGGTCTCGAAATAGGCGGTCTCGTCGGTATCGGGGTTTCCGACATTGGTGAGCTGTTGTACCTCGCCTTCGGCAATGGTGCAGGTGGCCGCGGAGAGTACGTCCATGATGCGCATGGAGCCGACACTCACCATCATCTGGAAGGAGCGGGAATACAGGAAGTCACCCACCAGCACGGAGGGCGCATTGCCCCAAGCATCGTTGGCGGTGGCCTTGCCGCGTCGCAGGTGAGACTCGTCGACGACGTCGTCATGCAGCAGGGTCGAGGTATGCATGAATTCGATCAGGGTCGCCAGGGTGATGTGCCTGTCGCCCTGGTAGCCCAGCGAACGGGCTGCCAGCAGGACCAGCAGGGGTCTCAGCCGCTTGCCGCCGCTCTCGATGATGTATTGCCCGATGGTCTCCACCAGCGGAATACGCGACGCCAGTTGGTCCATGATGGTGATGTTGACGGCGGCAAAGTCCTCGGCGACCACGGCATGGATGGGCGAGGGGGGCGCTGCATGGGCAGTCGGCGAGACAATGGCGGGCATGGAAGCGATTTCGACCGAGAGGGAGGCGGTTGGAGTGAATGCCATGCTATGGGCCCCTCTCCTGGCCGTCAAGGAAACGGACCCTTGGTGCGGGGCGCCTGTCTCGGCAAGGCGGATCCCGCTTGTATGGCATGGCCGAGGTGGTTATAATACGCGGCCCACTCATCACGCTCCCTGTCAGATGGTGCCGGAAGGGGCGCCACTCGAAGCAGGCCGATGAAGAGCCAATCCATGGTGAGGTCTGGAGAAAACAGCATGTACGCAGTTATCAAGAGCGGTGGCAAGCAGTACCGCGTTCAGGAAGGTCAGACCCTCAAGCTCGAGAAGCTCGAGATTCCGACCGGTGAGTCGGTCTCCTTCGACGAGGTCCTGCTGGTCGGCAACGACGAGAACGTGACCGTTGGTGCCCCGCTGGTCGAGGGTGCCAAGGTGGCGGCCGAGGTCGTCTCTCACGGCCGTGGCAAGAAGGTGACCATCATCAAGTTCCGCCGCCGCAAGCACTCCATGAAGCGTCAGGGCCACCGTCAGTGGTTCACTGAAGTCAAGATCACCGGAATCTCCGCGTAGGCGATACCCGAACGCCCATCGTCTTTCGAGATACCCCTGAACGAGCGAGGACTTTGCAATGGCTCATAAGAAGGCAGCCGGCTCCACCCGTAACGGCCGCGATTCCGAATCTAAACGCCTCGGCGTCAAGCGCTATGGTGGCCAGGTCGTCACCGCCGGCAACATCATCGTTCGCCAGCGTGGCACCAAGTTTCACGCCGGTACCGGCGTCGGCCTGGGACGCGATCACACCCTGTTCGCCCTGAATGACGGCGTGATCAAGTTCGAGACCAAGGGTCCGAAGAACCGCAAGTTCGTCAGTGTCGTCTCTGCCTGAGACCGCTGGCCCTTGCAGCGAGAAGGCCCCGCTCAGGCGGGGCCTTTTTGTACGTATACCCGAGTTGTATGTATACCCGAGTGGGTGGGACGGCAGACGCCGTCAGGAGAATGACAGATGCAGTTCGTCGACGAAGCCTCGATCATCGTGGAAGCCGGCAAGGGTGGTAACGGCTGCCTGAGCTTCCGCCGCGAGAAGTACGTGCCCAAGGGAGGGCCCGACGGTGGCGATGGCGGTCATGGCGGCAGCGTCTACCTGATCGGTGACGATGCCCTCAACACCCTGATCGACTTCAAGTACCAGCGCTTCTACAAGGCACAGAACGGCCAGCCCGGCATGGGGCGGCAGATGAGCGGCAAGGCCGGCGATGACCTGCACGTCAAGGTGCCGGTGGGCACCACGGTGATCGACGAGGATACGCTCGAGGTCATCGCCGATGTCACCGAGATCGGCCAGGTCGTGGTGGTGGCCCAAGGTGGCCGCCGCGGGCTTGGCAATATTCACTTCAAGTCCTCGACCAACCGCGCCCCGCGTCGCACCACACCCGGTACCGAGGGCGAGCGCCGCAACCTGCGCTTCGAGATGAAGGTGATGGCCGACGTGGGCCTGCTCGGCATGCCCAATGCCGGCAAGTCGACGCTGATCCGCGCCGTCTCCGCCGCCAAGCCCAAGGTGGCCGATTACCCCTTCACCACCCTGGTGCCCAACCTGGGCGTGGTGAAACTCGGCATGCACGAGCACTTCGTGATGGCCGATGTGCCGGGCTTGATCGAGGGCGCCTCCGACGGCGCCGGCCTGGGCCTGCGTTTCCTCAAGCACCTGACCCGCACGCAGCTGCTGTTCCACGTCGTCGATGTGGCGCCCTTCGACGAGTCCGACCCGGTGGAGGCCGCCGAGGCGATCATCCATGAAATCGGCGAGTTCTCCCCGGCGCTCGCCGAGTTGCCGCGCTGGCTGGTGCTCAACAAATTCGACCTGCTGCCCGAGAACGAGCGCGACGCCCGGGCCGAGGATATCCTGCGCCGCCTCGGCTGGGACGGCCCGGTGTTTCGCATCTCGGCGATCTCCAGTGACAACACGGACGCGCTGGTCCAGGCCGCGCATCGTTGGCTCACCGAGCAGCGCCAGCTCGAGAACGAGGACGAGGAGGCCGCCGAGCGCGCCCGCGAGATGCGCACCCGCATGGAAGAGGAATCCGTCGCCCGTACCGAGGCGCGCCTGGGTCGTCGGCGTAAGCGCCCCGACGAGGAAGACGATGATTTCGACGACGATGATTTCGACGTCGAGATCGAATATGCGCCCTGAGGGTTGAGAGCTGATGGAAAGCAACGCGCAGGTGGCAGGCCGCGAGGCGCTGAGTCGCGCCCGCCGGGTGGTGGTGAAGATCGGCAGTGCCTTGCTGACCAACGACGGTCGCGGCCTCGACGAGGCGGCCATCGGCGGTTGGGTGGACCAGATCGCCGCCTTGCACCTGCGCGGCTACGAGGTGGTGCTGGTGTCGTCCGGGGCGGTGGCCGCAGGGATGGTGCGCCTCGGCTGGCAGGTGCGTCCCTCGGCGGTGCACGAATTGCAGGCCGCCGCGGCGGTGGGTCAGAACAGCCTGACCGAATGTTACGAGACGCACTTTGCTCGTCACGGCCGGCTCACCGCCCAGGTACTCCTGACCCACGACGATCTTTCCGATCGCAAGCGCTACCTGAACGCCCGCTCGGCCCTGCGCACCCTGGTCGGCCTGCGCGTCGTGCCGGTGATCAACGAGAACGATACCGTCGTCACCGACGAGATCCGCTTCGGGGACAACGATACCCTGGGCGCCCTGGTGGCCAACCTGCTGGAGGCCGACCTGCTGGTGATCCTCACCGACCAGGAGGGACTCTTCGATGCGGATCCTCGTCACCATTCCACGGCGCAGCTGATCCAGGAGGGCCGCGCCGACGATCCTTCCCTGTCGGCCGTGGCCGGGGGTGGCGGCATCCTGGGACGCGGCGGCATGGCCACCAAGGTCCAGGCGGCATGTCTGGCCGCCCGTTCCGGCGCCTCGACCCTGATCGCCAGCGGCCGGCAGCCCGACGTGTTGACGCGACTGCTGGCGGGGGAGCGGCTGGGCACGCTGCTCGGCCCGGACCATGCCCCCATGGCGGCGCGCAAGCGTTGGCTGGCTGGCCAGCTTCAGGTCCGCGGCACCCTGACCCTGGACCCCGGCGCGGTCAAGGTCCTGCGCGACAAGGGGTCCAGCCTGCTGGCGGTGGGAGTCAAGTCAGTGGCGGGGCAGTTCCGTCGCGGCGACATGGTGCTCTGCGTCGATGACCAGGGCCAGCGCGTGGCCAAGGGGCTGGTCAACTATGGTGCGGATGATACGGCCCAGATCCTTGGCAAGCCGAGCCACCAGATCGAGGCCATCCTCGGCTTCATGGAGGCGCCGGAGCTGATCCATCGCGACAACCTGGTGGTGCTATAGCAAGCACTGTGCGGGCTGTGATAGCATACGCCATCCTCTCAGACACGGCCCGTGAACGATCGCTGATGTCAAGCGGTCGGCCAGATAGCCACTCCGGCGGAAAGGCAAGGTCTTTTCTGTTGGCTCAATACGTTATCGAAGCCATCGCCGAGGGCGGTGGCGACAGAATCTCCAAGGAGACAGTTCAGTGGCAAATAGCAAGCAAGCCCGCAAGCGCGCCCGTCAGTCCGAAGGCCGTCGTGTCCTCAAGGCGAGCCAGCGCGCCATGGTGCGCACCTATATCAAGCGCGTCATCAAGGCCATCAACGACGGTGATCACGCCGTGGCGATGACCGAGTTCCACAAGGCGCAGCCGGTCATCGACCGCATCGCCGACAAGGACGTGCTCTCGAAGAAGAAGGCCGCACGCATGAAGAGCCGCCTGAACAAGCGGATCAAGGCTCTCGCGGCGTAAGTCAGCCGGTCGAGCGCCAGAAGAAAAACCGGCTGCGGCCGGTTTTTTTGTGGCCGCTATCATTGCAGTGAGCCAGCCGAGGAAGCCCAGGGTGACGGATCACGAACCACAGCGAGGGCCCCGGGAGCCGGACGACGAGTCGCGGCCACCGGCCCCTGCCGAGCACGACCGCGCCGTGGCCCCCAAGGCCGGCGGCCTGATGCGCTCCGGCCTGGTGGTCAGCGTCATGACCCTGCTCTCGCGGTTCGCCGGGCTGGCGCGGGACGTGGTGGTGGCCTCCCTGTTCGGTGCCGGCAGTGGCGCCGATGCCTTCTTCGTCGCCTTCAAGATTCCCAACTTCCTGCGCCGGTTGTTCGCCGAAGGGGCCTTCAACCAGGCCTTCGTGCCGGTGCTCTCCGAATACGCCACCCGTGGCAGCAAGCGTGAGGTCAAGGAACTGCTCGATGCGGTGGCCGGCAGCCTCACCGCGGTGCTAGCGCTGATCACCGCCATCGCCATGCTGGCGTCCCCCTGGCTGGTGTGGCTCTTCGCCCCCGGCTTCGGCCGTGACCCGGAGAAGCTTGCCCTGACCGCGGACATGCTGCGGCTGACCTTCCCCTACCTGTTGCTGATCTCCCTGACCGCCTTCTCGGGCAGCGTGCTCAATACCTGGAACCGCTTCGCGGTGCCGGCCTTCACCCCGGTGCTGCTCAATTTTTCGCTGATCGGCGCGGCCCTGCTGCTCACCCCGCTGATGAGCGAGCCGGCCATGGCGCTGGCCTGGGGCGTGCTGATCGCCGGGGCCGCCCAGTTGGTCTTCCAGGTGCCCTTCCTGGTGCGCCTGGGGCTGATGCCGCGGCCCTGGCCGAATTTTGCCCATAGCGGTGTCAAGCGAATCCTCGTGCTGATGGTGCCGGCCTTGTTCGGTGTCTCGGTCTCCCAGATCAACCTGCTGCTCGATACCGTGCTGGCCTCGCTGCTCGCGCCGGGCAGCGTGTCCTGGCTCTACTATTCCGACCGCCTGGTGGAACTCCCGCTGGGGGTCTTCGGTATCGCCATCGGCACGGTGATCCTGCCGGCGCTCTCCAGGCGCCATGTGGATGCCTCGGGGGCGCATTTCGCGGCCATGCTCGACTGGGCGATCCGCACCGTGCTGCTGCTGGGGCTGCCGGCGGCCCTGGCATTGGTGATACTCGCCGAACCCTTGCTGATCTCGCTGTTCCACTACGGCGCCATGACCGAGGGCGATATCACCATGGCGGCCATGAGCCTGCGTGCCTATGCCGTTGGCTTGGTGGCCTTCATGCTGATCAAGGTACTGGCGCCCGGCTTCTTCGCCCGCCAGAATACCAAGACCCCGGTGAAGATCGGCATCATCGCCATGGTCGCCAACATGGTCTTCAACCTGATCCTGATCTGGCCCCTGGTCCACGCCGGCCTGGCCCTGGCCACGGCGCTGTCGGCCTTTCTCAACGCCGGCCTGCTGGGCTGGCTGCTGTGGAAGGAGAGGGTGCTGGTCTTCCAGCCCGGCTGGAGGCGCTATGCCGTGCAGTTGCTGGGAGGCTGTACCGTGATGGGGCTGGGGCTCTGGTGGCTTTCGCCGGACTGGCAGGACTGGCTGGCCTGGGGTGTCTGGACCCGGGTGCAGTGGCTTACCCTGCTCGTGGTAGCAGGGGCGGCGATCTACTTCGCCTGGCTCGCCGCCACCGGGGTGCGCCTCCGCCATTTCCGAATGAAGGGTTGAGGCTTGTCGCCGGATTAGCCCCAAGCGGCTAGAGAGTGCCGGCTGTCAAGGGGCCGGCTCTCCGGTATAATGTTCCATCTTGTCTTTTCCCTTCGTCGCGAACCATCACAAGGCCCGGCTCGATGTCCATGCGAGTGATCCGAGGACTGCACAACCTGCGCGACACGGATCGCGGCTGCGTGGCCACCATCGGCAACTTCGATGGCGTGCATCTCGGCCATCAGGCGATTCTCGACCAGTGCCGCGAAAAGGCCGCGGCCCTTGGGGTGCCGGTCGCAGTGGTGGTCTTCGAGCCCCAGCCCCGGGAATTCTTCGCCGGCGACCAGGCACCGCCGCGCTTGACACGGCTGCGTGAGAAGGTGCGCCTGCTCGGCCAGGCGGGCGTCGACCGGGTGCTCTGCCTGCCCTTCAATGATGCCCTGCGTCGCCTCACCGGCGAGGCCTTCATCGAGCGGGTGCTGATCGAGGGTCTCGCCGTGCGACACCTCGTGGTCGGCGACGACTTCCGCTTCGGCTGCGATCGCCGTGGCGATTTCCACCTGCTCGTCGAGATGGGCGAGCGCCGTGGCTTCGGCGTCGAGCATACCCGCACTTTCACCCTGGACGACGAGCGGGTCTCCAGCAGCCGGGTGCGCACCCTGCTGGCCAGTGGCAACTTCGTGGCGGCCTTCGCCATGCTGGGGCGCCCCTACCAGCTGGGCGGCCGGGTGGTGCCCGACCTGAAGCTCGGCCGTACCATCGGGGTGCCTACCGCCAACCTGCCGCAGCCGGCACTGCCGCTGGCGCTGCATGGCGTCTATGCGGTGATCACCGAACTCCCCGACGGCCGCCGCCTGCCCGGGGTGGCCAACATCGGCTGGCGCCCCACCCTGGGCGGCACTCGACCGGTGCTGGAGGTCCACCTGTTCGATTTCGATGGCGACCTCTATGGCGAGCGACTGACGGTGTTCCCCTGCGCAAAGCTACGCGGCGAGGTGAAGTTCGATGATCTCGACACCCTCAAGGTCCAGATCGCCGCCGACCAGAAGCGTGCTCGGGCCTTCTTTCTACAGCACCCCGCCGACGGTGCCGTTGCCCGGCATGCCGGCGAGGATGATTCACTTCCCCTGGCATCGGCGCCCATGGCGCGCGAGCCCTTGATTTCCGATTCCTCGGCGGGCCATCCTGCCGACCACGACGACGGCTGATCCACAGGATATGAGCGACTACAAGCACACGCTGAACCTGCCAGAAACCGATTTCCCCATGCGCGGCATGCTGCCCAAGAAGGAGCCCGCCCGGGTGGCGCAGTGGAAGGAGATGGATCTCTACCATCGCCTGCGCGAGGAGCGCCGGGGCAGGGAGCTATTCGTGCTGCACGACGGCCCTCCCTACGCCAACGGCAGCATCCACATCGGCCACGCCGTCAACAAGATCCTCAAGGACATCATCGTCAAGTCGAAGAACCTGGCCGGCTTCGATGCCCCCTATGTGCCGGGTTGGGACTGTCACGGCCTGCCCATCGAGCACAAGGTCGAGACCACCTACGGCAAGCACCTCGAGCCCGGCAAGGCCCGCGCGCTGTGTCGCGAGTACGCCGCCGAGCAGATCCAGGGGCAGCTCGCCGACTTCGTGCGTCTGGGCGTGATCGGCGACTGGGACAATCCCTACCGCTCCATGGACTTCGCCAACGAGGCCGGCGAGATCCGCGCCCTGGCCGAGATGGTCGCGGCGGGCTATGTCTTCAAGGGCCTGAAGCCCGTCAACTGGTGCTTCGACTGCGGCTCGGCGCTGGCCGAGGCCGAGGTGGAGTACGCCGACAAGAAGTCCGACGCCATCGACGTGGCCTTCCCGGTGGAAGACGCCGACCGCCTGGCCGCCGCCTTCGGCCTGGCCGAGCTCCCCAAGCCGGCCGCCGTGGTGATCTGGACCACCACGCCCTGGACCATTCCCGCCAACCAGGCGCTGAACGTGCACCCCGAGTTCACCTATGCCCTGGTGGATACCGGCGAGCGGTGGCTGGTGCTGGCCGAGGAACTGGTGGAGAGCTGCCTGGAACGCTTCGGACTGGAGGGTGAGATCGTCGCCACCGCCACCGGCGAGCGGCTGGACGGCGTGCGCTTTCGCCACCCCTTCTACGATCGCCCGTCGCCGGTGTACCTGGCCGACTATGTCGAGGTCGAGGTGGGCAGCACCGGCATCGTCCACTCGGCCCCGGCCTATGGCGTCGATGACTTCGTCACCTGCCGCGCCCATGGCATGACCTTCGACGAGATCGAGAGCCCGGTGCAGGGCAACGGTGTCTATGTCGATGACCTGCCGTTCTTCGGTGGCCAGATGATCTGGAAGGCCAACCTGCAGATCGTCGCCAAGCTCGATGAAGTGAGCGCGCTGATGGCCCACCAGACCATCACCCACAGCTACATGCACTGCTGGCGCCACAAGACCCCGGTGATCTACCGCGCCACCGCCCAGTGGTTCGTGGGCATGGACCTGACGGACAATCACGGCAAGACTCTGCGCGAGCGAGCACTCGAGGGCATCGAGGCGACCCGGTTCACGCCGGCCTGGGGCCAGGCGCGCCTGCACAGCATGATCGCCAACCGCCCGGACTGGTGTATCTCCCGCCAGCGCAACTGGGGCGTGCCGATCCCCTTCTTCCTGCACAAGGCCACCGGCGAGTTGCACCCGCGCACCGTCGAGCTGATGGAAGCGGCCGCGCAGCGTATCGAGGCCGAGGGCATCGATGCCTGGTTCCGCCTCGATCCCGCGGAGCTGCTGGGCGAGGAGGCCGCCGACTATGAGAAGGTCACCGATACCCTGGACGTCTGGTTCGATTCCGGCACCACCCATCGCCACGTGCTGCGCGGCTCGCACCCCCACGGCCACGAGCAGGGCCCGATCGCCGATCTGTACCTGGAGGGTTCCGACCAACACCGCGGCTGGTTCCACTCCTCGCTGCTGACCGGCTGCGCCATCGACGGTCACCCGCCGTACCGCGGCCTGCTGACCCATGGCTTCACCGTGGATGCCCAGGGCCGCAAGATGTCCAAGTCGGTAGGCAACGTGGTGGCGCCCCAGGAGGTGATGGACAAGCTCGGCGCCGACATTCTGCGCCTGTGGGTCGCCTCCACCGACTACGGCGGCGAGATGGCGGTCTCCGACGAGATCCTCAAGCGCACCGCCGATGTCTACCGCCGCATCCGCAACACCGCGCGCTTCCTGCTCGCCAACCTGAGTGGCTTCGACCCGAACCGCGACCAAGTGGCCTTCGATGACATGCTGGCCCTGGACCAGTGGGTGGTCGACCGCGCCGCCCAGCTGCAGGCGCGCATTCAAACCGCCTATGAAGAGTACCGCTTCCTCGACGTCTACCAGCAGGTGCACGGCTTCTGTGCCCGGGAGCTCGGCGGCTTCTACCTGGACGTGATCAAGGACCGCCAGTACACCACCCAGGCCGACTCCGTGGCGCGCCGTAGCGCCCAGACCGCGCTCTACCAGGTGGTCGAGGCGCTCTCCCGCTGGGTGGCGCCGATCCTCTCCTTCACCGCCGAGGAGATCTTCGAGAACATCCCCGGTGAGCGCGTCGACAGCGTGCTGCTGGCCGAGTACACCACGGGGCTCGAGACACTCGCGGATGACGCCGCCATGGGCCGCGACTTCTGGGAGCAGGTGCTCGAGGTCAAGCAGGCGGTCAACAAGTGCCTGGAGGACGCCCGCAACGCCAAGACGATCAAGGGCAGCCTGGCCGCCGAGGTCACCCTCTACGTGGACGACGCCCTGGAGGGTACGCTCGCCAAGCTGGGCGACGAGCTGCGCTTCGTGATGCTGACCAGCGAGGTACGCCTGGCGCCGCTCGGCCAGGGTGAGGACGCGGAGGCCACCGAGCTCGAGGGGCTGAAGGTGGCCGTGGCTGAGAGCCCGAACCACAAGTGCGAGCGCTGCTGGCACCATCGCCCGGACGTGGGCACCCATCCTGAGCATCTCGACCTGTGCGGGCGCTGCATCGGCAACCTGCCGGATGGCCCTGGAGAGACGCGTCACTATGCCTGATCGCCAAGCGTCATCCAGCAAGCAGACGGATGCAGGTGGGGCCGTCGCGGTGCCGCCGATGCACAGGCCCCTGCGCTGGTTGTGGCTGGCCGTGGCGATCATCATCCTCGACCTGGCCACCAAGTATCTGGCCAGTGGGTTGCTCGACTACGCCCGGCCGGTGGCGGTGCTGCCGTTCTTCGATCTGACGCTGCTATACAACACTGGCGCGGCCTTCAGCCTTCTGGCCGATCACCCCGGCTGGCAGCGCTGGTTCTTCGCCGTCGTCGCCCTGGGGGCGAGTATCGGCCTGACGGTCTGGCTGACCCGTCTCAAGGCCGGCGAGACGCTGCTGGCGGCGTCTCTGGCGGGGATCATCGGTGGTGCGCTGGGCAACCTCTACGACCGCCTGGTACACGGCTACGTGGTGGACTTCCTCTCCTTCCATGTGGCCGGCTGGTACTACCCGGCCTTCAACATGGCGGACATCGGCATCACCCTGGGCGCCATCGGGCTGATCTGGGAATCGGTGATCGGCGAGAAGCGCCGGGCGCGCCGCCGCGGCTGAAGAGCTCAAGTCCTCGAAGGGACCTTGTGGGAGGCTGGCTCTGCCGGGCGAATGGCGCCGATAGGCGCCCGGCGATAGCACCGAACCCAAACCATTCTTACCGAGTCCGAGACATCATGAGCGACCAGAATAGCCAAGGGCATCTTATCGACGAGGGCATGGAGATTACCCTGCACTTCACCCTCGAGCTGGAAGACGGCACCGTGGTGGACTCCACCCGCGACAAGGCCCCGGCCACCTTCCAACTGGGCGACGGCAACCTGCCGCCCGGCTTCGAGCATCCCCTCAAGGGGCTGGGCGCCGGCGAGAGCGGCCGCTTCGAGATCACCCCCGAGCACGCCTTCGGTCAGCACAATCCGCAGAACGTCCAGAAGCTCAAGCGTGATGACTTCCAGGAACTGGCCCCCGAAGTGGGCGCGGTGGTCTCCTTCGCCGATGCCAACGGCAATGAATTGCCCGGGGTGATCAAGGCCATCGGTGAGCGACAGGTGGAGGTAGACTTCAATCACCCCCTGGCAGGGCGTACCCTGACCTTCGAGGTAGAAGTTCTGGACGTGCAGCCCGCAACGACGCACTGAGGTGGCTGGATGGTAGAAGCGGTGAGCAGTAGCAGCGACTTCGACTCCCCCTGGAAAGAGGCGCTGGAGCACTATTTCCCGCAATTTCTGCAGCTGCTGATGCCAGAGATGTATCGAGACATCGACTGGCAGCGTCCGCACGAGTTTCTCGACAAGGAACTGCAACAGGTAGTGCGTGACACCGAAGCTGGCCGTCGACACGCCGACAAGCTGGTGAAGGTCTACACCCTGGATGGCAGCGAGACCTGGGTGCTGATCCATGTCGAGGTGCAAGGGAAGGCCGATCGGCACTTCAATGCCAGGATGTACCGCTACTACTATCGGCTGCAGGACAAGTATCCGCAGCGACGTATCGCCAGCGTAGCTATCCTGACGGACAAAGGTAGCCATCGAATGATTGGCCGCCATGAGCAGGGCCTGTGGCAGACGCGACTGAGCTTCAGCTTTCCGGTGGTGGATCTCCAGAAAGTGGGGAATGATCGTCTGGCGCTCGAGAACAGCACCAACCCTTTCGCTGTCGTAGTGTTGTCACAGCTGGAAGCGCACAGAACCAGGGGAGACAACGACGCTAGACTGGTTACCAAGTTCAGCTTGATGAAGCGGCTCTACCGGCGTGGCTTCACACGAACCGAGGTGCTGGAGTTGTTAAGGCTGATTGACTGGATGCTGGAGTTGCCGCTGGCGCTGGAGGAGCAACTGGAAGTCCAGATGGCTCGCTTCGAGGAGGAAGTAAAGATGACGTATGTCACATCATTCGAGCGTATCGCGGAAAAGCGCGGTATTCAGCAAGGTATGCAGCAAGGTATGCAACAGGGGGTGCAGCAAGGGGCTCGAAGCGGTCGTGCCGAGATGTTGCTGAAGCAGCTCGCCTTTAAGTTCGGCGAGCTTCCCGAGGAGATTGTCTCCAGGGTGGAAGTCGCCGAAATGGACGCGCTGGACCGCTGGGCCGAGCGCGTGCTTACGGCTGATGCTCTCGACGACATTTTTGACTGATATACCAAGGTAAGGCCCTTATGCAACCTGACACCACGCAGACCGAGCCCATGCAAGCTGACTCCATACAAATCAGGCTGGCCAACCCGCGCGGCTTCTGCGCCGGGGTCGATCGCGCCATCGAGATCGTCAACCGGGCGCTGGACGTCTTCGGCCCGCCGATCTACGTGCGTCACGAAGTGGTCCACAATCGCTTCGTGGTCGATACCCTGCGTAAGCGCGGGGCCGTCTTCGTCGAGGAACTCCACGAGGTGCCCGACGATGTCATCGTGATCTTCTCCGCCCACGGCGTCTCCCGCGCCGTTCAGGAAGAGGCCGACCGTCGCGGCCTGCGCGTCTTCGATGCTACCTGCCCGCTGGTGACCAAGGTCCACCTGGAGGTGCTGCGCTACGCCCGCCGCGGCCAGGAATGCATCCTGATCGGTCACCAGGGCCATCCCGAGGTGGAGGGCACCATGGGCCGCTATGACACCGCCCACGGCGGCGCCATCTACCTGGTCGAGGACGAGGAGGACGCGGCGAACCTGGAGGTGAAGGACCCGAGCCGGCTGGCCTTCGTCACCCAGACCACGCTTTCCATGGACGACACCGCCCGGGTGATCGACGCCCTGCGCGCCAAGTTCCCGGTCATCGAGGGGCCGCGCAAGGATGACATCTGCTACGCCACCCAGAACCGCCAGGACGCCGTGCGTGAGCTCGCCGCCGGCAGTGACCTGCTGCTGGTGGTCGGCAGCCCCAACAGTTCCAACTCCAATCGCCTGCGCGAGCTCTCCGAACGGATCGGGACCCCGGCCTATTTGATCGACAATGCCGAACAGATCGATCCCGCCTGGGTCAAAGGTATTCAATCCATCGGCGTGACGGCGGGTGCCAGCGCCCCGGAGGTGCTGGTCCAGGGCGTGATCGAGCGCCTGCAGTCGCTGGGCGCCACGGTCCCCGAGGAGCTCGCCGGCCGAACCGAGACCATCACCTTCTCGATGCCGAAAGAGCTGCGTGAAAGGGTGATTGCTAGCGAGTAGACGCGAGGTACGGCGCTAGGCCATCTTTTGCCAGTGAGTAACATCTTGAATTTCGGCCAAATCATCCTGCTCCGCTTGTTGTGTCCTATAAAGGTCCCATCTAACTTGCAGGTTGAGCCAAAAGTCAGCAGAGACACCAAAAAAACGAGCCAAACGAAGCGCTGTACTCGGCGTGATGCCACGCTTCTGATTAACCAACTCATTAACTCGCTGGTATGGAACATGAATAGCATCAGCCAGTTGCCGCTGTGTGATATTCATAGGACGCAGAAACTCTTCTACCAGCATTTCGCCGGGATGTATCGGCTGCCTATGTGTAGGGATGCGGATCATATTTCACCTCTAGTGGTAATCAGTTAACTCTACTTCATCTGGCCCCGCTTCCGTCCATTTAAAACAGATTCGGTATTGCTCGTTCACCCGGATACTGTACTGACCAGCTCTGTCGCCAGACAAAGCTTCCAGCCGGTTACCTGGAGGGACTTTTAGTTCATCCCGATGAACAACAGAATCCAGTAATTCAAGCTTTCTTGACGCGATTCGCCACAAAGACTGCGGGCATACCTTTCGGGCAGCCTTGGAGGCGACTCCGTTATAAAGGTCTTCAGTACCTTTGTCTTTGAAATTAACAATCATGGTATAACGGTAGCACGGCTTCCATGCTACGACAAGGTAGATTTTGGAGGTGCTATCACCTTCTCGATGCCGAAGGAGCTGCGTGAAAGGGTGATCGCCAGCGACTAGACCCGCCGCCGTGTGATCATTACCTGGCTTCCTTCCGCCACCTTGCAAGGTGGGTAGCGGCTACAGAGATAGCACTTCCATTAGCCTCTTTTTGTCCATACAATAAAAATTCGCTTTCGCAGACTGCCGTGTCATTAACTGTGGGAGGTGCGCCGCTATGAAAACGCGACTCACAGATAAAGAGGGAGAGGTTCGCGAGCTCACAGACGCCGATGTGAAGCGTATGCGTCCGATTTCCGAGGTACTGCCTGCCAAACTGCAGCGCACCATTGGCCAGCGAGGCAAGCAGCAATCGCCGACGAAGGTGAAGACATCGATTCGTCTATCTCAGGACGTGGTCGAGCACTTCAAGGCGGAGGGGGAGGGGTGGCAGCGGCGCATCGACCAGGCTTTGAAGCAGTACATCAGGGAGCATGGTCAAGGGTGATAGATCTCGATCTGTTCGACAACGCCGAACAGATCGACCCCTCCTGGGTCAAAGGTATTGAATCCATCGGCGTGACGGCCGTGCCGAGACCATCACCTTCTCGATGCCGCGGGAGGTGCGTGAAAGGGTGATCGCCAGCGACTAGGCTGGAAGTGAGTGGCGGCTGACCCCGGGTGAGCCATCACACAGAAGAAAAGGCAGGGAAGCCGGGCAGGGCCCGGCTTTTTGTGGTAGCCCCTATCGGAAAGGCGTAACTTGATACATACTGAAACCGAACGTAACCGAACCATGGAGGCGCGCGTCTTGACGCACCCGACCATACGATCCAGGCCCCAGGCCCCGACAGGCAGCACCCGGCGCAGCGCCGGCTTCACGCTCATCGAATTGATGATAGCGGTAGCCGTGATCGGAATCCTGGCGGCGATAGCGATTCCTAGCTACCAGGGTTATGTGGAAAGGGCGAGGGTCACGGATGGGAAGTCTGGTCTTATGCAAGCGGCTTCTGAAATGGAGCGATGCTATACGGTATCAAGTACATATCCTGCCACTGGTTGTTTGGTTACTACTTCTTCACCTGATGACGTTTATCCGACGATTGCCTTGGCGGCGAGTGGCGCATCATTTACTTTGAAAGCGTCCGGAGGAACTAGGGTTGTTGAAGGGTGTGAAGTACTTTGGATGAAAAGCAATGGTGAAAAAGGGTCAGGTAATGGATTGTCTTCCGATCCTGGAGATTGTTGGTAACCATGAATAACCGAGGATTTACTCTTATTGAGCTTTTGGTGACGATTGCTGTGCTCGTCATCATGGCGACTATAGCCATACCCAACTTTAGTTCCTTTATCGCAAGTAGTCGTTTGGCTGCCGAGTACAATAATGTGTTGACGGGGCTGCATTTTGCGAGAAGTGAGGCCGTCAAAAAAAGGTCTGTCGTTAGAGCCCAGATAAGCACTGATGCTGGGAAATGGGAAATGGAGGTTGCGTTAGTAGATGAATTCGGTGATCCAGTTGATCCTCCGTTGAGGTCATTTTCCTCGACTAACGGGAGTATCACTGTCAATGATGGGGAGCTCGGAAAAGTTGAGTTTAATGGATTGGGTCGAAGAAATTATTGTGATTTTACTTTATGTAAAATAGGCATTGGTGATAAAGAGATAGAAGTTAATGCCGCAGGAAATATCGTGAGGCCTCAATCATGAAATTGTTATCTCTTCGTCATGATTTTGGGTTCACCCTGGTAGAGGCTCTCGTTGCTTTGGTGGTTTTGGCGGTAGGCGTGTTAGGGTTGGCATCAATGCAACTAAAAGCAATGCAAGGAGCACATGTCTCCTATCAGCGTTCAGTGGCGACTATGGCTGCACAGGATATAGTTGAGCGGTTATGGATTCAATTGGGCATGCAAGGGGTTGGCTCCTATCCACTGACATGCCCATCAGCCCAAGACGTTTTATTAATTAATAACCCTGACTATGATCCTGCTGTTGTCGGTAGTAACCCCACTAAGTCGCTTGACATAACAGATAATGAAATTTTTGATCTCTGGTATGCGGAATGGGTAAAGCATCTTCCTTCTTTGGTAAATGATGCTTCTGCAACTGTAGATAGAGAAGGTACAACTTGTAGATATACGATTACCGTGAGTTGGGTTGATGAAAGGTTTTTTACTGAGAATGTCTCTGAACTTGTTTATCGAACGAGTATGATAGATGGGTCCTGATGAGGGTGGCCGGAGGAGATGCCATGGGGTTTCATAGTTCTTTTTTGGCATGCAAAAGATCGCGAGGGTTTTCTCTCGTCGAGTTGATGGTTGCCTTGGTGGTTGGTCTGCTGATCACGCTTGGTGCGTTTCAATTGTTTGTTACCAGCAATAAAACATTCAATCACTCGCTTGCTATTCTGGAGCGTCAGGAAACATTGCGTTTTATCATTGATTCTCTCTCTTACGATATCAGAAGTTCAAACGAGACTGATATGTTGGACACTAGTGGTGCTGTGTTAAGTGATAGTGATAAAATAACGTTGCGCTTTGAAAAGGGAAATTCTATCTGTGCTTCAGAAGAAGTGTTTACAATTCAGTATTATCAGTCATCATCTAATATAATTTCTGTCAAGTCAGCATGCGGAAGTGTCCAGATTGAAGATGTTGCATCTGGTGATTCTATTGCGCTTGGAATTGCCAATTTAAATTTTAGTTACATCCAATTTGGTCTGGGAGTTCGCGTTACCATCACAATGATAGACCCACTTGATAGGCTTGATGATCAGACCTATAATTTTACGATCGCGAATCGTTCAGCGGTAGGGCAGGCACTGGAACTTTGGGGTAATGGATCATGAAATCTCAAAAAGGCATAGCCTTGATTGTCAGCATGGTGGTGCTCTTGATCGCCACTCTCTTTGGCGTATCAAGTTTTCAGTCATCTCAACTTGAAGAAAGAATGGCGGGTAACCATCGCTTTGCTGTCAGCGCTTTGCAGGCAGCTGAAGCAGGTGTGAATGATATGCTGGATGCCGTGCTTGCATTCACGTATAATCCCGGTGGCCCCACATTTTGCTCTGACATAGGGACATCTCTTTCCGGTTCGGGGGATTGGTCCGTTGTGTCGGATGGTTCAGGTCAATATGCTACACTTACAGAGCCTGGAGATATATCTGGCGGTGGGTTGACCAAAACATTTACTGCTATTATGAAGTGTCAGGATGCTGGCGTGGACAGTGCTCATGTAATTGGTTATAGCAGGGGTGTCGTTCCTGATGGTGATTATGAAACTGCTAGATTGATTAAGGTAGAGATTGTTCCGCCTGGATATGATGCGTTTAAATCCATGTTGGCAGATGGCGATATCACAATTCCTGGCAATTCTGTAATCAATGGTGATGTTCATTCTAATGGTGACCTTAGTCTAAAAATCAGGACCCAGGGTAATATCAGATTTCCTTCTACTGGTAGTGTTACCGCTAGTGGAACGGCTGATTTTGAAGTTCCAGCCAATAGCGATGGATCTGATTGTTTAAATTTCGTTTGTACAGCTTCAGGTGCTGCTGAAATTCCTGTTCCCAAAGCACAGTCATTTATTAATCATATTAAGACTAATTATATAGACGAGACTACTGGAGTTTGGAGCCTTAAAGAACCGAATACGGATGGGGTTGGGAGCTATATTACAGTTTTGCCGTATGATCCTGGTACTGGGGAATGTTCCACTACAGGGCCTCTCGTTGAGCCCCCTGCCTTCGGTGATGGTCGCGATGTTGAAATAGACCTTGATAACGAGGTCAAAATTATGGATCGGAATTACATCTATTTTTGTCAAGGGGATCTTGTTACCGGTGAAACTTTTGAAGGCGTTACTGTGATGGCTGCAGGCAATATTACCCATTCGGGCGCTGCCACTGTTTCCGCAGAAAATCTTGATGTAGATGGTAATCCGATTACTGATGATGAAGGTAACCTGATTGGAATCGATACGCTTGTTGTGTCAGGCGGGAATATCCTGCTGAATGGTACCACCGTCGCTGAGACGTATGCAGCGTTCTGGTCTGTCGGGGATTTTACTCAAAATGGTACTTCAGCTATTTTTGGCTCAATAGTCGCGGGTGGTAGTATTATTAATAATGGTGGTATCAATTTTACAGCTGTCGATTCCAGTACGCTTTATAAACCAGTCTCGGGTCGTTTGGAAGGCTGGACCGAACTGGAAGATCCAGGTGATACTCCTGTTCTTACTGGGCTTCTAAACTGATATAAGCTGCTTTCACCTTTCGAAAAAATGACCTGCCACCGGTGGGTCATTTTTTATTTTTATCCTTATCTTCCTTGCTGTCCACATCCCGCACCACATAATCGCCTTCCAGCACCCGCTGCTCGCGGTGGGTGTGGCTTCCATGGCGGGTTTCCCGATAGTGCGTTTCGCTGTAGTGAACGCCGCTGCCGATATCCTCGGCCTGGTCGGCACGCATGGCCTCCATGCGTTTCTTCATTCGATAGCGCAGGATCGGCAGGAAGGCCCAGCCGAGCAGCAGGAAGAAGAGACCCAGCACCATGGCGACGATCATCATGGCGCCGACCAGCAGCCAGGTGAGCAGCATCTTCAGGCTGCCCAGCAGGCCGGTGGGTTGGGTCTGGCTGGCACGCTGTCGCCACTCCTGGGCGGCCCGCCAGGCGGCGTTCTGGCGTGGGTCGTGGCGTGGATCATTGGGATCGGGCATCAGGATCTCCGTGCGCAAGGGGGCAGCGGTTTCGTCCATGCCCCGTGAATGGCTGCCTCTTGGAGGCCGGCCAACGACAATCGTTCCGGTCAGGGTATCAGGAAGCGCCAGAGTGCCGCGGTGATCTTGCCGGCGTCGATGGCGGGCAGCGAATGGCGGACCCGCAGCGGGTCACGATGATCGACCAGATGATCGTCCGGCTCCTCGAATTCGCCGATCAGTCGGATCTCGCAGCAGGGAGATGCGCTGCAGATGATCGCTTTCTGGCGCCGAGAAGCCGGTACGATTCACCCTCCAGTCAGTTCGCCGGGACGAGGTTTCCGTTGAGGATGTAGTTGCGGTCGGTGGCGTTGACGGCCTGCATGTTCAGCGTCCCGGCGCCTTTCAGGCCCTGGTGCTTGCCGGTTCCACCAACGATCTCCCAGACGCCGTTGTCGAGCAGCGTCATCTTGTCTTCCTCCTCGCTCGGCACGAACACCGCGCGAAGGCTCCAGTCGGCGTAGGCCTTATCCCCATCGGCATCCTCGAACACCAGGTAGCCGCGGGCATTGCCGTCTGCCCCTGGCACGATCGAATGCATGCCGTATTCGTTGACGGTGGCTCCATCGAGCAGACCGGTGCCCTTTGCCGTGCCTGCGCGATTGGCGAGTAGAACGATCCGCATGGAATCGTCCTCGAGGTCGTAGCGTATCTGGTCCTGGGGTGACATGACGGCTTCAACGGCTAGCTCTTCTGCAGAGGCCACCGTGAAGGTAATGATTGTCATGGTACACATCAGCAATTTATTGAGGATATTCATCTGTATTATCCTCTTTTATATTATATATCACTGTAACAATTGCCTTGCTTGATGCTTTTTTCAGTGTAGTTAGTTTTTCCTGATTACTCATCTTAATCAGCCGTCAGGCCAGTATTGATCTACACTGAAAGTGTTCGAAAGGTCAAGGAGTTAGCGCCATGGCTCGCAATCCCATCCAGTTCCAGTCCGGTCTGTCACTGCCGGCCTTCCTCGAG
>JAGXGN010000074.1 GCA_024636705.1 Halomonas sp.
ACCGCCACCATCGCCACGGGCCGGTCGCCGGAGAACTCCAGCTCCAGCTCCGGCGCGCCCATCATCTCCAGGGAATCCTCCAGTGGCGGACTGTCGAAGGTCAGGGCCCCGCCGTCTTCCTCTCGCTGGTCGTGGGCCAGGTCGGGGCCAGCCGCATAGGAGCACCACTTGCCGGCGAAGAGGCCACAGGTCAATGGCGACTGCACGGTGAGTGCGGTCTCCTCGCCACAGGGCGAACCGTCCAGGGCCAGCCGCCCCGGCGCCAGCGGCAGGCGCCAGTGACTGATATTGGGCGATGGCCAGCTCGGCTCCGCCACCCAGCGCCCCGGCCGGCAACCATAGCGGGTGGTCGGCGGCATGCTGTCCTGCATCCACACCCGGAGCGTGGGATCTCGCTCCACGCCCCTGTCCACGCCCTTCAGCCACTGGTCCCACCAGCGCAGGCACTCCTGCAGGAAGCCGATGGCCGGCCCCGGCTCACCGAGGTGGGGGTACTTGTGACTCCAGGGGCCGATCAGCCCCTGGCAGTGGCCGGGCAGGTTCGCCACCAGCCGCTTGACGGCATTGGAGTAGCCGTCCGCCCAGCCGCTGGCGGCCAGCACCGGCACCTCGACCCGGGAGAAGTCCTCGCAGATGGAGCCGTGCTGCCAGTAGGCGTCCCGGTGCGGATGCTCGAGCCAGGTGGCCAGCCACAGGCCGCTGCCCTCGAGTCGCCGATGCCACATCTCGCGCCAGGCGTCGCCGACGATAATCGGGTCCGGCGGCAGCGAGTTGTAGGCAAACATGGTGGAGGCCCAAGAGAGATTGTCACCCAGCAGGCAGCCGCCCATGTAATGCACATCGTCGGCGTAGCGGTCGTCCGTGGAGCAGACGCTGACCACAGCACGCAACTCGGGGGGCTGCCGGGCAGCCAGCTGCAGGCCATTGAAACCGCCCCAGGAGATGCCGATCATGCCAACCTTGCCGTTGCACCATGGCTGGGCGGCGATCCAGCGCAGGATCGCCTCGCCGTCCACCAGCTCCTGTTCCAGGTATTCGTCGGTGAGCACGCCACCGGAATCACCGCTGCCACGCAGATCCACCCGCAGCGAGGCATAGCCGTGCCCGGCAAAATAATGGTGATGCATGGCATCTCGCCGCGCGGAGCCGTCACGCAGTCGGTAGGGGATATATTCGAGGATGGCCGGCACCGGGGCCTCTTCGGCGTCCTCCGGCAGCCAGATCCGAGCGCACAGCTCGACCCCGTCGTCCATGGAGATCCAGACGGGATCCCGGCACTCGACCGAATGGGGAAAATCGGTCACGACACGCATGGCGGTCTCCTACAAGGGTAATGATGACTCAGGAACGATCCTGCGAGGACAGCGGCTCGATCTCGAAGGGCAGCATCCGCCGGCACTCCTCGATCCGTTCTGTCAACGCCTCTCGGCTCTCCGCGCCGGTAAACAACACGCCAAGTTCCCAGGAGAAGGAATCCTGGTGCATGAGTTCCGAAAGACACATGCCTTCGTGCACGTTGAGATGCACCAGGGTTCCGGGGAATACCTTCTCGACCCGGCGGATCTCCTCATCCGACGGCACCCGGCGCACCCATCCATCCTCGAAGACCCGCAGCATCTGCTTGGCGGCAAAGGGATAGCGGCCCTCCCGGTGCGGCATGCGAGG
Source organism: Halomonas sp. (assembly GCA_024636705.1). Taxonomy (GTDB): domain Bacteria; phylum Pseudomonadota; class Gammaproteobacteria; order Pseudomonadales; family Halomonadaceae; genus Halomonas. The sequence continues at coordinate 1,666 of JAGXGN010000074.1, forward strand.
CGGAATGCCCAGCGCCACGTCCACCATCACCTGGAAGTGCGGCGCCCCGTCGACCAGCTGGAAGATCGCCGCATGGGAGCGCGAGATCCGGGCATTGATCTCCAGCAGCCAGATACGATCGTTCTCCTCATCCAGGAAGTACTCGATGTTGAAGGGCGCATCATCATAGCCGATGCGGGCGAGAAAACGCCGGGTGATCGCCAGCATCCTCTCCTGCACCTCGTCGGGCAGCGAAGTAGGATACTCGTAGCGCAGCAGCACGGAGGGGCGCGTGGCGTCGCGCAGGCTATCGACGATGCCTACCACATGAACCTCGCCGTTCTGGACGTAGCCTTCCAGGGTGCACTGACGGCCGGACGAGATGATCGACTCGGCGATGCAATGATGCCCGGTGACTGCCGCCACCGCCTCGGGCAGCTCGGCGAGGGCGGTGATCTCGTCGAAGGGTCGTCCGAAACGCCCGATGCCTTCGCGAATGACCGGCAGCACCTCGCGCAGTGGATCGGCGTCCTCGATCCGAAAGCCGAGGTGGGAGGAGTGCGCCTTTATCGGCTTGATCCAGAACGGGTAGTCGATCTCGACCGCTTCGATCACCCGATCATCGAAGGGGTCCAGCGCCTGGAAATCAGGTACGCACTCCGACACGGCTCGCGCCTGTTCCAGGCGGCTCCAGTACTTGTGCTCGCACTTGAGGAAGGCCTCCAGCGACGGGCCGGGCAACCCCTTTTCCCGGCGCAGGACCGGCAGTAGCCCGCTTGTGGGAAAGTCCCAATAACCGACGATGGCATCCACCGGGCCAGGAAATCGCTCGAGCTGCGCGAGGGCGTCCGACGTCAGCCGAGCGAAGGGGTACTCGTCGGCATGCACCACCTCCTCGAGCGACAGCAGCTCATGGAAGGCATAGTCCTCGACGTGCCGGAGGTTCAGTAGCAGTTGCCGAGCCAACTCATCCATCCCGATCACGAAAACATTCCAGCTCATGCGTTTTCCTCCTACCTGTTTCCAGCAACGAGGCAACGTGCCGGGGCGCTCCCTGACATACAGGATCTCCTTTCAGCATGGCAGCTGTCTGTCAGCCTGCATTGACATTGATCAACGTGACTCCGCCGAACGCCCATGCGCGGAAATCCGCTCCCGCGGGTGCAAGACGATGGTGTCGAGGATGGCGAAGCCGGTAGACTTCTCCGAAACAGGCAAGGGACGCGGAGATGAAGGGATTGCGCACACTGGTGGCCATGTGGCTGGTCACCCTTGGCCTGGCCGCCCATGCCGACATCTCGGAGGTCGACGACGACAGCGACCTGCCGGCGTGGGCCGAGAAGCAGCTCGGGCCCTTTCATGCCCGCCTCTCGCGTTGGGTGGAGAGCACCTCCCGCGGCATCGACGGCTTCTTCGGCACCACCGATGCGCTGACCGTGAATACCGACTCCTACCTGCGCCTCAGCCAGGAATGGGACTGGCGCGAAGGCGAGCCCTTCGACCAGGACCTGGGCGCCCGTTTCCGCCTCGACCTGCCCACCACTGAGGAGCGCCTGCGACTGATCATCGAGAGCGAGCCCGACGAGACCCGCGGTACCCTGGCGGAACGGGAGTCGGCGCTCACCGATGACCGCGCCGACAGCCTCGGCAGCCTGCTGGTGGGCCTGAACCGCCTCGGCGACCGGGACAAGACCCGCCACTGGAACACCCGGCTCGGCGCCGGCATCAAGCTGCGTCTGCCGCTGGAGCCCTACGCGCGCCTGACCAGCCAGCGGCTCTGGACCCTGGAGGACGGCCCCTGGCAGCTGCACAGCGACAACCGCCTCTCCTGGTTCAACGGTGACGGCTACTCCGCTCGCACCCGCTGGAACCTGGGGAGGCCGCTCGACGATAGCCGCCACTTGCGCTTTCTCACCAACGTCCAGTGGCGCGAAGAGGTCGACCACCTCGAGTTCAGCCAGACCGTGGAGCTCAACCGCCACCTCAACCGTCGCAGCGTGCTGCGCACCTCCGGCGGGGTGATCGGCGAAAGCGGATCACGCCCCGTCATCGAGGACAGCTATCTCGAAGTGCGGTTTCGCCGTGACATCCACAAGGGCTATACCTTCCTGGACGTCGCCCCCTCGCTGCACTTCCCCCGGGATGCCGACCGCGACCCGCGTTGGGCGCTGACCCTGCGCCTGGAGATGTATTTCCGCCGCCATATCGACCGCGTCAGCCTGTAGCGCGAAGGATGCCTTGCATGACCCTGAGCAAGACCCGCACCAGCTTCTACCGTCGCCTCTACGTGGCACACCTGGTGGCCAGCGGCAGCGCCAGCGTTCCGGCCCTCACAAAAGCCACCGGCATGCCGCGTCGCACTGCCCAGGACACCATCGCCGCCCTTTGCGAACTTGATATCGATTGTCGCTTCGCGAAAGGCGAAGGTGAACGTCACAACATAGGGGGTTACGTGATCCATGACTGGGGACCCATCGACCCGCACTGGGTGTCGGCCCATGCCGAGCGCCTGAGACGTGCCCTGGGCTATCCGGAGACGCCGTGAACCGTTTCGGCAAGGCCCCGGCGATTGCGCTGGCGGCCCTGCTGCTGGCGGTGAGCCTGTCCGGCTGCGGTCAGACCATGCAGCATCAGCCCGGCCCGGGTACCGACGCGGCCAGCCTACAACCCCTCCAGGTGATTGCCGAGGACGGCTACCGGCTACCGCTTCACCACTGGCCGGCCAAGGGCCAACCGGAAGCCATCGCGCTCGGAATCCACGGTTTCAACGAACATGGAGGCACCTTCGAGGTCCTTGCCGAGGCTCTGACATCCCGCGGGATTACTCTCTATGCCCATGACCAACGCGGCTTCGGGGCTACCGCTCAGCGGGGCATCTGGCCAGGCCATGAACGGCTGGCCGCCGATGTCACCCTGCTTGCCGAGTTGCTTAGCGAGCGCCATCCCGAGACTCCGCGCTACCTGGTGGGCCACAGCATGGGCGGCGCCGTGGCGCTTCTCGCCCTGAGCGGCGACAGCCCGCCCCCGGTGAAGGGCAGTGTGCTGATCTCGCCCGCGGCATGGGGTTTCGAGACCATGCCCTGGTATCAGCGTCTGAGCCTATGGATTGGCGTGCGTCTCTTCCCCGCCCTGAGCTTTCCTTCCAGCACGGCAGAGCGCCTGGGCATCGAGCCCACCGACGATCCCGAGGTGAAGCGCTGGCTGGCCGAGGACGAGATCATTCCGCCGGAGGCGATGTGCGCGCTGCTCGAGCGTCTGCCCGAGGATGACGCCATCCGCCTGGCGCTCTACCCGCAGGGCTACCACATGCTGACCCGCTACACCCAGCGTGAGCGCACCGAGGCCGATATCGCCGCCTGGCTGCTCGACCCGAACGCCGACCTGCCCTCCGGGCATGAAAAGACCCGTCATCAGGCCCAGGACGCCCTATGCGACTGAGGCGAGAGTCGCCGGCAACGCCGCACGGGCATTGCGTTCGTGAGCGTGTGTAATTGACATGTATCGAGATAGGACAGACATTGCGTCAATGAGCATCAAAACACACGAATCCGACCCCCACGACGAAACCACTTCTGGCGAGCTGGTGAAGCAGCTCGACGCCGCCATCAAGCGACTTTTCGCCGCAAACGCGGTTGCAGAGGCCTCGCCGGTATTCGAGGTCATCGATGCGGCCTACCCCCTGATGTTGGATGCCGGGGGGCTGGAAGCGCTTTACGCGCGTGTCCCGTCGCTCGAGGCCGCCGGCTTCTTCCGGGGCAGCGACTGGGATTATCCTCAGACCCTGGTGCCTTCCCTGGCCGTGCGTACCGCGCGTCATGGCGATGCTGTTGCCACCCTGATCGAAAGCCTGAGCCAGATTCGCCTGCTGGCCGTCGCCAAGGGCGACTATTCACACCCTTCCGTCTCGGCGGAGCACGCCCATCACTTCCTCGCTCAAGTGATGGGCATGAACCTGGACCTGGTGGTCGGTGACCTGAACGAAAGTGACCGGCTGCGGCCCGATGGGCTCGGCCACATCGTCCAGCGTCTATATCACTATCTCCTGCGACACCTGGGCGTCGAGAATCTTCTCGAGCACCTGGTGGCCGAAGTCTGGCGGATTCTCGAGCAGCGCCCGGTACAGGTGGATGGCGTCGAGCACATGGTGACCCGGATCACCGCCTGCCTGAACTCGCCGGACACCAGCGTGGGACAGGCAGGAGAGGATGCCCGCAAGCTCGTCGATGCCGTTTTCGGTCCCACCGCCGGCTGCCGCGAAGACCCGGGCTTCGATGTCTACGCCGAGCGGCTTGCCGCCATGGACGATGCGACGCTGCTGCAGGAAGCCATCGGCTTCGCGCAGGCGATGCACGGCACCGGCCTGGTCTCGCCCTACATGCCGGGCTTCATACGCTACCTGCGGACCCGTTGGAACGAACTGATCCCCACCGCACTGGGCCTGAGCCACACGGGGGCAGACGCCTTTCACTGCTACCCCGCCTTGATCAATACGCTGATCGATGAGGCACTCTTTGCCGAAACCAGCCAGGCGGCCTACGGCATCGCCATGATGCTCGAACGAGGCGTCCTCTACTCGCCTCCGGTAGCGCCGTCGCTGTGGCGGCAGATACGACTGTCGTTGTGCGATGCCGCGGCAGAGAAGATCGACTCTACTTCGAGATAGGACGCCGCAGTGCGGGTCGCGGAGAGGACCCGCACAAGTGGGTCAATGCCGAATTCCATGGTGATCACGTCGGACACGGCTTTCGCATCGCCGTCGATGTCTTCACTGGTGGGCTCAAGGACTTCGAAGGCTTCATCCGTGACTTCTACGCGGCCTACCACCCCTACTACAACGGCAATATTCCGGTCATCAACCCGCAACCGGCGGGTATTGCCGTGACCGACAGCGCCACGCGCTTTCTCGGCTGGCACGCGATCACCATCCAGCGCCTCGCCCTCGATCCGTACAAGGTCATGCGCATCTACTTCTTCAATCCCAACAACGACAGTGGACAGGACTGGGGACAGGGCATCGTCACTTCCACCCATGGCCATGGAGAACGTTACGCAGAGGCCTCTCTACCGGTGGTCGAGTTCACCTCGCGGCTGTATGTCTTCCACTACGATCCGCTCGAGATGAGCGATCCTGCCGAGGTGCCGGCCGATGAGGTAACCCGGGCCATGCGCCTGGCACGAGAGAGCTAGCCGTCGGACGATAGCCCGACAATGCCTGAGCTATCCTTCGGAAAGGATCATCCTTGAGCGTTGAACCACGATTTCCTATTCGCCGGCAGGGCCGCTACACTGAATCCCATGGTTGGGTTTCAATGGACCAACACCGCAGTACAGGCGAGCTTTCGCAAATCGTATCGCATCGCCCCCCCCCGGTCTCCCGATTCACGTTGATAGCGCTTCCGAGCGGTTCCGGTCACCCAGAACGCTCCGAGTACAGCGCTGATCAATTTTATAAACCCGCAAGGAGAACATCGAATGTCGATAACATCAGAAACGCAGATGTCCCCGGATCTTTCGTCTTGGATCGATCCGACGATGGACTCCGTTCGCGGAACGGAAACGCCCAAGGATCCGAACAAGGGCTACATCGCCCTGCTAGGCTGGAGCATCAACGCCATCAAGGCCGCGCAGAAGTTCGACCGTCGCTACGTGGTCGTGGCGCCCGAGTGGGCTGAGGATTTCTGCAAGGCAAACAAGATCCCGTTTATTGCCTGGGATTTCATACGCCTGAACGACAGGTCCATGGAGATTGCCGAAACGCTGAAGGCGGAAGGCGTCGATGTCGCCATCCCGCTGTTCGAGGAAACCGTCGAGTGGTCAGGCGCCATCAACTCCGTGCTGATGGACAGTCCGCGCATGTACGGGCAGTCCATCCTGTTCCGCGACAAGGCGCTGATGAAACGCCGCGCCCAGCTTGGTGGCATTCGCGTCGGGATCTTCGAGGAGGCCCACGAGAAAGAGGACGTCGTCCGCTTCATGAAGCGCGTCAACCAGACGCTGCTCAAGCTCGCCGGCGACCCCGATGACCCGATTCACGTCAAGGCCTTCGACAAGGCCGGTTGCCTCGGACATCGCATGATCCGCACGATGGAAGAAATCGAGCATATCCCGGATGAAGAGTATCCGTTGCTGATGGAAAGTCACCTGGACGGCTGGGAGTTCGCCGTCGAGGCCTGGATCCACAACGGCAAGATCAAGTTCCTCAACATCTCGGAATACGTGACCCTGGGCTACTCGGTATTCGTTCCCGCCACGAAGGAACTCGAGAGCTGGCGCGAAGCGATCACCAAGCAGATCGAGAAGCTAATCAAGACGTTCGACATCCAGTTCGGCCTGATCCACCCCGAGTATTTCGTGACGGCAGACGGCGAGATGTATTTCGGCGAAGTTGCCTATCGTCCGCCCGGCTTCAAGGCCTTCGAGCTCATCGAGCGCGCCTACGGCTTCAATGCCTATCAGGCATCCATGCTGGTCTTCGATCCCAAGAGCACCAAGGAAGAGGTCGATGCCTTCTTCCCCCGCGAAGTGGTCGATGCCAAGGGTTATGCGGGTTGCTTCGGTGTCTATCCCCGGCGTCGTGTGGTCAGCAAGCTGGAGATGCCCAAGGAAACCGTCGAGCATCCGTATTTCGAGTCTCACGAGCTGGTCGCGCCGGCCGAAGAAACGGTGCCGGACCGCTCGGCCTTCGGCACGCACTGGGGTCTCGTCTTCTTCTTCGGTGACGACCCGATCAAGATGCGCGATCTACTCAAGGCCCAGGAGGACCTGGACTTCTACGTCTAGCGACTCGCTAAACGCAGTCTCGCATAAAGTCTGATGTGATCAGGGGCAGGGCCTATAGGCCCTGCCCCTTTCAATTACCCCCCGACACGACCCGATAGCCAAGTTCCTCGAGCCAGCGTTGCCGCGATGACGTCAGCCCCGGCGCAAGTTCTCCGGCATCCTCCGGATGACCCTCCAGCACCGCCACCCCCTGATAGAGTGGCAGAAAGAGGAACACAAACCAGCTCTGCGGATCAAGGTAGACGATGAAGGCCTGGATCAGCTCGTAGAGGCCAACCCGCCGTGATGATCTACCTGATTGACAGCCCCGTGGGCCGCCTGCTTGATCAGGCCAAATCCACATGAAACGTCGAAGAACCTCAACAAACGCCCTGGTGCTGTAACTTCCATGCTGGTATCCATGCAGCCAAATCTTCTGCCGGCATGGGTTTGGCGATAAAATAGCCTTGCACAAAATCACAGCCGGAGTTCCGCATAAAATCCCAGTCAAGTTGATCCTCAACGCCCTCGGCCACTGTTCTCATGCCAAGTTGCTGCGCCATGCCGAGGCTGGCCTCGACGATGGCCCGCAACTGCGCATCATCATGGGCGCCATGCACAAAGCTGCGATCCACCTTGAGTTCATCAAATGGGATATCCCGCAACTGGGTCAATGACGAATGTCCGGTGCCGAAGTCGTCGATGGACAAATTAATACCTGATTACTCATCTTAATCAGCCGTCAGGCCAGTATTGATCTACACTGAAAGTGTTCGAAAGGTCAAGGAGTTAGCGCCATGGCTCGCAATCCCATCCAGTTCCAGTCCGGTCTGTCACTGCCGGCCTTCCTCGAGCAG
>JAGXGN010000075.1 GCA_024636705.1 Halomonas sp.
GTGTCCAGCCCCTCGTCAATCTGCATGATGGTCACGCCGCTCTCGGTGTCGCCGGCCTCGATGGCACGCTGGATGGGAGCCGCACCACGCCAGCGCGGCAGCAGCGAGGCATGGATGTTGAGACAGCCCAGTGCAGGAATCGCCAGCACGGTGCGTGGCAGGATCAGGCCATAGGCCACGACCACCATGACATCGGCCTCCAGGGTGGCGAGTTCGGCGTGAACGTCCGGTGCCTTGAGGGTTTCCGGCTGTCGGACCGGCAGGCCGTGTTCGAGTGCCAGGGTCTTGACCGGGCTGGGTGTCAGCTTGCGGCCACGCCCCGCGGGACGGTCAGGCTGGGTGTAGGCGGCGACGACCCGGTGCGGGCTCTTCAGCAGCGCCGCCAGGCTTTCGGCGGCGAACGCAGGCGTACCGGCGAAGATGACGCGAAGGGATCGAGGCATGGTGTCGGGGCCTGGCCTGGTTGAGGGCTCCTTCATGATAGCGGAGCCGACGAAAACGACGAAGGCCGATGCAGGGTCACATCGGCCTTCGGGAGACACGGGCCTGTTGGTCAGGCATCCTGCATCTGCTTGTGGCGCTTCTGCATCTTCTTCTGTATCCGGTCGCGCTTGAGCGCCGAGAGATAGTCCACGAAGAGGATTCCCTCGAGGTGATCGTGCTCGTGCTGTATGCAGTGGGCCAGCAGGCCCTCGGCTTCCAGCTCGTAGGGTCGGCCATCACGACCCAGCGCCTCGAGGTGGACCTTCAGGGCCCGGGGAATATCGGCGTAGAATTCCGGGATCGACAGGCAGCCTTCCTGCATCGGTTCACGTTCGTCCCCGATGGGGGTGATCTCGGGATTGATCAGTACCAGGGGGCTGGACTTGTTGTCGCTGACGTCCATGACGACCACACGGCGATGGATGTCCACCTGGGTGGCCGCCAGCCCGATGCCGCTGGCGTCGTACATGGTCTCGATCATGTCGTCGACCAGTTGACGCACCTCGTCGTCGACCGTCTCGACGGCGGCTGCACGCTTCCGCAGCCGCGGATCGGGAAATTCGAGGATGGGTAATTTGGCCATGGCGTTGAGATCACCGTTATGCTGTCATTTACAGAATGACACTATGCTATGTAGTGCATCCATGAAGAGCGGGATTCGAAGAGAGTCCGTTTGACATTCATTATATCGATAATTCCCGATTATATCATGCTGATGCGGCGCCATGGAGCCGGACATGACAGGGGAAACGCGGGAGGAGCAGGGATGAAGCAGATGATACCGGAGAGGACGCTGCGCCATTGGCTGTCGATGTCGATGAGACGCCTGATGAGGCCGGCATCGATCGGTCTGGCGATGCTGCTGGGTGCAGGACTCGTCCAGGCCCAGGGATTGAGCTGGGAAGATGGGCTGCAACGCGATGCACCGGACCGTTATACCGTTGTAAAGGGTGATACCCTCTGGGACATCTCCGGGCGTTTTCTTCGCCATCCCTGGCAATGGCCCGAGGTCTGGCAGGTCAATCCGCAGATTCGTAACCCGCACCTGATCTATCCGGGTGATGTGGTCTACCTCTACGATTGCAATGGTCGTCCCTGCCTGGGGCTGGAACGGGGTCAGGGCCAGGTGCGGTTGTCCCCGGGGATTCGCACCATCCCTCACCGTGAGGCGATCGAACCGATACCGCTCGAGGCGATCCGCCAGTTCCTGCGCGACCATCGCGTCGTCGACGATCCCGACAATCTCGACGAGCTGGCCTATGTGGTCGGCGCCGATGATCGTCGCATCGTCAGTGGCGCGGGCGATCGCCTCTATGCCCGCGGTGGCGTGACGGGAAATGGTCGGGTCGGTTTCTATCGCATCGGCGAGCGATACATCGACTCGGCCTCCGGTGAGTTCCTGGGGCTGGAACTGGAGAGTATCGGTCAGGCCAGACCCGAGCGCACCGAAGAGGATATCGTGGTGCTTGAGGTCATCTCCTCGAACCAGGAGGTACGCAACAACGATATCGTCCTTCCTCTGGAAAGCCGCGAGCTGACTACCCAGTTCTATCCCCGTCCGCCGGAGCGAGATATCGAAGGCCAGATCCTGGCAGTGCCGGGAGGGGTGCGCTTCATCGGCCGCCTGCAGGTCGTCGCTCTGGACCGTGGGCGCCGTGATGGCCTCAAGGCGGGTCACGTGTTGATGGTCGAACAGCAGGGCGAGATGGTCAGCGATCCGCGAACCAGCGAGTCCCTGCGACTGCCCGGTGAGGACGCCGGCCTGGTGATGATCTTCAAGCCCTACGAGAAGATGAGTTATGGCCTGGTGATGAGAGCCAGCCGGACGCTTTCGGTGGGTGACCGCGTGTACAATCCGCAGCGTAGCCTGGGCAGTGCCCTGCGCTGAGGTATCCCGTGTTTGCCGACGAGGAGCTTCAGCAGGGCAACCCCGGGGTGACCTTGCAGGCCAGGGAATGGCTGGCCCTGTTCCACCTGCCCGGCATGGGTAGCCGGCAGCTGTCGGCCCTCGCCGAGCAGTCGCCGGCCTGGCCACAGGGCTGGTTGTCGGCACTGCCGGGTGAGGCCGCCAGCGTCCTGCGCCTCTGGCTCGACCATCCGGCCCGTAGCCCCATCGCCTCCCGGGTAGAGGCCGACCTGGCCTGGCTGGACGACGAGCCTGATCGCCATCTGCTGCACCCCGGCCATCCCGCCTGGCCCTGGCTGCTTGACGAGATCCCCGATCCCCCCTTGCTGCTCTGGGCGCTGGGTGATCTCGAGGCGCTGGTACCCCCGAAGCTGGCCATGGTCGGCTCGCGTCGTCCGACCCGCGAAGGCCTTGGCAATGCCGCGGCCTTCGCGCGGGAACTGGCCGCGCGGGGCTGGAGCATCGTCAGTGGCATGGCGCTGGGCATCGATGGTGCCGCCCAGGAGGCCGCCCTGGAGGCCGGCGGCAAGAGTGTGGGGGTGCTGGCCTGTGGCGTCGATGTGGTGTATCCCCCGCGCCACCATCGTCTCCATGAGCGCCTGCAGGCCTCCGGTGGCCTGCTGGTTTCCGAGCACCCGCCCGGTACGCGGGCGCGGGCGGGCTTCTTTCCCCGCCGCAATCGGATCGTGACGGGCCTGTCCCTGGGTGTACTGGTGGTCGAAGCCGCCGAGAGGAGCGGTTCTCTCATCAGTGCCCGCCTGGCAGCGGAGCAGAATCGCGAGGTCTTCGCCCTGCCGGGGTCGCTGCATAATCCCCAGTCTCGAGGCTGTCTGCAGTTGATCCGCCAGGGCGCGGTGCTGGTCCGCGAGGTGGACGACATCCTGCACGAGCTGGTCCAGTGGGCCGCCGTGCCCTCGGCCACAACGGCGCTGTCACGCCCGGACGAGGCGCCCGAGGATGCCGCCGAGTCCGATGCGCTGCTGCGCTGCTTGAGCAGCTCCCCGACCCCGGTGGACAGCCTGGTGGGGCTCAGCGGACTGGGCGTCATCGAGTGCCAGCGGCGCCTCCTGGAACTCGAGCTCGAGGGTCGCGTCACCCAGGCCATGGGCGGCTGGATCCGCCTGCCGACACCCTGATGCCCATGGTAGGATATGGCCTCACTTCAGCTACGATGCCCCTTATCCATGCAAGGTCCAGTCCACGCAAGGTCCAGCGAATTACGATGACCCAGGCCAGTTCACTCGATGATGCCGTTGCCGCCCTGCATGCCGGGGGGGTGATCGCCTACCCTACCGAAGCGGTCTGGGGGCTCGGCTGTGATCCGGACAACGACGCCGCCTTGACGCGGCTATTGCGTCTCAAGCAGCGTGACCCGGTCAAGGGAATGATCATGGTGGCCGCCAGCATCGATCAATTCGCTCCCTGGCTGGAGGGGCTGCCCCTGGAGCTGCACGCCCCCCTGGCGGCGAGCTGGCCCGGCCCGCATACCTGGCTGGTACCCGACAACGGCCGCGCCCATGCCCTGGTGCGTGGCGCCCATGATCGCGTTGCCCTGCGAGTCAGTGACCATCCCCTGGTGGCGTCCCTGTGCCGCGCCTTCGGCAAGCCGCTGGTGTCCACCTCGGCCAATCGTGCCGTCGAGCCGCCGGCCATGACCGTTGATGCGATACACGACACCTTCGCCGACGAACTGGACGCCGTGGTCGAGGGTGAGCTCGGCGGCCGATCACGGCCCAGCACGATCCGCGACCTGGTCACGGGTCAGGTACTGCGGTCCTGACCCCTGCCCGGGTCTTCATGACGCACCCGGAGGCACCCTTGTCCAACCCCCATCTCGATGACGTCAAGACTTATCTTCTCGACCTCCAGGATCGTCTCTGCGATGGCCTCGCCGCCGAGGATGGCGGCCGCTTCCGGGAGGATGCCTGGGAGCGTGAGGAAGGCGGCGGTGGTCGCTCGCGGGTGATCGAGAATGGCGGCGTCTTCGAGAAGGGCGGCGCGAACTTTTCCCACGTTTTCGGTGAACGCCTGCCGCCCTCGGCGACCGCCGCGCGGCCAGAACTGGCCGGGCGGAGCTTCCATGCGGTTGGCGTTTCCTGGGTCCTGCACCCGACCAATCCCCATGTGCCCACCAGCCACGGCAACGTGCGTTTTCTTATCGCCGAGAAGCCGGACACGGCACCGGTCTGGTGGTTCGGCGGCGGCTTCGACCTAACGCCCTTCTATCCGGTGCACGAGGATGTCCTGCACTGGCACCGGGAGGCCCGGGAGGCCTGTCGTCCCTTCGGCGACGACGTCTATCCCCGCTACAAGGCCTGGTGTGACGACTATTTCTACCTGAAGCACCGCGACGAGACGCGTGGTGTCGGCGGCCTCTTCTTCGATGATCTCAACGAGGGCGGCTTCGAGCGGTGCTTTGCCTTCCAGCGGGCCGTGGGTGATGCCTTCCTCGACGCCTACCTGCCCATCGTGCGTCGCCGTCGCGACACGCCCTTCGGCGAACGCGAACGCGACTTCCAGCGCTATCGCCGTGGCCGCTACGTGGAGTTCAACCTGGTCTGGGACCGGGGGACCCTCTTCGGTCTGCAGAGCGGTGGGCGCACCGAGTCGATCTTGATGTCGATGCCGCCCCAGGCCAGCTGGGCCTATGACTGGCATCCCGAGCCGGGCAGCCGCGAAGCCGTCTTGTATCGAGATTACCTGCGCCCCCGCGATTGGCTTGGCGAAGAGGAGACTCGCTCATGACCGACCGCTACTGTGTCTTCGGAAACCCGGTGGCCCACTCGAAGTCACCGGCCATCCATGCCGCCTTTGCCCGCCAGACGGGCGAGACGATCGAATACACCGCCACCGAGGCGCCCCTGGAGGACTTCGCCGGCGCCTGGCGGCGCTTCGTTGCCGAGGGCGGCCGGGGCGCTAACGTGACGGTTCCCTTCAAGGAAGTGGCCTTTCGGCTCTGCGAGGTGCCCAGCCCGCGCGCCCGACGTGCCGGGGCGGTTAACACCCTGATCCTTGGTGGCAACGGCAAGAGCAATGATTCCAAGGTCTATGGCGACACGACCGATGGCGTCGGCCTGGTGCGCGACCTGAAGCGTCATGGCGTGGAACTGGCCGGGGGGCGAATCCTGGTGCTGGGCGCAGGGGGGGCGGTGCGTGGCGTGCTGGAGCCGCTGCTGGCCGAGGGGCCGGCGAGCCTGCTCGTGGCCAACCGCACGGCAGCCAAGGCCGAGGCCCTGGCCGAGGATTTCGCCGATCTGGGACCTATCCACGGCGGTGGCTTCAGCGCCGTGGATGGCGCTTTTGATCTGGTGATCAATGGCACCAGCGCCAGCCTGGCCGGTGACCTGCCGCCCCTGCCGGAGACGCTCTTTGCCGACGGCGCGACGGCCTATGACATGATGTACGGGGCCGAGCCCACGGTATTCCTGCGCTGGTCGGCCGAGCGTGGTGCTCGCTGCCTGGACGGGCTGGGGATGCTGGTCGAGCAGGCCGCCGAGTCGTTCTTCCAGTGGCGCAGCAAGCGACCCGATACTGCGCCGGTGCTGGAGATGCTAAGGCAGACGCTATAGCTTCAGCGTTTCTTGACGTACAGCCCCACCATGCATAGCGCCACGCCCGCCACCGACAGCAGCATGCCGCCGTTGACCAGCCAGGGATAACGCTCGAGCCAGGAGGCGAATGGCTGGAGCGTGTCGCGGCAGATGCCTGCCAGGTAGTCCCAGTGGCCTCCCGCCAGGGTGCATTCGCGCACGTCTCCCAGTTCCCAGAAATAGACGCCCATCAACACCAGAATGGGCAGGATCAACAGCAGTAGTCCGAGCTTGAGCATTCGTCGTCCGTGTCAGTCGATGGTGGCGTTCAGGGCCTTGGGCAATTCGGTCCAGGCCCCGCCTGCTGGTAACGGGCCAGGGCGTTGTCCATGTTGCCCTGCAGGAGGCCCATGCGCTGCCCCTGGCTGGGGTGACTCGACATCCAGACCGGGGGCCTCGCGCCGCCCGCCGCCTGCATGTTTTCCCACAGGGAGATGCTGGCCCTCGGGTCGAAACCGGCATCGGCCATCAGGTTCAGGCCGATGACGTCGGCCTCGCTCTCGTGGCGACGCGAGAAGGGCAGCAGGATGCCATACTGGGCGCCGGCGCCGAGCAGCCCCATCATCTGTTCGCCCTGGGTTCCCTGGAGGCCCGCCGATGACGCCAGGACACTCATCCCGATCTGGGTCGCCGACTGGGTCGAGGCACGCTCGTTGGCATGCCTGGCCAGCACATGGGCGATCTCGTGGCTGATCACCGCGGCCAGCTGATCCTGGTTGGTTGCCACATCCAGCAGGCCGGTGTGGATGCCCATGTAGCCGCCGGGCAGGGCGAAGGCATTGGCCGAGTCGTCATCGAAGACCCGGATCTGCCAGTCCTTGTTGCGATCACGTCCCGCGAGGGTGTCGATCATGGCGCCGGCCACGCACTCGGCATAGCGCTGATAGGCGCCGTCCACCACGTTCAGGTCACGGTTGTACTGGGCGAAGGCCTGCTGGCCCATCTGGTTGAGTTGCTCGTCAGAGTACAGGGTGAACTGCTGCCGGCCCGTGGGCGAGGTGGTACAGGCGGTCAGGGCGAGGGTCAGGGCGCCTGCGATGAGGCCTTGCATCCAGCGCATGGGGTCTTTCTCCTTGGTCAGAAGTCCTTTGACCCTGGACGAGGGGCCAGGGTTCGCCACAAGATACGCCGACCGTCGGCAAGATCAATCATCAAACATGGAGATAGGGAGATAACCTCATGGACGCCGAATTGTCGCGTCGCCTGCTGAACCTGCTGGATCATGTCGAACACTGGTTGCCGCCGCCTCCTCAGGAGGTCGACTGGGATCGCGATATCGCCGCACTCTGGCAACGCCACTCCCTGGGTGGGCGACTCCTGCCGGTGCCGCCGCGAGATGCGCTTTGCCTGGATGACCTGCTCGGCATCGAGCGACAGAAGCTGGCGCTCATGGACAATACCCGGGCCTTCCTCCAGGGATTGCCGGCGAACCATGCCCTCTTGTGGGGGTCCCGAGGCAGCGGAAAGTCGTCCCTGATCCGTGCGCTGCTGAACAGCCTGTCCGCCGAGGGGCTGCGGCTGGTGCAGGTCGATCGCCACGACCTCTCTGGCCTGCCGATGCTGGTGGAGCAGCTTCGCCACCAGCCCCATCGCTTCGTGGTCTATTGCGATGACCTCTCCTTCGAGGGGCATGACGATGCCTACAAGGCGTTGAAGAGTGTGCTGGATGGTGCCCTGACCGGGCCGCCGCCCAATGTGCTGCTCTATGCCACGTCCAATCGTCGGCATCTGTTGCCGGAATCGATGAGTGACAACGAGGGCTCGCGCCTGGTGGGCGACGAGTTGCATCACGGCGATGCCGTGGAGGAGAAGATCTCGCTCTCCGATCGCTTCGGCCTCTGGCTGGGCTTCCATCCCTTCAGCCAGGACGTCTATCTGGAGGCGTGCTGCCACTGGGTGACACAGCTGGGGCGTGCCAGCGACTGGACCCCCGAGGCCCGCGTGGAGGCGATCCGCTTCGCGACCCTGCGAGGTGGGCGAAGCGGCCGCGGTGCCTGGCAGTTCGCCACCCACTGGGTAGGCAATCGCCGCCTGCACGGCAAGGTGTGACGAGGATAGTGCTATTGGGCCTCAGTGGGTCGGCTGTCACGCCGGATGCGCCTTCGGCTTATCCAGCCTACCTGGAGAGGGTCTCGAGAGCCTGACGATAAGCGTTTAGCGGCGGCGGCTGTTGCGGGCCTCCTTGGTGCGTCCCAGTTCACGCTTCTTGGCCTTCTCCCGGTCGCTGGCATCGGCCATGTTGTCGAAGGGGTTCTTGCCCGAGCGGAACTCGAAACGCAGCGGGGTGCCGCGCACCTTCAGTACCTTGCGGAAGGTGTTGGTCAGGAAGCGTCGGTAGGCCTCGGGAAGCGAGCCGGTCTGGTTGCCATGGACCACGATGATCGGTGGATTGCTGCCGCCCTGGTGGGCCATGCGCAGCTTGATGCGCCGCCCGTGGACCAGGGGCGGCTGGTGCTGGGTGACGGCGTCCTGGAGGATGGACGTCAGGCGGTTGGTCGACCAGTGGCTGTTGGCCGAGGCGAAGGCCCGCTCGATGGACGGATAGAGGTCACCGACGCCGGTGCCGTGCAGTGCCGAGATGAAGTGCATCTCGGCGTAGTCGGCAAAGCCCAGGCGCCGCTTGATCTCGCTGCGCATCTTCTCCTTGGCCTCGTGCTCCAGGCCATCCCACTTGTTCACCGCCAGCACCAGGGCTCGACCGCTGGTCAGCACATAGTCGAGCAGGTGCAGGTCCTGTTCCACCAGTCCGGTGCGGGCGTCGAGCACCACCACGGCGACGTGGCATTCCTTGATGGCCTCGAGGGTCTTGATGATCGAGAACTTCTCGGCGATCTCGCTGACATTCTTGCGGCGGCGTACTCCCGCGGTGTCCACCAGGACATAGGGCTTGCCGCGGCGCTCGAAGGGGATCTCGATGGCGTCGCGGGTCGTGCCCGCTTCATCGAATACCACCACCCGCTCCTCGCCGAGCAGGCGGTTGACCAGGGTCGACTTGCCCACGTTGGGGCGACCGATGATACCGATCCGGATACCCTTGGTGCCGGTGTCGGCGGGGATGCTCTCGTCGCGTTCGGGGAAGGGGTCGAGCACCACCTCGATGAGGCTGGTCACGTTGCGGCCATGGGAGGCGGCGATGGGGTGCGGGTCGCCGAGCCCCAGTTGCCAGAAGTCGGCCATGGCACTGTGCTCTTCCATGCCGTCGACCTTGTTGACCACCAGCCAGGTCTTCTTCTGGTTGACGCGAAGGTGGTTGGCGATGGCCTCGTCGGCCACATGCAGACCCGCCCGGGCATCGACCATGAAGAGCACGATGTCGGCCTCGTCGATGGCCTGCATGGATTGTTCGGCCATGGCCGCGTCGATCCCGTCCTCGTCACCGCTGATACCGCCGGTATCGATCACCGTATAGGCCTTGTCGCCGAGCATGCCATTGCCATACTTGCGGTCGCGGGTGAGGCCGGGAAAATCCGCCACCAGGGCATCCCGGGAGCGGGTCAGGCGGTTGAACAGGGTCGACTTGCCGACATTGGGCCGGCCGACCAGGGCGATCACGGGTGTCATCGGATATCCAGGGCCTCGAGCCGGCCGTTATTGGCCAGGACGATGATCTGCCGGCCCTCGGTTAGCGGGCGAACACTGATGCCTGAACCGTCGATCCGGGTACGTCCGGTGAACTCGCCGCTGCGGACATCGATCAAGTGCAGATAGCCTTCGAAATCCCCGACGACCAGGTTGCCGCCGGCGAAGGCTGGCGCCGTGAGGCGGCGGCCTTCCAGGTCGCTGTTGCGCCAGATCTCGTTGCCGTTGTCGGTATTCAGGGCCAGGATCTGGCCGGTCTCGTTGACGCTGAGCAATATGTCGCCAACGATGATCGGTGTCAGGTAGCTGGAATGCTCGCGTTCCCAGAGCACCTCGCCGCTGTTGGCCTGCAGGACGACCAGGCGACCGTTGTAGCTGGTCACGAAGAGTCGGCCGTCGGGGGTCAACACCGGCTGGCCGGCCAGGTCGACCAGGCGCTCGATATCGCTGCGCCCGCGGGGAACGGCGATGACCCTGTCCATCAGCGGCTGACCGCTGCGGTTGTCCAGGGTGACCAGGCGACCGTTGGGCTGGCCGACGAAGGTGACAGGGTCGATGACCTGGGGCGTGGCGTTGCTGCGCAGGCTAAGGGAAGGCTGTGAGGAGGTGTAGACCCAGCGTTCGTCGCCGCTGGCGCGGTCCAGGGCAGTGACGCTGCCGTCCACGCTCTGGACCACCAGCAGGGCCTGATTGGCCTGCGGTGCCGCGAGCACCTCGCTGCGCACCCGGGCACGCCAGAGGACCTCGCCGTCGTTCTGGTCGACCGCCAGGACCTCACCGTTGCGGGTACCCAGGTAGACTCGGTCGGCGACGGCCGTGAGGCCGCTGGAAATCGCCACGTCCAGGTCCTTTTGCCAGCGGCGATTGCCGCTGGCGGCGTCGAAGGCCATCAGTCGCCCATCGGCGTCGGCGGCGAACACCCGGTCACCTTCCCTCGCCGGAGCAATGGGATAGTTGGCCCGGCCCAGTCCACTGCCGGCATCCTGGCTCCAGAGGGTCTCCAGGCTGACACTGGCATCGAAGCTGCGCAGTTCCTTGGGCGGATTCTGCGGTTCCACCTTGCCGGCGCAGCCCGCCAGGAGGGCGAGACTCGCGATGGCGGCGATCAGGAAGGTCGGTTTCATAGTGTGGCCTCTTCATAGCCCAGGTTGTCGAGCTTGAGCTGTACGCCGTACAGCGGCTGGTCTCGCGCCTCGGCGAGGCTCAGGGCCTCTCGCCAGGCGTCGTTGGCATCATCGTCGTTGCCCAGGGCGTGGTGGGCATCGCCGCGCACATTCGCGCGCTCGGCGGCGAGGGAATCGGGGATACCCGTCTCGAGCATGGAAAGGGCCGCTTGGGCATCCTCGTCGGCGATCAGCAGTCGTGACAGGCGCAGTCGGGCCAGGCCCTGCACATAGTCGCGCCCGGAAGCATCGATGACCGTTTCGAGGACGTCACGGGCCCCTACCTGGTCACCCTGGGCCACCGCCAGGCGAGCGTCGATCAGCCTGGCCAGGTCGGCATAGAGTGTCTTGCCGTGGTTGTCGATGATCTCGACCACCAGGTCTCGGGCCTGACCGATGCTGGCCTCGTCCGGCTCGGTGCCGGCGGTCAGGTTGATCAACTGTTGATAGCGCATGGAGGCGGCCTCGGCCTCGTTTGCCTGATAGTCCTGCCAGGTATTCCAGCCCAGTATCCCGGCGCCGGCAATCGCCACGCCGGCGATCAGCGAAATGCCGTTTTCCTTCCACCAGCGCTTGATGGCATCAACCTGCTCTTCCTCGGTTCTCAACTCCGCCACGGGCGGTCTCCTTCTATCCGGATGCGGTTCCGGGACCCCGGCAATGCCGGGGATGACCGCCAGGCACTGGGCCGGGGTCCCGGTGTAGTGTCTCGATCAGGCGCCTTCACCGACCAGCAGGTCGCTCAGGGTGTCGATCAGCGCCTCCTGGTCAAGGCTCAACTGGTCGCGATCGTCGCGCAGGAACTTGAGTGTCGCCTTGCCGGTCGCCACTTCGTCCTCGCCGACCAGCAGGGCCAGGCGAGCCCCGCTCCTGTCGGCCTTCTTGATACGGCTCTTGAAGCTCCCGCCACCACAATGCAACTGGGCCCTCAGGGCGGGGAGTGCGGTGCGCAGGCGCTCGGCCAGCAGCAGGGTCTGGCGTGTGGCGCCGTCATCCACGGGAAGCAGGTAGAGATCCAGCCGACCGAGGGCGCTGTCGGGCACCAGGGCCAGGGTCTCGAGCAGCAGGATCAGCCTTTCGATGCCCAGGGCGAAGCCCACCGCGGGTATCGGCTTGCCGCCCAACTGTTCCACCAGGCCATCGTAGCGGCCACCGGCGCAGACGGTACCCTGGCTGCCCAGTGCCGTGGTGGTCCACTCGAAGACGGTGCGGCCATAGTAATCAAGTCCACGCACCAGGCGTGGGTTGATCACATAGTCGATTCCGGCAGCGTCGAGCAGTGCGCAGAGCTGTTCGAAGTGGGCGCGGGAGTCGTCGTCCAGATGGTCGATGAGTCGTGGGGCATCGGCCAGCATCCCAGCCATGTCGGGATTCTTGGAATCCAGGATGCGCAGCGGGTTGCTGGTCAGGCGGCGCAGGGAGTCCTCGTCGAGTCGCTCGTGATGCTGTTCGAAATAGGCGACCAGGGTCTCCCGGTAGGCGGCCCGTGCCTCGCTGGAGCCCAGGGAGTTGAGTTCCAGGGTCACCTGCTCGAAGAGACCGAGCTGCTTCCATAACCTGGCCGACAGCAGGATCACCTCGGCATCGATGTCCGGGCCCTCGAGGCCGAAGGTCTCCACACCCACCTGATGGAACTGGCGGTAGCGGCCCTTCTGGGGGCGCTCATGGCGGAACATCGGGCCCTGGTACCAGAGGCGCCGGGTCTGATTGTGCAGCAGGCCGTGTTCCATGGCGGCACGCACGCAGCTCGCCGTGCCCTCGGGGCGCAGGGTCAGGCTGTCGCCGTTGCGGTCCTCGAAGGTGTACATCTCCTTCTCGACGATATCGGTGACCTCGCCGATGGAACGAGCGAAGAGAGCCGTCTGCTCGACGATGGGGGTACGGATCTCGTCGTAGCCGTAGCGCTGCATCAGGAGGCGGACCTGGCCCTCGACGTATTGCCAGAGGGCCGACTGATCGGGCAGCAGGTCGTTCATGCCGCGAATGGCCTGGATCTTCTTGGTGCTCAATGCATGCTCCTTGGGTCGCCCGGCTCAGTGGCCGCAGGCGATCAGATCCTGTTCGGCCTGCTGCTTCTCGCGGACCTTGTCGCGGATCAGGCGTTCGAGGTCGTCGACCAGATGGTCGTTGCGCAGCTTGCTGGCCGGCTTGCCATCGATGTAGACGAGGTTGGCCGGGCTGCCGCCGGTCAGGCCGATATCGACTTCCTTGGCCTCGCCGGGGCCATTGACCACGCAGCCGATGACCGAGACGTCCAGCGGCGTCATGACGTCCTCGAGGCGCTCCTCCAGGGCGTTCATGGTGCCGATGACGTCGAAGTTCTGGCGCGAGCAGCTGGGGCAGGCGATGAAGTTGATGCCCTTGCTGCGCAGGCGCAGGCTCTTGAGCATGTCGAATCCGACCTTGATCTCCTCGACCGGGTCGGCGGCCAGCGAGACGCGGATGGTGTCGCCGATGCCGTCCATCAGGAGCATGCCCAGGCCAATGGAGGACTTGACGGTGCCCGAGCGCAGGCCGCCGGCCTCGGTGATGCCGAGATGCAGGGGCTGCGCGATGCGGGTGGCCAGGTCGCGGTAGGCGGCGACGGCCATGAAAACGTCCGAGGCCTTGACGCTGACCTTGAAGTCCGGGAAGTCGAGGCGTTCGAGGTGATCGATATGGCGCATCGCCGATTCCACCAGGGCCGCCGGCGTAGGCTCGCCGTATTTCTTCTGCAGGTCCTTCTCCAGCGAGCCGGCGTTGACGCCGATGCGGATCGGGATGCCGTTGTCCCGCGCGGCGCTGACCACGGCGCGGACGCGCTCTGCCTTGCCGATATTGCCGGGGTTGATGCGCAGGCAGTCGACGCCGAGCTCAGCGACGCGCAGGGCGATCTTGTAGTCGAAGTGGATGTCGGCGACCAGCGGCACCTCGACCTCGCGCTTGATGCGCCCGAACGCCTCGGCGGCGTCCATATCGGGGACCGAGACCCGCACGATGTCGGCGCCGGCGGCCTCGAGCTGGCGGATCTGGCCCACGGTGGCGGCCACGTCCAGGGTGTCGGTGTTGGTCATGCTCTGCACGGAGATGGGGGCGCCCCCACCCACGGCAACCTTGCCGACATGGATCTGACGTGACGTGCGACGAATGATGGGCGATTGGGAATGCATGGTGACTCGATCATTCTCCCAGGGTGAAGCGGGCGACATTGTTGGCACCGGCGCGCGGGCCGAGGTTCATGGTCTCGCCGCGCCAGCGCATCTCGACGCCGGTGGCGTTGCCCACGGTCAGACGAAAGGGGGGGTCGCCTTCGACGCGTGCCGTGGTGCCGGGTTCCTGAAGGCCGACGAAGACACGCTCGTTGGTGGCATCGAAGATCTCTGTCCAGGATTGCTCGTTGAAGGTCAGCTCGAGCACGCCGGGATCCGGGGCGGGCTCGGGTTCCGGTTCGGCTTGCGCCGTTTCGGGGTCGTCCGCCACGACCGACTGCTCGGCGCCCTCGGCCTGTTCAGAAGTGGCGAGGATCCCCGTGGTGGTGGTGTCGACTCCCGGCGGCGTCAGCTCGGGATCATCGACGAGGCCCAGGTCACTGTTCTCTTCGGGCAGCGGCGGCAGGGCATCGACATCCTCCGGCATCTCGGTGACGGTGGTACTGCCGTCGAGGTTATCCACCGACACCGGACCGCTGTCACTGAACCCGGGCGGCTCATTGCCCCCACGGCTCTGCCACCAGAGCAGTGTCAGGCCGATCAGGCCGGCGATCACCAGCAGGCTCACCAGGCGGAACAGCCAGGCGCCGAGCCGTGATGGCGGGCGGGTGACATGGACCGGCGTGACCTTGCGTTCGCCGTCGGCGCTGCCGAAGTGGGCCCGGTAGGCCTCCAGCACGGGTTGTTCGTCGATCCCCAGCAGGCTCGCGTAGGAACGCAGGTAGCCGCGACGATAGGCGGCCACCGGGACCTCATAATAGCTGTCCTCTTCCAGACCCTGGATGACCGCCGGGCGCAGGTTCAGGGAGCTGGCGATCTCCTCCCGCGAGAGGCCCTGGGACTCGCGCTCGCGCTTCAACTGCTGACCCGGGGAGGCAGTGGGGGTGAAGTCGGTATCGTCGGTGGTTGGGGTATCGCTCATGGCTGAGCATCCTTCGTCGAGATTCGGTAATCAGGGATCGCCACGGGTATCGTCCAGTTGTTCGGTATAGAAGGCGGCGGTGGCCTGGTCGCCCTGGGCTCGGGCGATGTCGCGCGCGAGTCTCACTGCGGCGACATCGGCACCGGCCAGGCGCATGTAGGTCTGCAGCTGGTCCTGGGCGCGAGCATGATTGCCCTGTGCATGTTCGATTTCGGCCAGGATGAAATAGCTCCTCGGGCTGCGCGGGTCGATGGCCTGGGCACGGGCCAGGCTGGTCCGGGCCGCATCGAGATCGCCAAGCTCACGCTGGCACTGGCCCAGGTTGGCGAACAGCTGGGCTCGGTTGGGGTACTGGGTGTCTCCCGACGCCTGCTCCAGTTGCTGGCATGCCTCGCGAATACGGCCTCGATCATACAGGAAGGCGGCGTAATTGTTGCGGGCCCTCGTCATGCTCGGATCGGCGTCCAGGGCACGCTGGAAGGTCTCGTCGGCGAGCCGTCCCTCACCCTGATGCTGATAGACCATGGCCATGGCCTGCAGGGCCTCGGCATCGTCGGGATCGGCCTCGAGGGCGCGATCAAGGGCGCTCATGGCGCGCCTCAGGTTATCTCGCTCGAGATAGGCGACGCCCAGTTCGGTGTAGGCCCGGGCCGCACTCTGCTCGGTACCGTCCTGCAGGCCCGCCTGGGTGGCACATCCGCTGATCAGGATCGACCCGAACAGGATGATGATGGCGGGTGCCTGCACTAGACCGGTCAAGCAGGGGCGGCGGATCATGGTGTCCTCGCGTCTGGCGTCACGACATTGCCGGCGACGAATCGGGTACGACTCGCTGCCGGCAGGAAAAAAGGCCTGACCATCAAAGCGCTGTGTCTTGTCGAAGTCAAGGCAGCCGCTGGGTCGTCAGTCGGCATCGATCTGGATCGACTGGATATAGCGTTCATGGCGGCGGGTACGATCCTTGACACGACCCACCAGCTGGCCGCAGGCGGCATCGATATCATCCCCCCGGGTGGTGCGGATCGGGGCCGTGTAACCCAGCTCATAGAGCCACTGCTGGAAACGCACGCACTGGTTGCGTGATGGCTTCTCGTAACCCGAATGGGGAAAGGGATTGAACGGGATCAGGTTGATCTTGCAGGGCAGTTCCTCGAGCAGGGCGGCGAGTTGCTCGGCATGGACCTGCTGGTCGTTGACATCCTTTATCAGGGTGTACTCGATGGTGATCATCCGGGTGTCGTCACATTTGGCCAGGTAGCGGTGACAGGCATCGAGTAGCGAACGGATGTTGTACTTGCGGTTGATCGGCACCAGTTCGGTGCGCAGCTCATCGGTGGCGGCGTGCAGCGAGATGGCCAGGCTCACGTCGATCTCGTCACCGAGTCTGTCGATCATCGGCACCACCCCGGAGGTGGAGAGGGTGACCCGACGCTTGGAGAGGCCGTAGCCGTCGTCGTCGAGCATCAGCTTCATCGCCGGTACCACGTTGTCGTAGTTCATCAGCGGCTCACCCATGCCCATCATCACCACATTGGTGACCGGACGATTGGCGGTGTCCTTGCGTGGCCCCACGCTGCGCTGGGCCACCCACACCTGGCCGATGATCTCGGCGGCGGTGAGATTGCGCTGGAAGCCCTGCTTGCCGGTGGAGCAGAAGCTGCAGTCCAGCGAGCAGCCCACCTGGGAGGAGACGCAGAGGGTGCGTCGCTTGCCATTGTCGGCCGGGATCAGCACGGTCTCGACATAGCTGCCGTCCTCCACCTCCAGCACCCACTTGCGCGTGCCATCACTGGAGGCGCCTTCGTAGATCACCCCGGGACCTCGAACCTCGGCGACCTCGGCCAGGCGCGTGCGCAGGGCCTTGGAGATGTTGGTCATGGCGGCGAAGTCGTCGCACCCCTCGTGGTGGATCCACTTCATGACCTGGGCGGCACGGAATTTCTTCTCACCGATGGAAAGAAAGAAGGACTCCATTTCCTGGCGGGACATGCCGAGCAGGTTGGTCTTCTGGGGTGCGGTATCAGCGGTCATGGTGGTCAGCGGGTCGGTGAGGCAGGGCGGGGGTTGGGTAACCCCCGGGGAGGAGGCGAGCGATCAGCCGCGCGGGCAGATCTCGCTGTCCTGGAAGAAATAGGCAATCTCGCGCTCGGCGGATTCCGGTGAGTCGGAGCCGTGCACGGCGTTGGCATCGATGGTCTCGGCGAAATCGGCGCGGATGGTACCCGGTGCGGCATCCTTGGGGTTGGTGGCCCCCATCAGGTCGCGATTCTTGGCGACGGCATCCTCGCCTTCCAGCACCTGCACGACGACGGGGCCGGAGGTCATGAAGCCGACCAAGTCCTTGTAGAAGGGCCGTTCCTTGTGCTCGGCATAGAACCCGCCGGCCTGGTCATCGGAGAGATGCAGCATCCTGGCGGCGGCGACCTTCAGTCCGGCCTTCTCGAAGCGAGAGATGATCTCGCCGATCGCATTCTTGGCGACGGCATCGGGCTTGATGATGGATAGGGTGCGCTGGTTGGCCATGGGGTGTCTCTCCAATTGCATGGGTGGTCGACGGGGTGTCGATGGATAGCGCCACGCCGCCCCTTCGGCTCTCGTTTGGGGAGCAGGGGGCGGCGCAGCGGATCGTAAGAATCGGGCCGGCGTTCCGGCGGCCGGCGGGTCGGCAGCGTCTGTCGACCGGGCGGGGAGTATAACGCTCCTGGGCGGCGTTGAACAATCGTCGCACAGGGCATCAATGCCGCGGGTGCTAGACGCTGAAGCTCTCGCCGCAGCCGCACTGGTCCTTGACGTTGGGGTTGTTGAAGCGGAAGAAGCGATTGAGCCCCTCGTTGACGTAGTCGACCTCGCTGCCGTCGAGCATTTCCAGGGCCTCAGGGGCCACATAGACGGCCACGCCATGGTCCTCGAAGGTCACATCGTCGTTCTCGGCCTCGTCGGCGAAGTCCAGGACATAGCTGTACCCGGAGCAGCCGCTGGGCTTGACCGAGACCCGCAGGCCCAGGCCATGGCCTCGCTCGTCGAGTACCTGGCGGATCTGCTCGGCGGCGGCAGTGGTGATCGAAAGGTTCGCCATGGTCTCTCTCCTGAAAAAAGGGTGGCACCGGTAAACGCTGGATGCCTGATAGCCGATGAGGGGTCAGATCGCCTGGCGGCGAAGGCCGTTGAGGGCATGGTGCAAGGCCTGCAGCGCCCTGTCGATCTCGCTCTCGGTGGTGAAACGACCGAAGCTGAAGCGCAGCGATGACAGTGCCAGCTGGCGCGGCACACCAATGCCTGTCAGTACATAGGACGGCGCGACGCTTGCCGAGTTGCAGGCCGAGCCGGTAGACAGCGCCAGATCGCCGAGCGCCATCAGCAGCGATTCGCCGTCGACGCCCTCGAAGGCCAGGTTGAGGATGTTCGGAACAGGCGTCGACGTCCGTGTTGCAGTGTATGCCGTCCAGGCCGTTCAGGCCCGCCAGCAGGCGGTCCCGCAACAAGGTGATGCGTGCCTGGTCGTCCTCGCCCTCGGTGTCGGCGAGGGTGAAGGCCTTGCCCATGCCGGCAATCTGGTGGGTCGGAAGGGTGCCCGAGCGCATGCCGCGCTCGTGGCCGCCACCATGGATCAGTGCCTCCACGCGGATATCGGGGCTGCGCCGGACATAGAGGGCACCGATGCCCTTGGGGCCGTAGACCTTGTGGGCGGACAATGACATCAGGTCGATGCCGAGGCGCGCGACATCCAGCGGGATGCGACCCACGGCCTGGGCGGCATCCACGTGGAAGATGGCGCCTCCGGCATGGGCGACCTCGGACAGCGCGGCCAGGTCGTGGATGGCGCCCAGCTCGTTGTTGACCGCCATCAGCGAGACCAGCACGGTGTCATCCCGCATGGCCTGGCGCAGTGCCTCGGGGGTCACGCGCCCATCGCGTTCCGGCTTCAACCAGGTTACCTCGACACCTTCCTGCTCCAGCGCCTTCGCCGTGTCGACCACCGCCTTGTGTTCGATGATCGAGGTCACCAGGTGGCTGCCTCGGGCCCGGTTGGCTCGCATGACGCCGATCAATGCCAGGTTGTCGGCCTCGGTGGCGCCGCTGGTCCAGACGATCTCTCGCGGATCGGCCGCGATGAGGTCGGCGACCTGGCGGCGTGCACCCTCCACGACCTGTTCCGCCTGCCAGCCGAGCATGTGGCTGCGCGAGGCCGGATTGGCGAAGATGCCGTCCTGGGTCAGGTGTCGACTCATGACCTCGGCGACCCGAGGGTCGACCGGCGTCGTGGCGGCATAATCGAGATAGATGGGCATGGTCATGGAGACTCGGATCTGCTCCTGGTGCTGAGTGATGTCGGCCTGGCGTCAGGGTGCCGATGCCAGGATGTCGGATTCATCGACGCGGCGGCGTTGGCGACTGGCGATCCCCTTGACCTCCTCCTTGGCGGCCAGTTGTCCAAGGGTGATGCCATCGAGGAAGCCGTGGATCTGCGCCGAGAGTTCACACCACAGGTGGTGGGTCAGGCAGGTGTCGCCCTGCTGGCAATCCGAGAGGCCCCCGCAGCGGGTGGTGTCCACGGACTCGTCGACGGCATCGATCACCCTGGCCACGGAGATGTCCTGGGGTGCCATGGCCAACAGATAGCCGCCGCCGGGCCCGCGAACGCTGCGCACCAGCTGGGCCCTGCGCAAACGGGCGAACAACTGCTCGAGATAGGAGAGGGAGATCTCCTGTCGCTGGGAGATGTCGGCGAGACAGATGGGTCCCGACTCGGCATTCACGGCCAGGTCGAGCATGGCGGTGACGGCGTAGCGGCCCTTGGTGGTCAGGCGCATGCGTGGGACACCTCGGCGCCGGCGTGGCGATCAATGATTGGGCCGTCCATCGATGTGCAGACGGCGACGTCAGGCATGCATTATGGGAAAGACCCAGTGGCGCGGTCAACCATTACCCTCTCCGGGGTCCGGCGGTTCGCTATGCCCGCTGCCCTGTCGACCCGCCGTGTCTCCCCGGGTCGGCTTGCCCGGGGTCGCGCAGGGCGCTTCGGCATCGTCGAGAAGATCCGCGAAGTCCTCGTCGCGAAGTTCGGGGAGCTGGCCGTCGCGATACCCGGTGTCGAGCTTGCGCAGGGTGGTGCACATGCGTTCGACGCGTTCGTCCACGGCGTGCATGTGGTCGAGCATGGCCTGGATCGAGCGTGCGACGGGATCGGGCATGTCCTGGCTGACGCCATAGGCGTCGAAGCCGAACTTGCGGCGCATCGCCTCGCGACGCGCGGGATCCACTTCCCGTTCCTCGGCCTGGTCCGGGTCGACGCGCTGCACGACCTTGCCGGGAATGCCCACGACCGTGGCACCCGCGGGGACCTCCTTGGTGACCACGGCATTGGAGCCGATCTTGGCCCCGGCGCCGACGCTGAAGGGGCCCAGCACCTTGGCCCCGGCGCCGACGATGACGCCGTCTTCCAGGGTGGGGTGGCGCTTGCCCTTGTTCCAGCTGGTGCCGCCCAGGGTCACGCCCTGATAGAGGGTGACGTCATCGCCGATCCGCGCGGTCTCGCCGATCACCACCCCCATGCCATGGTCGATGAAGAAGCGTCGGCCGATGGTCGCGCCGGGATGAATCTCGATACCGGTCAGCCAGCGGGAGAAGCTCGAGAGGCTGCGGGCTAGCCACTTGAGGTTCTTCCGCCATAGCCAGTGCCCTAGGCGGTGAAGCAGCAGCGCATGCAGGCCAGGGTAGTTGGTCAGGACTTCCAGGGCGTTGCGTGCGGCCGGATCACGGTCGAAAACGCTGTTGATGTCCTCGCGCAGCCGGTCGAACATGCGATGGTCCTTGGATGGAGAAGGGATGGAGAAGGGATGGAGAGAGGATGGGGCGGCCTTCTTATACTGGTGGCCGATCTATTCGCCTTCAAGTGGCTCGATTCAGGGCTCTGACCGCCGATGTGTCTCCTGCTCGGTTGCGGTCAGGATGCCGCGCAGGATGTTGAGCTCCATGCGCTCCGGCCGGCTGCGCAGTATCAGTCGCCGCAAGCGAGCCATCAGCTGTCGCGGCCTCGCCGGGTCGTAAAAGCCGATGGTGATCAGCGTTCGCTCCAGATGGGCAAAATAGTGCTCCAGCTCCTGATGGTTGGCCAGCGGTTCCGGCCTGGGTGCCTCGCTTGGCGCCTCGTCGCCCATTTCCTCCCGGGCCAGCCAGGCCAGGCGGCACTCGTAGGCGAGGACCTGAACCGCCGTGGCCAGGTTCAGTGAGCTGAAGTCCGGGTTGGCCGGGATGGTCACATGGGCATGGCAACGCTGCAGCTCGCTGTTGGACAGGCCGCTGTCCTCCCGGCCGAAGACCAGGGCAACCCGGGCCGCCGACTCCGCCAGTTCGGCGGGCAGCGACTCGGCCAGCGCGCGCGGCGTGGTCATCGGCCAGGGCAGGGTGCGTGAGCGGGCACTGGCACCCACGACGAGGGTGCAGTCGGTCACGGCCTCCTCCAGGGTCTCGACGCGGCGGGCCGCGTGGACGACATGGTCGGCCCCCGAGGCGCGAGAGACGGTATCCGCCGTGAGTGGCTCGCAGCGCGGTGCCACCAGGGCCAGGTCGGACAGCCCCATGTTGTGCATGGCGCGGGCGGTGCCGCCGATGTTGCCGGGATGGCTGGTGCCGATCAGGACGATGCGAATGCGGTCTAGCATGCGTGGCTTCTCATGGAGATGACATCGAGGGACAGAGTCTAGCATGCTGAACCATCGCCCAGCCCTGGAACGTGGCGCAATGGGCCCTGGTCTGCTAGGATTCGCGGCCGACCCGTTCTTTACCACACCCGACCTTCCAAGGCCCGATCATGCACCCGATGGTCCAATTCGCGTTGCGCGCGGCGCGCGACGCTGGCGAACAGTTCCTGCGCATTCGACAACGCATCGAGAATGCCCACCAGGATCACAACATCGATGACCTCCTCGAGGATGCCGCCCGCAATGTGGAGACGCTGATCGTTCGTCAACTCTCCCGCGGCTATCCGGAACATGGCGTCAGCGGACGCTTCACGCCTCACCGTGATGGTGATGGTGAGGGCGAGGGTCGCGATGTGCTCTGGCGGATCGAGCCCTTTCATGGCTACTCGAACCTGAGTGTCGCCGCGCCCGCTTTCGCCCTCTCCGTGGTCTGTCTGGTCAAGGGCCGTCCCGAACATGCCGTGGTGATCTGCCCCTTCAGCGACGACGAGTACCTGGCCAGCCGCGGGCGCGGCGCCCAGCTCAATGGCAAGCGTATTCGTGTTCCCGCCACCACGGCGGTGGCCGGGTCGCGCATCACCCTGGGTCTGCCGGAAACCTGGCTGCGTTCTCGACACCTGCCCGCCTACCTGACCCTGGTGCAGCAGCTCGGGCCCCAGGTGGAGAACCTGCGTGCCTCCGGCAGCGGTCTGCTCGACCTGGCCGAACTCGCGGCGGGGCGTGCCGATGCCGCCTTCGTGCTGGGCCTCGAGGAGCAGGACATGCATGTCGGCTCGCTGCTGCTCAAGGAGAGCGGTGCGCTGATGGGCACTCCCGATGGGCGACCCGAGGTCGGTGTCGAGGGGCCGTTGATGGCGGCGGGACCGCGTCTCTACAAGAGCCTGGTGCAGCAGCTCAAGCCGCACTTTTAAGCGCCCAGCGCCCAGCGCTGGGCGCCGTCGGTCAGAAGAACCCCATCGGATTGATGTCATAGCTGACCAGCAGGTTCTTGGTTTGCTGGTAGTGCTCCAGGCCATCTTGTGGTTCTCGCGGCCGATGCCGGATTTCTTGTAGCCACCGAAGGCGGCATGGGCCGGATACTGGTGGTAGCAGTTGGTCCAGACGCGCCCGGCCTGGATGCCACGACCCATGCGGAAGGCGACGTTGATATCGCGCGTCCACAGGCCGGCACCTAGGCCGAACTCCGTATCGTTGGCGATCGCCAGGGCCTCTTCTTGATCCTTGAAGGTGGTCACCGCGACCACCGGGCCGAAGATCTCCTCCTGGAAGACGCGCATCTTGTTGTGGCCCTTGAGCAGCGTCGGCTGGATATAGAAGCCACGGTTAAGCGAGTCGTCCATGGTCTCCTTGTCGCCGCCGGTCAGGAACTCGGCACCCTACTCGCGAGCGATCTCCATGTAGGACATGATCTTGTCGAACTGCTCCTGGGAGGCCTGAGCACCGACCTGGACGTCGGTATCCAGCGGATTGCCACGCTTGATCGACAGGGTGCGCTCCATGACCTTTGCCATGAAGGCGTCGTAAATGCTCTCCTGGATCAGCGCCCGCGACGGGCA
>JAGXGN010000076.1 GCA_024636705.1 Halomonas sp.
TATGGATCACGCCGGCGGACTCGGGCGCGGTGGCCCCCACCCGAACCGTCCAGGCACGTACCTCCTTGACCCCGGCGGTGAAAAACGTCTGCAGGTCGAGCAGGGAGTAGCCGGCGCGGATCACTCGGTCGAGCCCCGGCTCCGACATGCCCATCTCATCGAGGAACATGGCGCGTTCCTCGTCCTCGAGTTCGGCGATCTCGGCCTCGATCTGGTTGCACACCGGCACCACCACGGCGCCTTCCTCCGCGGCGATCTCCCTGACGACGTCGAGATGCGGGTTGTCGTCGAAGCCGTTCTCGTTGACATTGGCGATGTACATGGTCGGCTTGAGCGTCAGGAAACCGAATCCCTTGAGCTGGCGCTTCTCATCCTCATCCAGCCCGGTGGTCCGCAGCGGCAGGCCCTCGGCGAGATGAGGCTGGATGCGCTCGAGGATCGCCTTGGTGGCGATGGCGTCCTTGTCGCCGCCCTTGGCCACTCGCACCAGGCGCTGGATGGCGCGCTCGACGGTGTCGAGGTCGGCGAGGGCCAACTCCATGTTGATGATCTCGATATCGGCGCGCGGGTCGATCTGATTGGCGACGTGGATCACGTTGTCGTTCTCGAAGCAACGCACCACATGGGCGATGGCCTGGGTCTCGCGGATATTGGCCAGGAACTTGTTGCCCAGCCCCTCACCCTTCGAGGCCCCGGCCACCAGGCCGGCGATGTCGACGAACTCCATGGTGGTGGGGATCACCTTCTGCGGCTTGACGATCTCGGCCAGGGCATCGAGACGGGGGTCGGGCATGGGCACGATACCCACATTGGGCTCGATGGTGCAGAAGGGGAAGTTCTCGGCGTCGATGCCCGACTTGGTCAGCGCGTTGAAGAGCGTGGACTTGCCGACGTTGGGCAGGCCGACGATACCGCAGTTGAAACCCATGGAAGCGTCCTGGAAAGCGTGGTCGAAAGTGGTGATTGGCGGTTATTCTACTCGCGCCTAGCGTCTAGCGCCTAGGCTGGGCGCTTTCAGCTCGGCGCTGTAAAACTGTGCAAGCGATTCATGGCCTTTGCCCAGTCGCCGCTGAGGGCCTGGGGCAGGGTGGCCAGGCATTCGTCGATGGCTGCCTTGATGGCGGCATGATCGGCCTTGCCGGGCCGGCCCAGCACATAGTTCGTCACCTGGCGGGCATCGCCGGGATGGCCGATGCCGATCCGCAGCCGGTAGAAGCTGTTGTCGTTACCCAGGGCGCTGATGATGTCCCGCAGGCCGTTGTGGCCGCCGTGACCGCCACCCTGTTTGTAGCGTGCCTGCCCCGGTGGCAGGTCCAACTCGTCGTGGGCGACCAGCATCTCGTCAGGGGCGATACGAAAGAACTGGCCGAGTGCCGCCACGGCGCCACCGCTGCGATTCATGAAGGTGGTGGGCTCGAGCAGGTGCACTTCCTGGCCGTGCAGGAGGACCTTGGCGTGCAGGCCCAGGAACTTCTTTTCCGGGCGCAGCTCGCCGCCTGCCGCCCGGGCCACGGCTTCGACGACCCAGGCGCCGGCGTTATGGCGTGTCGCCGCGTAGTTGGCTCCGGGATTACCCAGTCCGATGATCGCCTTGAGCTGGCTCATGTCGTGCCTCCAAAAAAAATCAAGCGCCGCAGCGCTTGATTGTCGGGACAACCGGCCACGCCGAGAGGCGCGGCCGAAGACAGCGGCGATTACTCGTCGTTGTCCTTTTTCTCGTTGTCCTGGTTCTCCCCATCGTCCTTCTGTGCCTTTTCGCCACCGGCCTCGTCTTCATCAGCGGCACCGGTTTCGGTGGCCTCGTCCTCGTCCTCGCCGCTACGGACCTTGGCCTTGGAGATGCTGAGCACGGCATTGTCGTGCTCTTCGCCATGGGTCAGGTCGACCAGCGTCACACCAGCCGGAACCGTCAGGTCGGAGAGGTGCAGGGTGCTGCCGATCTCGAGTGCCGATATATCGACTTCCAGATAGTCCGGCAGGTCCTTGGGCAGGCAGCTGATCGCGATCTCGTTGGTGAGCACATGCAGTTCGCCATCCTCTTCCTTGATGGCCTTGCACGATTCCTCGCCCACCACGTGAAGCGGCAGACGCAGGTTGATCTCATGGGTGGCATCGACCCGCAGGAAGTCGGCATGGGTGATCAGCGGCTTGTAGGGGTGACGCTGGAGGTCACGCACCACGACCTGCTGGGGCTTGCCTTCGATCTGCAGGATGATCAGTGAGGAGAAGAAGGACTCTTCCTCGAGGGCCTTGTAGAAGCTGGTCTTCTCGATGGAAATGGGTTCAGGTGCATTTTCACCACCATAGACGATGGCGGGTACCTGTTCGTTCGCACGACGCAGGCGGCGGCTCGCACCTTTCCCCAGGTCGTGACGAACACTGGCGTTGAGAGTGAAATCTGACATCTTGTTGCCTCTTGCTTGAAGTAGGGGAACCCGCTGGCCCGCGACCTGGCCATGGGGTGCCCGAAAGCCCCTGCGGGGCGTCTAGGCCGTCAGCGCTGCTCAGTGGAACATGGCGCTGACGGATTCCTCGTTGCTGACCCGGCGGATCGCTTCGGCGATCAACCCGGCCACGCTGAGTTGGCGGATCTTGCCGCTGCGCCGGGCGTGATCGGACAGCGGGATGGTGTCGGTGACCACGACTTCGTCGAGCACCGAGCCGGCGATGTTTTCCACGGCCGGTCCGGAAAGGATCGGGTGAGTGGCGTAGGCGACCACGCGTGTGGCGCCATGCGCCTTGAGCGCCTCGCCGGCCTTGCACAGGGTGCCGGCGGTGTCGATCATGTCGTCAACGACCACGCAGTTGCGCCCCTCGATCTCGCCGATGATGTGCATCACCTGGGCCTGGTTGGCGGAGGGGCGGCGTTTGTCGATGATGGCGAGATCGGCATTGAGCTGCTTGGCGATGGCGCGGGCACGAACCACGCCGCCCACATCGGGGGAGACCACCACCAGGTCCTCGTAGTTCTGACGTTCGATGTCATCCAGCAGGATGGGCGAGCCGTAGACGTTGTCCACCGGCACATCGAAGAAGCCCTGGATCTGGTCGGCATGCAGGTCCATGGTCATGACGCGGTCGACCCCTGACCGGACCATCATGTCGGCGACGATCTTGGCCGAGATTGGGACCCTGGCGGAGCGTACCCGGCGATCCTGGCGGGCATACCCGAAATACGGCATGACGGCGGTGATGCGCGTGGCGGAGGCCCGACGCAAAGCGTCAACCATCAGGATCAGTTCCATCAGGTTGTCATTGGTCGGTGCACAGGTGGATTGAAGAACGAAGACGTCTTTGCCGCGCACGTTTTCGTTGATCTCGACCGCGATTTCACCATCGCTGAACTGTCCCACCGTGGCATTGCCCAGTCGATTGTCCAAGCTCTCGACGACCTTGCGGGCGAGTTCCGAGTTGGCATTCCCGGTGAAAACCATCAATTTTGACACGCGCAGCCACCTATGCAGTAGTTGGGGATCTCGGGGATCGGTTCATCCTGGTCAGGGCATCATCACGGCTTCCCTGGCGGGACGGCGGTTTATCGACCCGGGATCCTATGACCCAGAACCGTGTGACAGAACTCTATGAAGAGGGGAGCGGTTCAAGCCCCGTGCCTTGAAGGCCTGCCAATGGGCCGGTAATCCGACCATCAGCCGGTCGGCTTGGTGTTCATCTTCGGTCGTGGCGAAGACGCAGGCGCCGGTGCCGGTGAGCATGGCGTGAGAATGCGCGCCGAGCCAGTCGAGTGCCCTGGCGACCTCGGGATAGCCTTCCCGAACGATGCGCTCACAATCGTTGCGCCAGCGTGATGCCCCCCCTTGCAATGCGCGCGCCATGGTAATCGGGGGGCTGTCGCGTGTCAATTCAGGTGCGCCGAACACCCGTGCCGTCGAGACGTGCACACCCGGGTGGATCACCACGAACCAGGGGGTATCCAGCTCGACCGGGGTGAGTCGCTCACCGATGCCTTCGGCCCAGGCGGCGTGGCCGCGCACGAACACCGGGACATCGGCACCCAGGCGCACGCCGAGTTCGGCGAGCCGTGTCTGTGTCAGGCCCAGGCCCCAGAGGGCGTCGAGGCCCAGCAGGGTGGTGGCCGCATCGGAGCTTCCGCCACCGAGTCCGCCGCCCAGGGGCAGTCGCTTGTGCAGCTGGATGTCGGCGCCGAGCCGGCAGCCGGTCTCCGCCTGCAGCAGTCGGGCGGCGAGCACCACCAGGTTGTCTTCCACGGGAATGCCCGGAACCCCGGGCGAGAGGCGGATCTCGCCATCGTCTCTGGTCGTGATGTCCAGGGTGTCGCCATGGTCGAGGAACTGGAAGAGTGTCTGCAGCTCATGATAGCCGTCTGCACGGCGTCCGGTGATCAGCAGCAGCCGGTTGAGCTTCGCCGGCGCAGGAAGGCTGAGCCCGGCGCCTTCAGGCATCGTCGATGACCGGGCGCCATTCGGTGACCACCAGGGTGACGCGGAAGTCATCGATCGCCATGATCATGCGCCGGGGGAGCCAGAGGCCTTCGGCGAGGACCCAGTCGCGGTAGTCGATCCGCCAGCCATCCTGTTCCAGGCGCAGCGGAAAGCCCAGGTCGTCATGCGCCAGGGTGTAATCGCTGTCCGCCGCGGGCAGGCCGCGGATCCAGTCGGAGAGCGCGCTGACCGGCAGTGACCAGCCGAGCTGTTGTTCCATCAGCGCCTCGGGGGTTGCTGCCTCGAAACGTCCCTCGGCGGTGGTCAGCGAGAAGCGTCCTTCGCGCCCTTCCAGAGTGCTGCGGCCGCTGCCGAAGGGACCACTGATCAGCAGGCGGTAATAGTGGGGGTGCTGGCTCCAGTCCAGGTTGGCACTGGTGGTGTCATCGGGGGTGCGCAGTCCTGCCTTGCCGGCGAGCACACAGGTGTCCAGGGCCTCGAGTCGTTCGGCCTGCGCCTCCCACTGGCCGGCGGCGCGTTTGCCGTCCGGCGCGGGAGCGCGTCCGGCGCAGCCGACCAGCAGGGTCAGGAGCAGCAAGGCAATCGTCAGTCGCAGGGTCGTCATAGCGTGTCTCGTCGGTTCAGTGACAGGGTCCTAGGTGGCATCAGGGGACCAGTGCGGGAAGGCGTTCGAGCAGGTCGTCGAGTGCCGGCCGGTCGTCGAAACGCTCCAGGGCCTCGCGCACTAGGGCCCTGGCCTCCTCGCGGCGATCCAGGACCCACAGGACCTCTGCCAGGTGGGCGGCGATTTCCTGGTCGGGCATGGCGGCATAGGCCTTCTCCAGCCAGGGAAGTGCGCCCTGGGGATCGCCCTCACGAAAGTGCACCCAGCCCAGGCTGTCCATGATCGCCGGACTGCCTGGCTCGAGTTCGTTGGCACGCTCGATCATCTCTCGGGCCTCTTCCAGGCGGTCTTCGAGATTCAGCTCCACCAGGGTGTAACCCAGGGCATTCAGGGCCATGGCACTCTCGGGGTTGCGCTCGATGATGCGTCCCAGGTCGCGCTCCATGCCTTCGAAATCGCCGGCCTGCCAGGCACGCATGCCGCGCAGATAGAGTAGCTGTTCATCATTGGGCGTGCGTTCCAGTTCCCTGTCGAGCAGGTCGTCGGCCTCGGCCGAGCGTCCCTGGCGTTTCAGGAGTTCGACCTCCAGGGTGACCAGCTCGGTGAAATAGTCTTCGTAGCGCAGTCGTTCGATGCGCAGGAAGGCTCGCGCATCGAGTAGACGGTCGTCGTTGATCAGCAACTCGGCGGCATTGAGCCGGGACTGCAGGAAGTGTTCTCCGGGAGGCACCTGGCGATAATAGAGGAGGGCGTTGTCGATCTCGTTCTCCTCCTCGGCGATGGCGCCAAGCAGCAGGAAGGCCAGGGACGGGGTGTTGCCCTCCGCGACCAGGGGCAGCAGCAGGCGGCTGGCCGGTTCCGGTTCTCCTTCCTCGAGGTAGAGCCGAGCCAGGGCCAGGCGCAGGTCATTGTTGCTCTCTTGGGCCTCCAGCAGGGCATCCGTCTGGTTCTCGGCGGCGGTGACATTGCCCAGGCGAAGTTCGCTCTGGGCCAGCATCAGGATGAATCGTGGGTCACCGGGGGCGATGGTCAGGCCGCGACGTGCGGCTTCCCGAGCACGGCGATGATTGCCGTCTTCCTGAGCCAGGCGGGCTTTCGTCAACCACAACGCCGGCAGCTCCGGTGATTGCGTCGTCAGGCGGTCGAGGCGACGCTCGGCACTCTCGGTTTGTCCTGCGGCAACCTCCAGCAGGGCGGTGGCCAGTTCGGCATCATGACGACGCGGATCATCCGTGCCACCCAACTCGGCCAGGTGGTCCCGCAATTGTGCGAGTAGTGGCTCGGGGTTGGCATCCTCGGCCAGAGCCGTCTCGACGAAGGCGGTCAATTCGCCCTGACCGCCCAGGGCATGGACCCTGAGCCGTTGGGTCAGGGCGCCCGACCAGTCGTCTTCCTGCATGGCCAGGCTGGCGAGCAGGCGTGCCGGTTCCTCCGCCTGGGGGGCCAGGCGCTGCCAGCGCTCGGCCGTCTCGGCCAGGAGTTGGCGATCATTGCTCAAGCGAGCCGCCAGGGCGGCGCGTTCGATCAGGGCCAGGGAGTCATAGCGGTCGGCCCCTTCCATGAAATGCCGGGTAGCGCGGCGGTAATCCCCCCGCTGTCCGGCGAACTCGGCGGTCAACAGGGTGGCAAGCCCCTGGCCATCCAGGCCTCGTTCGATGGGCGGGGCACCTGCCATGGGGTCCTGGTTCGTTTGCGCATCGGTGCCGTTGGCCGGCAGGACCTGGCAGCCACCCATCAGCATCACTGACAGCAGGGGGGCCAGGCGGGCGAAGGCAGGGCGAGGGTGGTTGTACATTGCGGCGGGCATGCGCTTCTCATCAGGGATACCGAGGCGTCAGCATAACGGCTTGGCCGCCCGGGGCAAAGGCCGAGCCGACTCCCGGGTCATGGCACCTCCTCAGGCCGGGCTGTGATAGAATCTGGCGCCTCTGGAGTCGGGCGGTCCGAACCGCCGCATGAACTAGCGAAGACGCCGAACGCATGACGTTGCTTGCCCTTGGAATCAATCATCGAACCGCCAACGTGGCGGTTCGCGAACAGGTTGCCTTCACGCCCTCTCAACTGGAGTCGGCGCTGGGTGAGCTGCGTGGCCTGGCGGGCGTGCAGGAGGCGGCCGTGCTGTCGACCTGTAATCGCACGGAACTCTACTGTGTCACCGGTGAACAGGGTGAGGGCGAAATCCTCGACTGGCTGGGGCGCTACCACGGCCTAGACGGCGAAGACCTCAGGCGCTGCGCCTATCATTACCTGGACAACGATGCCGCCCGCCACCTGATGCGAGTGGCGGTGGGGCTTGATTCCATGGTGCTGGGCGA
>JAGXGN010000077.1 GCA_024636705.1 Halomonas sp.
CGATTATTCGATCCACAGCTTCACCTCCCAGCGGCGCCACAAGGTGTTGGTCAATACCCTCAAGGACTTCGACGAACCCATGGGCGACCGGGTCTCGCGGCGCATCGCCGCGCTCAAGCCGGGTTCCTATACCCGCATGGGGCCGGCGATCCGCCACTTAACGGGACAACTCGCCGAGCGGCCCAATCGCCACCGGCTGCTGCTGCTGCTCACCGACGGCAAGCCCAACGACAACGACTACTACGAGGGGCGCTACGGCATCGAGGACACCCGCAAGGCGGTGCTCGAGGCGCGCCGCAAGGAGGTGAAAGTGTTCGGGGTGACCATCGACCGCGAGGCGGGGCGCTACATCCCGCACCTGTTCGGCCGCGGCGGCTATGCCATCGTGCAGCGCCCCGAGCACCTCTCCCTGGCGCTGCCGAAAATTTATCGCCAGATCATCGCCAGCTGAACCAATCTTCGAGGAGCTTCGCCATGACGACACAAACCCGACTCATCCTCGCTGTGGCGGCCTGGTGCCTGGCCGCCGTGGTGGTGATACTGCCGCTGGTGTGGCTGATCAACAACCGCGACTGGGGCGTGGCGCTGATGCTGCTGGCGCCCTTCTTGGTCTACGGCCTCATGCGCCTGGGACGTGCCCTGGAAGGCTGGGCACGGGCGGCGGAGGTGCCGTCCGATACATCGCATCGCTCCTGAAGGGGGCGCATTTTGCCCCCAACCGGGGTTGGGCAACGCACGTTCGTTCATGCGTCCGCCAGGGTCACCCGGGCGCCGCCGAAGGTCAGGCTGCGCGGGTTGGCTACCGGCTGGTTGGAGGTCAGGCGGCCGATGCCCACGGCACAGCGTCCCACCATCCAGATCAGGCAGGCGGTGAAGTAAACATAGCCCAACGCCCAGGGCGCCATGGGCGGCATGCCCGTCAGCCCCAGCAGCTGCCAGGTAACGATGAACAGGCCACCGCCCAGTACGCCCAGCCAGAAGGTGCGGATCTGGAACTGCAAGTGGCTCTGTACCCAGGGCTCGGCACCGCGGCGCTTTAAGTGGGCGATCAGCACGCCGACGGGGGCGGTGACCACGGCGAGCGCGCTCCCCAGGAAGAGCATGTAGACGATGATGGCGGCGCCGCGGCTGCGAGCAGACTTTACGGGGTTATCGGGATATTCGTGGATCAGGGACGTGGACATATGGTGACCTCGTGACCAGCATTAATGGTGCGGATGATAACGACATCATGATAGATGCATCTCAAATGCCAGTATATCGGTGCCTCGTCGGGAAATCCCTGCCTGCGTCAAGTTAACGCCTTTTAGCCCGTCCCTTGAAGCATGCAAGGCCACCTTTCGGTGGCCTTGCAGTCAGGCCAGGTCGTCACGGGATAACGCTCACTGTTCGGACTGCCGACGCTTGGCGTATGCCTCGGCAGGCTCCTGAATCTCCGGCAGGTAGCGATAGCGCTCCTCGCCGAGTTCGGGAACCCTCTGCCGCTCCATGCGGCGGATGGCACCGTGCATCCAGGCCAGGGATACCGCCACCAGTACGAACAGCACCATGTAGGAGCTGGTCCAGATGCCGGTGAGGTCGAGCACGATGCCGAACATGATCGGCAGGAAGAAGCCGCCCAGGCCGCCGATCATGCCGACCAGGCCGCCCACCGAGCCGACATTCTCGGGATAGTAGACCGGGATGTGCTTGTAGACGGCAGCCTTGCCAAGCGACATGAAGAAGCCCAGCAGCACCGTCAGCACTACCACGCCCCACAGCGGCATGGCCATGGTGAAGGCGATCTCGCCCTCCTTGCCCTGCACCACGTAGCTGGTCTCGGGGTAGGCCAGCAGGAACAGGCAGAACAGCGAGGCGATGAAGGTCATATACATGATCGACCGGGCGCCATAGCGGTCGGACATCCACCCGCCCAGGGCGCGAAAGATGCTGGCCGGCAGGGTGTAGAGGGCCGCCAGGCTGCCGGCTACGGCGATGCTGACATCGTAGGCGCCGACGTAGTAGCGCGGCAGGTAGGAGGCCAGGGCAACGAAGGCGCCGAACACGAAGAAGTAGTAGAGGGCGAAGCGCCATACCTGCAGGTACTTGAGTGGCTCCAGCTGCTCCCGGGCTGAAGTGCCCTTGCCGCCCTGGCCGCGACGGGCGCGGGTCAGCGGATCCTCCTTGGAGAAGACCCAGAAGCCCACGGCGACCACGGTCAGCACGATGGAGTAGACCACCGCGGTCTGCTCCCAGCCCAGCGCCAGCAGCAGGAAGGGCGCGCCGAAGTTGGTGACCGCGGCACCGGCGTTGCCGGCACCGAAGATGCCCAGCGCCGTGCCCTGCTTCTCCTTCTCGAACCAGTAGGAGGTGTAGGCGATGCCGACGATGAAGGAGCCCCCG
The DNA here is from genome assembly GCA_024636705.1 of Halomonas sp. Lineage (GTDB taxonomy): Bacteria > Pseudomonadota > Gammaproteobacteria > Pseudomonadales > Halomonadaceae > Halomonas. The sequence continues at coordinate 2,383 of JAGXGN010000077.1, forward strand.
GCCAGGCCCACGCCGAGCGCCGCGACCAGGAACATGGCATAGGATTCGACATAGGAGAGCATGAAGACGCAGGCCGCGGTGATCAGCATCAGGATGCTAAACACGCGGCGTCCGCCGAACTGCTCGGTCCAGATGCCCAGGAAGATGCGGCTGATCGAGCCGGTCAGTATCGGCGTGGCGACCAGGATGCCGAACTGAGTCTCGTTGAGCCCCAGGTCCTGCTTGATCTGGATTCCGATAATGGAAAAGATTGTCCACACCGCGAAGCAGGTGGTAAAGGCCAGGGTACTGAGTCCCAGGGCCCGGTACTGCTGGGGGCGGGTCACCCCCTCGAGATGTTTCATGGTGTTCCCCTCAGACGAAGCATGAATGGTGCTGTCCAGTGTGGCGGTCGTCCGGCGAGTGGCCTTGATCTGTATCAGGCACCTGCCGCCAGTACTTAGATGTGTCTAACCCTTACCCCTTGATAGGTAGCGCCTGCGGTGGCAGGTCACTGCCGGGTCCCTCGGACCCGGCTTTGTCCATCAGGGGTTCTTCACGTAGGCGTTCTTGCGCAGATAGAACCACCAGTTGACGACCAGGCAGAGCGCGTAGAAGACCGCGAAGCCATACATGGCCATCTCCGGGGTGCCGGCCTTGATCTGCTCGCCCATCACCCGCGGGGCGATGAAGGCGCCGTAGGCGGCCACGGCGGAGGTCCAGCCCAGCACTGGGCCCTTCTGCTGCAGGTCGAAGATGAAGCCGATGCTGCGGAAGGTGGAGCCGTTGCCGATGCCGCTGGCGGCGAACAGCGCGATGAACAGCACCAGGAACATCCAGAAGTACTGGTTGGGATCGGTCGCGTTGTAAGCCAGCATCATTACGTAGCCCACGGCGGCGGAGGCCAGCACCATCACCACGGAGATCGCCTGGGTGACGATGGCGCCACCCACCTTGTCGGAGATCCAGCCGCCCACCGGGCGGATCAGCGCGCCGACGAAGGGGCCCATCCAGGCCCAGGTCAGGGCGCTGGGGGCCTCGGGGTTGGCCACGCGGGTCAGGCTGCCGTCGGCGGCCACCTCCATCATGTTGCCGAAGATGACGCTGATCGAGAGCGGCAACGCCGCGGAGAAGCCGATGAAGGAGCCGAAGGTGGCGATGTAGAGCACCGTCATCGCCCAGGTATGCTTGTTGGAGAAGATCGCGAACTGCTTCTGGATATTCGGCTTGATGTCACCGGGGATCAGGCGCAGCAGGAACAGGGTCAGCACGATGGTCAGCGGCAGGGCGATCCACATGTTGAGCCAGCCAAGCGCCACCACGCCGATGATCGAGGTCAGGAGCCCCACGCCGTAGAGGCCCAGGATCTTGCCGAACGCCCGCATGGGAGAGCCGGGGTTGGGCGTGATGGCGCGAATATTGTTCATGCCGAACCAGCCGGCGAAGGCCAACGGGATCAGGAAAACCAACCAGATGAAGCCGGCATTCTGGATCCAGGTATCGGTGCCCGCCTCGATACGCCCGATCAGGGTGCCACTGGCCTTCTGAAGCTCCATTGGATCACCGCCCAGCGCGCCGAAGATGCCCACGGTCATCACCAGCGGGATCAGGATCTGCATGGTGGTGACGCCGAAGTTGCCCAGGCCCGCGTTCATGCCCAGGGCATAACCCTGCTGCTTCTTGGGGAAGAAAGTGGAGATGTTGCTCATCGAGTTGGCGAAGTTGCCGCCGCCGATACCCGAGAGCAGCGCCAAGGCCTGGAACACCCAGAAGGGTGTGCCTGGCTTCATCAGCGCGATGCCGGTGCCCAGCGCCGGAATCATCAGCAGGGCGGTGGTCAGGAAGATGGTGTTGCGCCCGCCGGCGATGCGGATCATGAAGGAGGCCGGGATGCGCAGGGTGGCGCCTGCGAGGCCGGCAATAGCGGTCAGGGTGAACAGCTGGTCCACCGTGAACGGGAAGCCGAGGTTGCGCATCTGGGTGGTGATCATGCCCCACATCAGCCACACGGCGAAGCCCATCAGCAGGCTGGGAATGGAGATCCAGAGGTTGCGGTTGGCGACCTTCTTGCCCTCCTTCTCCCAGAATTCCTGGTTCTCGACATCCCAGTTTTCGATGTCGGCATTCTTTCTGGTCATGGCGGTTCCCCTTGCGGTCTTTCGTGGTGCCCCGCTCCTCGAATCGTGTTGACCGGCATCAAGGCATGGGGCTTTGAGGCGAAAGATACGCCCTGCGGGGAAGCGGCGAAACGGGCCGGAAATGCTGGAAAAACAGCGGGATACCTCCAGGGAGGTAGGAGGCATGAAGTTTCATGTCATTGATTTCAAAGGATGATTAGAGTGCGGGGCCGGCTGAAAAGGGGAGAATAGCCGGCCCGGAAGTCTTTGGAGGTATCCACAGAGAATTGCCGGTCATCTGCTAGGAGCCTGTCGGGCTTGACCGGTCGATGCCCTCCTGCACCGCCCAGACCGCGGCTTCGACCCTCGAACGCAGGTTGAGCTTCTTGAGCAGGTGCTTGACGTGGACCTTGACGGTGCCTTCGGTGATGTCGAGCTGCCGGGCGATGAGCTTGTTGGAGAGGCCCCCCGCCAGCTCGCGCAGGATCTCGCGCTCGCGCTGGGTCAGGCTGTGGATATCCGGCATCACCGGCCGACTGCGCTGGCTGCGCAGTGCCTCGGCCAGCAGGGCCGTCAGGCTCTCGCTGATCACCATGCGCCCCAGGGCGACCTGGCGTAGCTGGCGCACCATCTCGTCGGGGTCCATGTCCTTGAGCAGGTAGCCGTCGGCCCCGGACTGGAGGGCGGCAACCACGTCCTCCTCGTGATCCGAGACGGTGAACATCACCACTCGACCAGCGAAGCCCTGCTCGCGCAACCGCTTGAGGGTCTCGATACCATTGAGCCCCGGCATGTTCAGATCGAGGAGGATCATGTCCGGGTCGAGCTCGGCGGCGAGCCGTAGCCCCTCCTCGGGCTTGCCGGTCTCCCCGGCCAGGGTCAGGTCATCCTCGAGCTCGAGCAGCTGGGACACCCCGCGGCGCAGCAGGGGATGATCGTCGATGAGCAGGATGGTGGCGGGTGTGACGTTATCTGGCTGGACCATCTTGGGTTATTCCCTGTTCCCGTGGGTGGTAGTGGCCGGCATCTCCGCGGCCGGCTGCCGAGTGATCAGGCGGGCGGTCCGTGGCGTGAACGTCAGTTCGACGAGGGTGCCGCCGGAAGGGCGATTGCCGAGGCGAAGCTCGCCGCCCAGGGTCTCGGCCCGATCACGCATGATCACCAGGCCATAATGCATGGGGGGTGAGCCGTCATCCTCCAGACCGATGCCGTCGTCCTCGATTCGCACCCGAACCCTTGCAGCGGCAAAGGTGATGCTGACCTGGGCCCAGTGAGCACGGGCATGCTTGTGAACATTGGCCAGGGCCTCGCGGGCCACCTGCAGCACATGGATCTCCTCGTTGGGACTGAGCAGGTGAGGGGGAACGTCGAAAACCAGTTCGACGGGCGTCCCCATGCGCTTGGCGAACTCGTCTGTCGTCTGACGCAGGGCAGCCTGCAGCCCCGCCCCCTCGAGCTTGAGACGGAAGGTGGTGAGCAGCTCGCGTAGCTGTCGATAGGCGCTGTCGAGTCCGGTGCGTAATTCATCGAAGACCGCCGCCTGGATCTCGTAAGGCATGTCCTTCTGCTGCATGCGTTCCAGGCGCGCCACCTGCATCTTGAGGTAGGAGAGCGACTGGGCCAGGGAATCGTGGAGCTCCCGGGCGATGATGGTGCGCTCGTTGATCAGCGTTACCTGCTGCTGTTCCTCGATGCGCTGCTGAAGGTAGATGGCGGTGGCCAGCTGGTCGGCCAGCGCATTGAGCAAGCGTCGGGTACTCTCGGTGAGGGGGCTCTCCCGCGGGCACCAGATCTCCAGGGTACCGAGCATCTCCTCTCCCACGTTCACCGGCAACAGCAGGCATTCGCTCTCATCGGTCTCGTCGAGGTGCAAGGGAAGCGGATCCAGCAGGCAGGCATGGCA
>JAGXGN010000078.1 GCA_024636705.1 Halomonas sp.
CCATCGTGGTGGTCAACAAGATCGACCGCCCCGGTGCCCGTCCCGACTGGGTCATCGACCAGATCTTGGATCTCTTCGACAACCTGGGCGCCTCCGACGAGCAGCTCGACTTCCCGATCATCTACTGCTCGGCCCTCAACGGTGTCGCCGGCCCGGACCCGGAAGAGATGGCAGACGACATGACGCCGATGTTCCAGGCCATCGTCGATATCGTCGAGCCGCCCGAGGTGGAACTGGACGGCCCCTTCCAGATGCAGATCTCGGCGCTGGACTATTCCAGCTATGTGGGCGTCATCGGCCTGGGCCGCATCAAGCGTGGCTCGGTGATGCCCAACCAGCAGGTAGTGATCGTCGGTATCGACGGCAAGACCCGCAAGGGCAAGGTCGGTCAGGTGATGACCCACATGGGCCTGGAGCGCATCCAGACCGAACAGGCCGATGCCGGCGATATCATCTGCATCACCGGCATCGACAGCCTGTCGATCTCCGACACGCTCTGTGACCCGGCCGCCGTCGAGGCGCTGCCGGCGCTCTCGGTCGACGAACCCACCGTCTCCATGACCTTCCAGGTCAACGACTCGCCCTTCGCCGGCAAGGACGGCAAGTTCGTCACCAGCCGCAACATCAAGGAGCGCCTCGAGCAGGAGCTGATCCACAACGTCGCCTTGCGCGTCGAGCCGGGTGACTCCCCCGAGAAGTTCAAGGTCTCCGGACGCGGCGAGCTGCACCTCTCGGTGCTGATCGAGACCATGCGTCGCGAGGGCTTCGAGCTGGCGGTGGGCCGCCCCGAAGTGATCATCCGCGAGATCGACGGCGAGAAGCGCGAGCCCTACGAGGAAGTGATCATCGACTGCGAGGAGCAGCACCAAGGCGCCATCATGGAGGAGCTCGGCTACCGCAAGGGCGAGCTGCTCAACATGAACCCCGACGGCAAGGGCCGCGTGCGCCTGGACTTCATGATCCCCGCCCGTGGCTTGATCGGTTTCCGCGGCCAGTTCCTGACCCTGACCTCCGGCACCGGAATCCTCACCAGCCGCTTCGACCATTACGGCCCCTTCCGGCCCGAGGCCTCCATCGAGCGTCGCAATGGCGTGCTGGTCTCGATGGTCCCCGGCAAGGCCCTGGCCTATGCGCTCTTTGCCCTTCAGGAGCGCGGAAGGCTGATCATCGACCATGGCACCGAGGTCTACGAGGGCATGCTGGTCGGCATCAACAACCGTGCCAACGACATGGTGGTCAACCCCACCAAGGGCAAGAAACTCGACAACATGCGCTCCACGGGTAACGACGAGAACATCGTGCTGACCCCGCCGGTCAGGTTCTCCCTGGAGCAGGCCGTCGAGTTCCTCGACGACGACGAACTGGTGGAAGTCACCCCCCACCACATCCGCCTGCGCAAGAAGCACCTCACGGAGAACGAGCGCAAGCGCGCCGGCAAGAAGTAATCACCCGGTGCCAGGAAAGAAAGCCCGCTATCGGCGGGCTTTCGCGTGTCGAGCGGGCCACAGGGTCGGCTATGCTGTAACTTCATCGACAGCAACCTCGGCCCAATAGCGGATGGGAAATAGCGCCGGGTCGGGCAGAGTGAAACCTTGATCAACAGGAGCACAGGCCATGCACAAGCACATCGACTGGGACGATCCCGGTGCCGACAGCGTACTTCAGTACTTCGCAAATAATCCCACCGGCTTCGACGAGCCCAGGCCCGGCGACATTCTCTCGGCCCGCCATGAAGGCGCCATCGTACGCGTCAAGGTCGAGGCCTATGTCGACGGCACCAGCATCGGCGAGGTCGCCGCCATCATCTCGGCCGACAACGGCCGCCGCCTGAAATCCCACGGCAAGCTCGCCCTCGGCGATACCGTGCGTCTTCCGGATGCCAGCCGGGCCCTGGAGCCCCGCCACGGAACCGATGACGACGAGGTCCCGGACGATGAAGGCGCCTGAACGCCGACAGCGCAGAACACTAACGGAACCGCCCATGGCAGCCATCATCGATGTTCGACACGTCAACAAGGCCTTCGGTGGCCTGAAGGTCATCAATGACTGTTCGATCCAGGTCGAGGAAGGCTCGATCACCGGTCTGATCGGCCCCAATGGCGCCGGCAAGTCCACCCTGTTCAATATCATCGCTGGCGCCTTGCCGCTGGACAGCGGCCAGATACTGCTGAAGGGTGAGGACATCACCAACCGCCCCGCCAACGAACTCTTCCACAAGGGGCTGTTGCGTACCTTCCAGATCGCTCACGAGTTCTCCCACATGTCGGCGCTGGAGAACCTGATGATGGTGCCGCCCCAGCAGGCCGGTGAGGATCTGTTCAACGCCTGGTTCAAGCCGACGCTGGTGCGGCTTCAGGAAGGTGAGACGAGACGGCGAGCCCTCGAGGTGATCGACTTCATCGGCCTCTATCATGTGCGCAACGAACTGGCCGGCAACCTCTCCGGGGGGCAGAAGAAGCTCCTCGAGCTCGGTCGCACCATGATGACCGATGCCAAGGTGGTGCTGCTCGACGAGATCGCCGCCGGGGTCAACCGCACCCTGCTCGGTGACCTGATCAACAACATCGAGCGCCTGAATCGCGAGATGGGCTACAGCTTCTTGGTCATCGAGCATGACATGGACATGATCGCCCGGCTCTGTGATCCGGTGATCGTGCTGGCCCAGGGCAGCGTGATGGTCGAGGGCAGCATCGAGGAGATCCAGAACAACCCCGAGGTCATCGAAGCGTATTTCGGTGCTGCCTGACGCTGAACACCAAGAGAGCCATCCAGGAATCTCCGATGCCACTACTCGAAGCGCGCGACATCCACGGCGGCTATGGCGGCATGAACATCCTCAATGGTGTCGACATGGCCATCGAGGCCGACGAGATCGGCGTGATCGTCGGCCCCAATGGCGCCGGCAAGTCGACGATGCTCAAGGCGATATTCGGCCTGCTGACGATCAATCAGGGCGAGATCCTGCTGCGCGGCGAGCCCATTCACAACCTGCCCCCCAACAAGCTGGTGCAAAAAGGCATGGGCTTCATCCCCCAGGAGCATAACGTCTTCCCGAGCCTCACGGTGCAGGAAAACCTGGAAATGGGCGCCTACCTCAAGCCGGATAACGTCAAGCGGATGCTCGACAACGTCTATGACTTCTTTCCTCCCCTGTATGAAAAGCGCCGCCAGCCGGCCGGCGAGCTCTCCGGGGGCCAGCGCCAGATGGTCGCCATGGGTCGCGCCCTGATGGCCGAGCCGAGCCTGCTGCTGCTCGACGAGCCCACCGCCGGCCTCTCGCCGCTCTACATGAGCGAGATCTTCGAGCGGGTGAAGAAGATCAACGACGCCGGTGTGGGCATCCTGATGGTCGAACAGAACGCCAAGCAGGCGCTGGCCATCGCCGACAAGGGGTTCGTGCTGGCCGCCGGTCAGAACCGCTTCACCGATACCGGGGCCGCCCTGCTGGCCGACCCGGAGGTCGCCAAGAGCTTCCTGGGCGGCTAGCCGGGAACGGGAGAGTACCGACGTGAATGAACTGGTCTTCTTTATCAACAACGTGGTGATCGCCGGCAGCGTGTCCGGCTCGATCTATGCCATCGGCGCGGTCGGGGTGACGCTGATCTTCAGCATCATGCGCTTTGCCCACTTCGCCCATGGCGACATGATGACCTTCGGCGCCTTTATGGTGCTGCTGTTGACCACCCTCTTCCCCGGGGCCGGGGCGGCCTTCGGGGTGCCGACCGCCATCCTGATGCTTCCCCTGGCCATGGCCCTCACGGCCCTGCTGGCCGTGGGCGTCGATCGCGCCTTCTACAAGCCGCTACGCGCCCATGGGGTCAAGCCCATCGTGCTGGTCATCGCCTCCCTGGGGGTGACCCTGATGCTCCAGGGGCTGATCCGGCTGTTCGCCGGCACCGGCGGCCAGAGCCTCTACATCGACGACCGCAAGGAGATCTTCCGCCTCGCCCTGCCCTTCGAGGGCGTGCGGGCCCCGGTGGTGATCACCGAACCGCAGCTCTACCTCTTCGTGATCACCCTGGTCGCGGTCGTCGGCCTGCACCTCTTCCTCAGCCGCTCGCGACTGGGCAAGGCGATGCGCGCCATGTCCGACAATCCCGACCTCGCCCAGGCCTCGGGCATCAACACCAATACCATCGTCGCCGTGACCTGGGTGATCGCCGGTGGGCTGGCGGCCATCGCCGGCACCCTGCTGTCGCTGGACGTGACCTTCAAGCCCGACCTGAGCTTCTTCCTGCTGCTGCCGATCTTCGCCGCCACCATCGTCGGCGGCGTCGGCCACCCCTACGGCGCCGTGGCCGGCGGCTTCGTGGTCGGCTTCGCCGAGACCCTGGCGGTGTTCAACTGGAGCGTGCTGCTGCGCCCCTTCCGCGACAGCCTGCCGGAATGGATGACCCAGGCCGGTAACCTGGCCTTCGTGGGTACCGAATACAAGATCGTGGTGCCCTTCTTCATCCTGGTCGTCATCCTGGTGTGGCGCCCCACCGGGATCTTCAAGGGCAAGGTGATCTGATGAACACGCCACAAACCGACAGCGTCCCCGCCCCGCGCCGCTTCCCGCTGAGGGAAGTCGTGCTCTTCGCCGCCCTGCTGGTCGCCGTGCTGGGGGTCTATGCCATGATGGGCGCCGCCTACAGCACCCGCATGCTGGTGGAGGCCGCCTGCTACGCCATCCTGGCCCTGGGCCTGACCATCCAGTGGGGCTATGCCGGCCAGTTCAATGCCGGCGTGATGGGCTTCGTCGCCCTGGGCGGCTTCTCTGCCATGTTCTTCAGCGTCCCGGTGAATCCAGACTTCTGGGAGACCGAGCTGCCCGGCGAGCTGGGCCGGGTGCTGCTCTACATGGTCGCCGCCGTCCTGGTGGTCTTCGGCGCGACCCGGCTCGACCGCCTGGGCGTGCCGAAAAAGCTGCGTACCGTCATCGCCGTGATTCTCGCGGTGGTGCTTTACCTGGTGGTGATCAATGCCTTCCGCGGGGTGACCGACCAGATCGAATCCCGCGCCGGCTTCATCGGCGGCCTGGGCCTGCCGGTCGGGGTCGGCTGGGTCGTCGGCGGGGCGCTCGCCGGTGGCGTCGGCTACTTCATCGGCCGCGTCTGCCTGGGGCTGCGTAGCGATTATCTGGCCATCGCCACCCTGGGCATCGCCGAGATCATCAAGGCCTTCCTCAAGAACTCCGACTGGCTGACCCGCGGCACCGCCACGGTCTCGCCGCTGCCCTGGCCGGTGCCGGGCCCGGCCGAGATCGGCTTCACCCTGGCCCGCGCCCTCTACCTCTCGGTCACCGCGATGATGATCGCGGTGATCTTCTTCCTGCTGACCCGCGCCTATCACGCCCCCTGGGGGCGGATGATCCGCGCCATCCGCGACAACGAGATTTCCGCCGCCGCCATGGGCAAGGACATCAACAAGCGCCGCCTGGAGATCTTCGTGCTGGGCTGCATCCTGATGGGCATCGGCGGCGCGGCCCTGACCAGCTTCAACAGCATGTTCGACCCCCAGGGCTACCTGCCGCTCAACCACACCTTCCTGGTGCTGGTGATGGTCATCCTCGGCGGCCCCGGCAACAACCTGGGCACCATCTTCGGTGCCGTGGCGGTCTACATCATCTGGATCATGTCGGCTCCCATGGCGCTGTACCTGATGGACATGGCGATGACCCTGGGCGCAGGCCTTGGCTGGGAAACACCGACCAACATGGACAGCCGCGCCCTCCAGGCACGGGTGTTCGTGATCGGCCTGCTGATCTCCCTGGTACTGCGCTACGCCCCCAAGGGACTGCTACCGGAAACCGTCAAGCACCACGACTGATAGGCCCTAGACGCCACAAGGCCCCGGTGGGGCCTTGTGGTTGGACTTGTCGACGGATGGGGGCTTGATCAGGGCTGGACCAGGTCCTTGCTGACGAAGGCACCATCCTCGACCAGCATCTCGACCACCACACCCGGCACATCACCGTTCTTGTCGAACTCATGGGTGCCTGAAGCGCCCTGGTAGTTGATCTCGGTACCGGCGGCGATCAGCTCCACGGCCTTCTCCCACTCACCCGGCAGGATCACCTCGCCGGGCTCCATCGCCACGCTGCGCAGGGCGGCGGAGAGTCCCTCGCGCTCGGCACTGCCGTTCTGCTCGATGGCCAATGCCAGCAGGAAGACGGCATCGTAGGCCTGGGCGGCAAACACCGCGCTCGGGTTGATGCCCGCTTCTTCGGCCAGGGCAATGAAGATGTCGGTACCCGGCAGTTCCGGGCTACCCGGACGGGTGGCGATCATGCCTTCCAGCACATCGGCGCCCACCGCCTCGACCAGGCTATCACCGACCATGCCGTCGGCGCCCACGTACTGGGTGAACATGCCGCCCTCGTAGGCCTGGCGAAGCACCGTCTGGCCCGAGGTATCGGCATAGGCCAGCACCACCAGGGTCGGTACGCCGGCCGCCGAGAGGGTACCCAGCTCCGAGCGGTAATCGGCGCGGTTGTCCTCGTGGGCCAGATTCTCCGCCACTATGCCGCCGCCGGCCTCATAGGCGGCAACGAAGGAATCCGCCAGGCCGCGACCATAGTCGTTGTTGACGTAGGTCACCACGGTCTCTTCGATGCCCTTGTCCAGCAGCAGCTTGGCCAGCATCTCGCCTTGGAAGGCATCCGAGGGCACGGTACGGAACACCAGGTCGTTGTCATCCAGTTCGGCCACCGCAGGGGCCGTGGAGGCGGGTGACACCATCACCACCCCTCCGGGAATGGCCGCATTGTTGGCCGAAGCGATGGTCGCCCCGGTACACAGCGCCCCAACGATGGCGGTGACCTGCTCGGTATTGACCATGCGATCCGCCGCATTGGAGGCCGCCGAGGCGTCGCTGCAGGTGGTGTCACCACTGGGCATCACCAGGGTCTGACCGGAAAGGAGTCCCCCCTGGTCATTGATATGCTGGGCGGCCAGTTGGGCGCCATCGAAGATCGGTGGCGTCAGGCTCGCTATCCCGCCGGTAAAACCGCCCAGGAAGCCGATCTTGACCTCGGCCTGAGCCGCACCGGTCAGGGCCAGGGCGGAGGCCGCCACGGCCAGTGTCACTAGGTTCTTCTTCATGGTAGTCATTTCCTTTTTCGCTAGCTTTGTAAGCGGATAACTTCTTAAGCGGATAGCTTCGTGAGCGACTCGACGGCGCCCACCTTCACGCCTCAATCTGTAAGGCCGAGCATCAAAAGACAAGCCCCGGCTACCAACGTAGCAGGCAACGTTTCGAGGTCGCCGGCCGGGCAAGCCTACCCATGGGTCTGTCACACAGAACAGGGTCGACTGCCCTGTTGACCGATACTCGTGACGTTCATGTGACTATACTCAAGGTTCACTTGCCGACAACAAAAATGGTGCTCCCATGACACGCCTATCCTCCTTCTCCTTGCTGGCGCCTCTGGGCCTGGCCGCCACCCTGGTCGTTGCCGGCCAGGCCCACGCCTTCGTGCCGGCCGGTGATGACATCGTCTACCAGGTCGGCGACGAAGCCTTCGAGGGCTACCTGGCCAGCGCCCAGGGCGAATCGCAAGGGACCGTGCTGATCGTTCACGACTGGGACGGCCTCGACGATTACGAACGCCGCCGCGCCGACATGCTCGCCGAGCAAGGCTATGATGCCTTCGCCGTCGATCTCTACGGCCAGGGCAACCGCCCCCAGGAGGTCGAGAAGAAGCGCACCGAGACCGCCCGCCTCTACGAGGACCGCGACCGCATGCGCACCCTGACGCTCGGCGGCCTGGCCGAGGCCCGCGCCCGGGGCGCCGCCGAGGAGGCCGTGGTGATGGGTTACTGCTTCGGTGGCGCCGTGGTGCTGGAACTCGCCCGCTCCGGCGACGCCGAGGCGATTCAGGGCTATGCGACCTTCCACGGCGGCCTCTCGACCCCGGAGGGCCAGTCATGGGATGACGATACCCCACCGATCCTGATCGCCCACGGCGGCGCCGACGGCTCCATCTCCATGGACGATGTCGCCACCCTCAGCCAGGAACTCGAGGCGGCAGGCGTCACCTATGAGATCGAGGTCTACTCCGGCGCGCCGCACGCCTTCACGGTCTTCGGCGGCGACCGCTACCAGGAACGGGCCGACGAGAAATCCTGGGCCGCCTTCCTCGAGCTGCTCGACGAGACGCTATGACCCACAGCACCTTGCCGGTCACTCGGCTCTCCGGTAACCGGACGGCGCTCGGCGAGGCAGCGCGCTTCTCAACCCCGCCCAGCCACCGGAGGAGCGCATGGAGACACTCTTCTCGGTAGTGATGAACCTGACCCGGCGGCGCCTGACGCTGCGCCACGGCAAGCCCTGCGAAACCACCGAAGGCCTGGTGGTCTCGCTGGCCGACTGAGTTACTCCGCCAGGGCTTCTTCCACCAGGGCCCTGGCCTCCTCGCTCATGGGCAGGCCCAGCGCCAGCTCATGGGCCTTCGGCGACATCTTCTTCCAGGTCATCCGCAGGATGCGGATCAGGTGGGCGTGGTCGATCTTCCTGGAGAAGTCGGCGAAGTAGTTCTCCAGGAACACCAAGCAGGCGCAGTCCTCCACCGCCTGAGTGCCCGGGTCGCGTCCCAGCCCCTGCTTGCGGATCATCCGCGACACCGCCTCGGCCTGCTCGGCGGAATAGCCCGCCTCGATCATCAGCCGTGCGGTGGTCTCCCCGGCACGCCGGCCCTGGTCGCGCCGCCAGGTCAGGTAGCCCACCCGCCCTTCCGGGTAGTCGCTGCGCGGCACCTCCCAGCGCTGCAGGTGCTGGCCGCGCACCGCCAGTTGGACCAGTTCATCAGGCGAATCCTGCAAGGCCTGAAGCCAGTCGCTCATCCGCCTTCCATGCCAGAGCTCGCGGGGCAGGGACTCACCCTGTACCTCGGTGCTGCGCGGATCCTCCGCGTGCAGGGCATCCAGCGCGGCCAAGGTCCGGTAGAACGGTGTATCGAATGACATGAAAATCCCCATAAAAATCGCCAACCACCATCATGCCGACTCATTTCCCCATCGTCATCAACGAGTAAAATCGGCCTTGCTATATAAAAAACTACCTGATTACGCATAAGGCTCAGCCATCTTCAGGAACCGGTATGGCATAGGCGGCGTTCTCACCGCCACCGTGAGAAAGCGCGGGATCATGGCCTTGAGGTCATAGCGTCGATTGAATCGGTACTCGAACTCGGCCAGG
>JAGXGN010000079.1 GCA_024636705.1 Halomonas sp.
CTGCTGGTGCTGGCCATGGCGCCGCTGCTGGCGGGCCTGCTGTGCCGCCCGCGACTGCACTGGCTGGGCGCGGCCGTGCTGGCACTGTTAGGGGGCGTGTTCCTGGCCGCCGGGATACTCGGTGCCCTGGGCCTTCCGGCCCTGGCCCGCCTGTCCGAGTACCACGGGGTCACCCCCTGGGCCTGGTGGAGCCTGCTCGGGCTCGCCGCCCTGGGGCTGCTGGCCTGGGGGCGGCTGCACCATGGCCTGGTGGCACTCGCGGGCTGGCTCGCGGTGTTCTGGCTGAGCTGGTCGACCTGGGGCTATCAGCTCATGGACCCGGCCCGATCGCCCCGTGATCTGATGAAGGAGGTGGTGACCCAGACCGGCCCCTCGGCCTGGCTGGCCATGCCCGACTTCGACGAGGAGTTCCTGCTCCAGGCCCGCCAACCCATGGTGCACTTCGGCTACCACACCCCGGATGAGGCCCAGTTCCAGCGTGCCTTCGCCTGGCTGAACCAGGCACCTGACGAACGCTGGATGCTGGTTCCCCAGCACCGTGACGACGAGATCCTCTGCGCCGACCTTGACCAGGTCCGGGACCTCGGCGTGCAGAACAGCGAGGCCTGGTGGCTGATCCCCGGGCGGGCCTTCTCGGACTGCACGGGGGATAGCGGGGCGGCCCCGCTGTATACCGCACCGACGACCCTCGCCTCCGGCGGTGAGGCACACAGCGAATAAGGCGGCACATGGACAGGCAGCCAGCGAGGGGAAAGCGCGTGACCCGGGTGACGATATCGGGCGCCACCCTGGCCATGCTCCTGGCGGCGGTGATCATCGTCGCCCGGGTCGCGGCCCTGCCGCTGATGCCCATCGACGAGACCCGCTACCTGTCCGTGACCTGGGAGATGTGGCAGCACCATGCCTTCTTGGTGCCCACCCTCAACGGCGAGGCCTATTCTCACAAGCCACCGCTGTTGTTCTGGTTGATCCACCTGGGCTGGTGGCTGTTCGGCACCTCGGACTGGGTGGCCCGGTTGGTCATCCCCATCGTGGGGCTATGTGGATTCTGGCTCGTGGCCGATATCGTGCGTCAGCTCGAACCCGACGCCCGACGGGAAGCCTGGTGGGCGCCGTTGGTGCTGCTGGGAACCAGCCTATGGTTCCTCTTCCTGCCCCTGAGCATGTTCGACATTCTCCTGACCGTCTGCCTGCTGACAGCGGTGGACAGCTGGCTGCGCTACCTGCGCACGGGGCAACTCCTCATGATCGTGCTGGCCGGGCTGGGGCTCGGGCTGGGCATTCTGGCCAAGGGGCCGGTGATCTTCATTTACTGGCTGCCCCTGGCACTCGGCACTCGTGCCTGGTGGCCGAGGCGGGACATCCGCCTGGGCGCGACATATTGGGCCCTGCTGGCAGCCACCCTGCTGGGTAGCCTGATCGGCCTGGCCTGGGCAATTCCCGCGGCCATCGCCGGCGGCACGGACTATGCCAGCGCCATCCTCTGGAACCAGTCCGCCGGGCGGGTCTCGCAGGCATTTGACCATGCCCGCCCCTGGTACTGGTACCTGCCGGTGCTGCTGGTCGCCACCCTGCCCTGGCCGCTGGTCAACCTGTGGCGCAGGCCCTGGACGGCGACACCGCTGCAGCGCTTCTCGGTCTGGGGCGTGCTGCCGGCACTGGGATTGCTGAGCTTGATGAGCGGCAAGCAGGCCCACTACCTGATGCCGACCCTGCCGTTCCTGGCCATCTGGATCAGTGACCGGCTGATGGCACGCCCCCCGGGGCGCCAATGGGCCGTTGCGCTCCTGCTGGTGCCGGTGACCGGGATGCTGCTGTACTTCCCCGAGCTCTCCGGCCGGTACTTCCCCGACGCGCCCCTGTCCCCTTGGACGCGCCTCGGGGCCCTGGTGCCGCTGACCCTGGCGGTGTTGCTGGTTCGGCGGCCGAGCTCCGCCATCCTGGTGGGGGCCTGGCCGTTGACGCTACTCACACTGTTGCTGCTGCTCTCGCCGGCCATCCGGAGCTACTACGACCTGCGCCCCATGGCAGAGCGACTGGCGATGCTGGAGGCGCAGTCACGCCCGCTGGCCTACGCCGGGGAATATCACGACCAGTTCCGCTTTCTGGGACGCCTCGAGACCGACCTGGCCGTGATCGACGATGACCAGGCGCTACAGGACTGGGTCGCCGCCCACCCTCGGGGACGGGTGATCGAGGTGCTCCGGGCACCGAGCACCAGGCAGGCGGAAATTGCCAACTATCGTCAGCCCTACCGGGGACGGGTCTACCTGATCGTGCCGGCCGACCGCTGGCAGGCCTTCATCGTCGCCGGGAACGGCTGAGCCCGAGACAAGGCGGCCCCTTTGGACCTCGAGTGCCCTGCCGTATACACGAGGGTCCGACCACCATGGATGTCCCGCGACATGGCGCACCGGAGCTGTCCGGCTGGTCGACCTCAGGTACATCTCGCGGCGCCGATGCGTCAGCGCGACACCGCCGCCCTGGCTGGCGAGGTCGGCCGGCTCGCGAAGCCCCGATGCCACAGCGGGGCTGCACACCGGCAGCAGGCTCTCGTCGCCCAGGCAGACCCCCTCGACGCCGGGCCAGTTGCCCAGCCCATAGCGGAGCTCGATATCGGCGCCCTCGGGGCCGAAGTCGTCCGGCCAGATCGCGCTGACTAGGCGCATGGCCGATCATCGAAACCGGCCTGAACCGCTAGGGTCCGCCCTTCGACACATCGATCGCCATCATGAGCGCTGGCCCGGCCTCCCCATTGAAGGGTGTCGGGCCAGTCGCGTCATGGCGGCATCATTTCGGTGGCAGTTCGGCTTCATCGTGATGACCGGGCCACCAGGCGGGGCGCTCCTGCCCCCACTCCTCCTGGACCAGGTGCACGAGCAAGCGTCCCCGGTAGCGGAGCATCTGCCACTCGGCGCCAAGCCGGGCCCGGATACGATCCCAGCCGCCATCGTCGGCATGGGTGAAGAAGCCGCCCCGGGCGATGGCCTGTCGATAGACGGCAAGACTACGCACGGCACAGCTCGTCTCATCGAAGTCGGCGGCCGTGTCCAGCGCACCCGCAGCCAGCGCCTCCCGTCGCTCGGCCTCGTCCAGTGTCTGCAGGGCAGCGGCCATGGCGCCGGCATCATCGCCGGAGAGCAGATAGCCGTTGACCCCGTCCCTGACCACCTCGCGAACGCCAGGCGCCTCCACGGCCACCACCGGCAAGCCAGCCGCCATCGCCTCGGCGATCACCATGCCCTGGGTCTCGCTGTGCGAGGCGAAGGCGAAGACGTCCATGGCGTGGTAGGCGTCGATCAATGGCTGTCCATGCAAGCGGCCGGCGAAATGCACCCGACTGTCGACCCCCCGGGCCTCGGCGATCTCGACCATGGACTCTTGTGCCTCGCCGTCGCCGACCACCAGGAAGTGAGCGTCGGGCAGCGCCTCGAGTGCACGGGCCACTGCCTCGGTGAGAAAGACAAGATTCTTCTCCCTGGCCAGCCGGCCCAGATGGCCGATCACGTAGGCGTCGACAGGAATGCCCAGTCGTTCACGCCAGGCAGCACCGTCACCATCGGTGAAAGACGCGGTGTCCACACCGCTTGGCACCACCGAGATCCTCGGATTGGCCGCCCGGGCGAGCAGCAGATCACGAATGCTTTCACTGGGGGCGATCACCTCGTCGCACATCCGGGTGTACTCGATGGCCAGCGACTTGGCAAAACGCTGCATTCGCGGGGAATCGCCGGGCACGTAATGGGTGTAGTGCTCGTAGAGGGTATGGTAGGTGAACACCAGCGGAAGGCCGTAGGTTTCCGCCGCCCGGGCGGCGGTATCGCCGAGCAGGAAGGGGTGGTGAGAGTGCACGACATCCGGTTCGAACACCTCGATGGCCTCATAGAGCTGTCCGGGAATCGGCACGGGTAGGGAGAAATCGCTGCCGTTGAAGTGCTGTACGGCGGTTACCCTCACCACATCCTGTTCATCGCGAGGCTGCCCGTCGAGACGCGGCGCCACCAGCAGGACTCGATGCCCGGCCCTTTCGAGCTGCACCTTGAGCCGTTGCACCGACTCGCTGACCCCACCGACGATGGGCAGGTAGGTATTGGTGAACATGAGGATATTCACGCCGGCACTTCCTTCCGAAAAATCATACCATTCTGCAAGGACTGCATGGGATTGGCCACCTCCTTTCAGGGTAGATGGCGAGGGGACGATAAAAAAGAGACCGAGAAGCGACTCGATCCCTGTAGTGGACGGGTGAATTGATGGTGCGGTGGCTAGGCCAGCTAGGCTCTTAGGGCTTCCAGCTGTCGAGGTTGACCGGGCTGATCGGGGTCTCGCCGCGCAGGGCCTGGCAGGTATTGTCGACGGCACGCTGTGCCATGGCGTCGCGTGTCTCATGCGTGGCCGATCCCACATGGGGCAGCAGGACGACGTTGTCCATGCCGAGAAGTGGAGAATCACCGGGCAGGGGCTCGACCTCGAAGACATCCAGACCCGCCGCGCCCGGACGCCCCCTTGTCAGGGCCTCGGCCAGCGCCTTCTCGTCGACGACCTTGCCACGGGCAAGATTGATGAAGACCGCGTCGGGCTTCATCAGGGCAAACTCGTCGGCACCGATGAGGTGGACGGTTTTCTCGACCAGGGGCACGGTGACACAGACATAATCGGCCTCGGCCAGAAGCTCGGCCATCTCGCGGCGGCGCGCCCCCAGTTCCTCCTCGAGGGCGGGCTTGGGGGAGGAATTCGAGTAGAGAATCGACATGCCGAAACCCAGGGCGCCACGCCTGGCCACGGCGGCACCGATACGGCCCATACCGATCATGCCCAGGGTCTTGCCGTGCACATCCTTGCCGAACTGGGCAGGACCCACACTGCCTTTCCACTCACCCTGACGCACCCAGCGATCCAGTTCCGCCACTCGGCGCCCCGTCGCCATGATCAGCGAGAAGCCGGTATCGGCCGTGGTCTCGGTGAGGACATCCGGGGTGTTGCACAGCAGGATGCCCCGCCGCGATAGCTCATC
>JAGXGN010000080.1 GCA_024636705.1 Halomonas sp.
GGCAGCCATTCGTCAACGGACGGGGGAAGCAGATAGGCCGTGTGACGATCGACAGAACGAAAGTTGCTCATCGCGGATCCGTGGTCAATGTGTTGCCGGCATTATCTCATGCTGGAGCGGATAGTCCGACAGGCTGCTAGGAGCGTACATTGGGTTTGTGTAGAATTGCCGACCTCAAATCCTGTAACGTCTCCACGGTAGCCGTCACAGATCATTCACCATCGCTATCATTACTACCGTTGAAAGGCCTCGGGGATGCTCCATGACACCTCGGGGCGGTAGCGTGTCCGGACGACATGTCTCATCACGAGGGCTCTTCGCCATGTGCCAATCTAAACAGTTACTCGCGGCCCTGGGGATTGCCTCCCTTGGGCTCTTGGGCGGTTGCTCCCTCGCGCCGGGCAGCCACATGGATTACCGGAGCGAAACGGCCCCGATCGATGACCTGGTCGATGTCGAACCCGTCACCCCCGGCCTGTTGGCCACCTGGGATTCGCCCCAGGGCGCCAAGCCCGTGAGCGCCGAGCTGCAGGCGAAGCTCGAGGCCTACGAATATCGCGTGGGCCCCGGCGATGTGCTCAGCATCATCGTCTACGACCATCCGGAGCTCACCAACCCCGGGGGCACGGATCGCAGCGCCGCCGAGGTGGGTAACCTCGTGCAGGCGAACGGCACCTTCTTCTACCCCTATATCGGTCGGGTCACCGCCAGCGGCAAGACCCTCGAGGACATTCGTGACGAACTGACCCGCCGGTTGGCCAACTACATTACCCAGCCCCAGGTGGAAGTCAGCGTGGCGGCCTACAACGCCAAGAAGGTCTACCTCAGTGGCGAGGTCAGCCAGCCCAAGACCCTGCCCATCACCAGCGTGCCACTGACCCTGGTCGACGCCATCAGTCAGGTCGGCAGTGCCAATCCCGGTGCCAACTGGCACTCTGTCTATCTCAACCGCAACGGCAAGCAGGAGGAGGTTTCGCTGTACGCGCTGATGCGCAATGGCGACATGAGCCAGAACCGTCTACTGCAGTCGGGCGATATCCTCCACGTGCCCAGCGCCGAGAACCAGGCCGTCGCCGTGATGGGGCAGGTCAACCGCCCGGGCAGCATACCGTTGGGTAACGAGCGCATGACACTGACCGACGCCATCTCGCGCAGCGGCGGCATCGACGAGCGCAGCGCCGACCCCTCGGGCATCTTCGTCATCCGCGGCAAGGAAGCGCCGAGCGACAAGCTGGCGACCGTCTATCAGCTGGACGTGACCAACGCCGCCTCCTTTACCCTGGGCAACCGCTTCACGCTCCAGCCCCATGACGTGGTCTATGTCACCACCGCGCCCATCGCCCGCTGGAACCGCGTGATCAGCCTGCTGCTGCCTTCCATCAGCCTGCCGGGTGTGGCTGCGGATACCCTCAACGATGTGGACAGCGCGCGTAACTGATGTTCGAGCGCGTTCTCGTGGTGTGCACCGGCAACATCTGCCGCAGCCCGGTCGCCGCGGCCATGCTGCGCCAGGCCCTGCCGGCGAAGCAGTTCAGATCCGCCGGCCTCGGCGCCCTGGTCGGCCAGGGCGTGGAACTCACCGCCCGTGGCCTCGCCGAAGCCGACGGTCTGGACGTTTCCGACCACCACGCCCGCCAGCTCACCCGCGACATGCTGGCACACGCCGACCTGGTACTGGTGATGAGCCACGGCCAGCGTCGCGCCGGCGGAGAGCTCGCCCCCGAAGCCCTCGGCAAGACCCTGCTGCTGGGTAAATGGCTCGACGACGGCCAAGGCCGCGACATCCCGGACCCCTACCGCAAGAGCCAGGAAGCGTTCGAGCATGTCCACCAGCTGCTCAAGGAAGCGACAGGGGAGTGGGTGAAGCGGCTCTGAGCTGCAAGGGGTCAAGGATCAAGGGGTCAAGGGGCAAGCTGCAAGGAGTCAAGGATCAAGGAATCAAGGAATCAAGGAATCAAGGGAGTCAGCTGCAAGCTGAAAGGGGTCAAGAGGTGTTTTCTTGATCCTTGCAACCTTTAGTCCTTGTTCCTTGGTTTCTGGCTCCCTGCATCAATGCATACAGCATCCGAGACAGTTGGCGGGTCTCTTCAGCCCACAGCTTGCCTTGCTCTTTTTCGATGAAGCCAACATCCATGCCGATGAAGATCTGCGTCCGCAGCTCGCCGCATGATCCCTTTGCGTAACTCAAGAACCTTGCTTTCTCTTTCATGCTGTCACGCTCATAGCCCTCGGCGATGTTACTGGCAATAGATAGCGATGAGCGGGTGATCTGGTCACGAAACCCGTAATCTCGTGAACCTTGAAAAGCACGATAGACATCAGCACTGAGCCTGGCAGCCCGCTTCCAGGCGTGTAAATCCTCAAATTTCATCATCGCGACCCGGTCAACCCCTGAATCTTCAATGTAGCAGCACACTTGTTTTCTTGATCCCTTGTTCCCTTGACCCCTTGACCCCTCCAAAGTGCACACATGACTGAAGCGACAAAGACCCCTCCGCAGACCTCCGCCCCGGCCGATGATGAGATAGATCTCGGCCGCCTCTTCGGCCTGCTGCTGGACCACAAATGGTTGATCATCGCTATCACCCTGCTGTTCGCTCTGGGTGGGGCCGCCTATGCCTTTCTGGCCACGCCGGTGTATCAGGGCGATGCGCTGGTGCAGATCGAGCGTCGCTCCAACATCAGCCCGCTGGGTGACATGTCCGAGATGTTCGGCCAGGAGAATGAATCCAGTACCGCCGCCGAGGTGCAGATCCTGAAGTCGCGCATGGTGCTCGGTCAGGTGGTGGATCGCATCGGGCTGGATACCGTGGTGCAGCCGCGTGCGCTGCCGGTGATCGGCGATTTCGTGATGCGCCACGGCATCGAGCGCCCTGATTTCATGGCTGGTCAGGCGTTCGTCTGGGGGGGCGAGAAGATGGAACTCGGCCGCCTGGACGTCGATTCGCGATGGCGCGGTACGCCGCTGACGCTCACCTCGCTGGGCAACGACAGCTACCAGATTGGTCACGAGGGCCAGGTGCTGGGCCGCGGCGAGGTGGGCCAGCTGGTCACCCTGGACCAGGGGCGTATTACCCTGCGGGTGGCAGACCTGAATGCCCCGGCAGGCGCCGAGTTCCAGCTGCTCAAGCGCACTCGGTCTGCCGCCACCCGCCGCCTGCAGGAACGTCTTTCGGTGAACGAAGTAGGTGGTGGCCGCAGTAGCAGCACCGGCATGCTGGAGATCACCCTGACCGGCACCGAGCGAGAGGAGATTCGTCGCGCGTTGAACGCCGTGACCGAAACCTTCCTCACCCAGAACGTGGAGCGCCAGTCCGCCGAGGCCCAGCAGAGCCTGGAGTTCCTGCGTGAACAAGCGCCCGAGCTGCGCGCCCAGCTGGCCGAGGCCGAGGATGCCCTGAACCGCTACCGGGTGGAGATGGATAGCGTCGATCTCTCCAGCGAATCCCAGGCCACCATCGAACAGTTCATCGCCCTCGAGCAGCAGATCAACGAGCTGGAGTTCCGCGAGGCCGAACTCGCCCAGCGCTTCACCCCCAACCATCCCGCGTACCAGACCCTGCTGCGCAAGAAGCGCCAGCTTCAGCAGCAGCGTGCCCAGCTCAACGAGCGCGTGAACGAATTGCCCGCCGCCCAGCAGGAGGTGGTACGCCTGACCCGCGATATGGAGGTCACCCAGGCCATCTACGTCAATGTGCTCAACAAGATCCAGGAGCTGGAGGTGGCCCGTGCCGGCACCGTGGGCAACGTGCGCATCATCGACGAGGCCCTGGTGGGCAGCGAGCCCATCGAACCCAGGAAACCGCTGATCGTGGTGTTGGCGACCCTGCTGGGCGGCATGCTCGCCGTGGGCCTCGTGCTGCTGCGGGGTCTGCTCAACCGCGGGGTGGAATCGCCGGAGCAGATCGAAGACGCCGGCCTGCCGGTCTATGCCACCGTGCCGCTCTCCGACGAGCAGAACAAGCTGCTCCGCCGGGTGAAGCATCGCCGCGACCGCACGGCCACGATGATCGCCACCGGCGTGCTGGCCCACCACACACCGGCCGACAACGCCGTGGAAGCGCTGCGTGGCCTGCGTACCAGCCTGCATTTCGCCATGCTGGAAGCCGCCGACAACCGGCTGATGATCACCGGCCCCAGCCCCCAGATCGGCAAGAGCTTCGTCTCCATCAACCTGGGGGCGGTATGCGCCCAGGCCGGCCAGCGCGTGCTGTTGGTGGATGCCGACATGCGCAAGGGCCATGTGCACCACGCCTTCGGCGAGCGTGCCGAAGGCGGGCTCTCCGAGCTGCTCTCCGGCCAGGCCCCGCACGACAGCATCCTTCGCCCCAGCAAGATCCCGGGGCTGGACTACGTCTCGCGCGGCAAGGCCCCGCCCAACCCCTCGGAACTGCTGATGCACGCGCGTTTCACCCAGTTCCTCGAGCAGGTCAGCGAGGCCTATGATCTGGTGATCATCGATACGCCCCCGGTGCTCGCCGTGACCGACGCCGCCCTGGTCGGCCATCAATGCGGCACCAGCCTGATGGTGGCCCGTTTCCAGCAGAACCCCGTGAAGGAGTTGCAGATCGCCAACCGCCGGCTGGAAACCGCCGGCGTCAACCTCAAAGGCGTCATCCTCAACGCCATGGAACGCAAGGCAGCCACCTACTACGGCTACGGGTACTACAGCTATTCATACAAATAGCCACAAGCCACAAGCCCCTCAACGTCTGCCCTTTGGGTTCCTTGAAGCTTGAAGCTTGTAGCTGACTCCCTAACCAACCACCCCAAGGCCCCGATGACTATTCTCGTGACCGGCAACGCCGGCTTTATCGGTTTCCACGTCGCCAAGGCCCTGCTCGAGCGAGGTGACAGCGTGGTCGGCTTCGACACGGTCAACGACTACTACGACCCGGCCATCAAGGAAGCACGCCTGGCAATCCTCGAGGAGACCGCCCGGCGAACGGGCAGCGAGTACGTGTTCTATCGCGAGAACCTGGCAGACCGGGCGGCGGTGGAACGCTGTTTCACCGAGCAACGCATCGATCGGGTCATCAACCTGGCCGCCCAGGCCGGGGTGCGCTACTCGCTGGAGAACCCCCACGCCTACGTGGAAAGCAACGTGGTGGCCTTCACCAACCTGCTCGAGGCCTGTCGACATCACCGGGTCGAACACCTGACCTACGCCAGTACTAGCAGCGTCTACGGCGCCAACACCCAGATGCCGTTCTCCGAGCATCGCGGCGTGGACCACCCCCTGCAGTTCTACGCCGCCACCAAGCGCGCCAACGAGCTGATGGCCCACAGCTACAGTCACCTCTACCGGTTACCGACCACCGGCCTGCGCTTCTTCACCGTCTACGGCCCCTGGGGCCGGCCGGACATGGCGCTGTTCCTCTTCACCCGGGCCATTCTGGCCGGCGAGCCCATCCAGGTGTTCAACCACGGCCACCACACCCGCGACTTCACCTACATCGACGACATCGTCGAAGGCGTGATCCGCGCCAGCGACGACATCGCTACCCCGAATCCCGACTGGAACAGCGATGCTCCTGACCCGGCCACCAGCAACGCCCCATTCCGGCTCTTCAACATCGGCAACAACGACCCGGTCAAGCTCAGCGCCTATATCGAGGCCATCGAGGAAGCGCTGGGCAAGAAGGCCATCAAGGACCTGCTGCCCCTGCAGCCCGGCGATGTGCCCGACACCTAC
Source organism: Halomonas sp. (assembly GCA_024636705.1). Lineage (GTDB taxonomy): Bacteria > Pseudomonadota > Gammaproteobacteria > Pseudomonadales > Halomonadaceae > Halomonas. The sequence goes on from JAGXGN010000080.1 coordinate 5,696, forward strand.
GCCGACTCCAGCGAACTCGAGCGTGCCGTGGGCTACAAGCCCGCCACCCCCGTAAAGGAAGGCGTCGCCAACTTCGTCGCCTGGTACCGCGACTACTACCAGGTTTGACCAGAGGGCCAACGAACGGCACCGGGCCCTTGTGGGAGCCCCCGGTTCGACGCCTCGACTTCAGCGGACGAGGGGTTGGCTGCCCGGCCACCGGGTTTCGTGGGAGGCCGGCTCTGCCGGGCGAGAGTTTGGTTTTTAGCGAAACTTGTCGGGAGATAAGCGCCAGCGTATCCACTAAAAGCGGTGGCACCGCACCTTTTAGCTACAGCAACATTCCCGTCTCGATCGCCAGCAGCGCGGCGACGTTCCCGGCAACCGGCTTCACCGAGCCGTAGCGCCGTAACGAAACACTCTTGGGTGGGTTATACTGGAATGGTATTCGGGAGGTGAAAAATATGCCAGACAGGAAAAAATTGCTTGAAAACCGTATGTTACTGGCCGCAGGTTCAGTAATGGAAGTGTGGCCCGACCATGACTATGCCGAATACATGCCTCAGCAGAGCACCGAGCAGCGCCTGGGCGAGCATTGGAGCCATGTAGGCCGGTTCCTGAACACTGCCATGGAGCGTTACAGGAGCCAGGAGCCCACCAGGAATGGCGGCTGAAAAGTCAGAGCAAGGTGGTTCATCTCCCAAGCCTGAGACGATGCTATCAGCGGCGAAGGAGCCCGGTGAGGTAGCCGAGTTATTCGAGAAGCTAGAGTCTGGCGATCTCACTCATGATGAGCAGATACGGCTTGGTGAGATGATGCAGGCTCCCGCTGTTGTGATGACGGCTATGCGCCATGAAATGTTCAGCGGCCCCATCCCTCCTGCGGAACATTTGAACCAATATGACGAATCGATCCGGCGCCTCATCGTAGAGATGGCAAAGGATGAACAGAAGCATGCCCACAGTATGCGAGAGCAAGGGCTGCAGGGCGCAATCAACAAGGATAGGCGTGGCCAACTACTGGGTGGTGCTATAGCCATCACCGGCTTGGTGGTAGCGGCTATCATTGCCCCGCACAGCGCCGCCGCCGCCGCAATCATCGGCACATTGGATCTTTTCGGTATGGTTGCCTTGTTTGTCGCACCCAGAGTTCTTGACAAACGCCGCCAAGATAACCAGAAGAGTTGACCCACCGTTCCAGCGATGCCGGCGTGACCATCTAACCCGCTGCTCAAAGAGCAACTCAAGGACCACCCCGGCGATTTACCGGGCGAGCTCTTAACCTTCGTGGGAGGCCCGGTTTGACGCTTCGACTTCAGCGGGCGAGCTCTTGACCTCCGATTTTCGTGGGAGGGCGGCTCCGCCGCGCGAGCTCTTGACCTCCGATTTTCGTGGGAGGCCGGCTCTGCCGGGCGAGGGTTTCCTGGCTCTTGACCTTGTAGGGTGGATAAGCGCCAGCGCATCCACCAAAGCGGTGTCTCCTCCCCTCTGCGCCTATCCCAAATCTCGCCACAAAGCTTGTTTTTTGAAATCCTTCTTTTTCATACTTATCGGCGCTAGGCGCTGCCTTACAGGAACCCCATGAGCGAATATTCCCTTTTTACCTCCGAATCCGTATCCGAAGGCCATCCCGACAAGATCGCCGACCAGATCTCCGATGCGGTGCTCGATGCCATCATCGTCCGTGACAAGAACGCCCGAGTGGCTTGCGAAACGATGGTCAAGACCGGCGTGGCCATCGTCGCCGGCGAGATCAGCACCTCGGCCTGGGTCGACCTCGAGGCGCTGGTGCGCGAGGTGATCACCGGCATCGGCTACACCTCCTCGGACGTGGGATTCGACGGGGCGACCTGTGGCGTGCTCAACCTGATCGGCAAGCAGAGCGTGGACATCGCCCAGGGCGTCGACCGCACCAAGCCAGAGGACCAGGGCGCCGGCGACCAGGGCCTGATGTTTGGCTACGCCACCAACGAGACCGACTCCTACATGCCGGCGCCGATCCATTACGCGCACCGGCTAGTGGAGCGCCAGGCCGAGCTGCGCAAGCATGGCCTGCTACCTTGGCTGCGCCCGGATGCCAAGAGCCAGGTCACTTTCAGGTATGACGAGGCGGGCAAGCCTTGCGCCGTGGATGCCGTGGTGCTCTCCACCCAGCACGACCCGGAGATCGACCAGGAAGAGCTGCGCAAGATGGTGCGCCGCGAGATCATCGAGCAGGTGATCCCCGCCGAGTGGCTGACCGCCACCACCAAGTACCACATCAACCCCACCGGCAAGTTCGTGATTGGCGGCCCGGTGGGCGACTGCGGCCTGACCGGGCGCAAGATCGTCGTCGATACCTATGGCGGCATGGCGCGCCATGGCGGTGGCGCCTTCTCCGGCAAGGATCCCTCCAAGGTCGATCGCAGCGCCGCCTATGCCGGCCGCTACGTGGCCAAGAACCTGGTCGCCGCCGGCCTGGCGGAAAAGTGCGAGATCCAGGTCTCCTACGCCATCGGCGTGGCCGAGCCCACTTCGGTTTCCATCAACACCTTCGGTACCGGCCAGGTGGACGACGCACGCATCATCGAGCTCGTGCGCGAGCACTTCGACCTGCGGCCCAACGCCATCACCCGCATGCTCGATTTGCTGCATCCCATGTACCAGCTCACCGCGGCCTATGGCCACTTCGGCCGCGAGAACCAGGATTTCACCTGGGAGCGCACCGATCGCGCCGACGCCCTGGCCGAGGCAGCCGGCGTCGAGGCCGCGAC
>JAGXGN010000081.1 GCA_024636705.1 Halomonas sp.
AGCCATTCGTCAACGGACGGGGGAAGCAGATAGGCCGTGTGACGATCGACAGAACGAAAGTTGCTCATCGCGGATCCGTGGTCAATGTGTTGCCGGCATTATCTCATGCTGGAGCGGATAGTCCGACAGGCTGCTAGAAGCGACTGCTTACGAATCGATGAGGTTTGCCCTGCATCAATTGTCCTCGTGACGGATAGAATATAAACTAACCTTATCCCCCCTAGGGGGATATGGATAGCCTGCATGCATTTCGGGTGGTGATGACATGACCACCTACTACGTCCAAGAGGTAACCCATGGAACTGTTTCGGGACCGGCGCTACCGGCATCTCTTTTCTGCCCAGGTCATCGCCCTGATCGGAACAGGGCTGACTACGGTGGGTCTGGCACTGCTGGCAAGCGAACTGGCCGGGGAGCGAGCCGGCGTGGTTTTGGGCACGGCACTGGCCATCAAGATGATCGCCTACGTGGGAATTGCCCCGGTGGTAGGCGCCTACGCCACCAAACTGCCGCGGCGAGCCCTATTGGTCACCCTCGACCTGCTACGCGCCGCCGTGGTGGTCAGCCTGCCTTTCGTCACCGCGGTGTGGCAGATCTACCTGCTGATCTTCCTGCTCAACGCCTGCTCGGCGGGCTTCACGCCAGTCTTCCAGGCAACGATTCCCGACATCTTCGAGGACGAGCACCGCTATACGCGGGCACTCTCCCTGTCGCGACTGGCCTACGACCTGGAGAACTTGCTGAGCCCGTTGCTCGCGGCGCTGCTGCTCGTCGTGATGTCCTTCAACCTGCTGTTCGTGCTGAATGCTGCGGCCTTCCTACTCTCGGCACTATTGGTCGTCAGCGTGTCGCTGCCGTCACCACAATTGCAGCCGAGCGCCGCCGGCGGGGTTTGGACGCGACTCACCCACGGTGCCGGCCTCTACCTGCGCACACCGCGGTTGAGAGGCTTGCTGGCCCTGAATATGGCCGTGGCCTCTGCCGGTGCCATGCAGATTGTGAATACAGTGGTTTATGTGCGTCACGTGTTGGATAGAGGGGAGACCAGCGTCGCGATCGCTTTCGCCGCCGCAGGTGGTGGCTCAATGATCGTTGCGCTCTCGCTACCTCGCCTACTCCAACGCCTGGATCAGCGACCCATCATGCTCGCCGGTGGGCTGTTGATGAGTGGTTCTCTATTGGCGGGGCTGCTCGCGCCGGGCTTCTACACCCTGTTGCTGTTGTGGTTCGTGCTGGGGGCCGGCGCCTCGATGGTGATGACGCCCACGGGCCGGCTGCTCAAGCAATCCTGTCAGGCGGCGGATCGTCCAGCGCTGTTCGCGGCACAGTTCTCGCTTTCCCATGCGTGCTGGCTGCTCGGCTATCCGCTGGCCGGATGGCTGGGTGCGTCGCAGGGCATGACAACAGCCTTCGCGGTACTGGCTGTGCTGGCCTTGGCGTCTACCCTGGCCGCCGCCCGGCTATGGCCCGCACACGACACGGACTCGCTTGAGTACGCCACGGACAGCGCGTCGTATCCGCGTTCTTGACGAGAAGATATACCCCTTCAGCCGAGGGGGATCGCGCCTTACGGGCGCTCAGACCAGCATGGCGCTGGCCATGCTTAACAACAGTCAGGTAGTTCAAAGCAGTTCAATATACAGGAGAAATGTCATGTATAACTCAATGCAGAACTTTGGTCCCTGGCCATTCGGACCACTCATGATGCTGGTAATGGCAGTAATAGTTATCCTGCCGTTCTGGTTTATCTTTTCTAAGGCTGGCTATTCGAAATGGCTAAGTCTTCTTATGGTGGTGCCACTGGTGAACATTGTTCTTTTGTATTTTCTTGCCTTCTCTAAATGGCCAAGCTCGGAAAACAAAAGCCAATAGGTGAAGCTCGGCCATGTCATGTGGAAGGACAAAGCAAGATAAACGGCTCCACAGCCGATGGGCGGCACCCGTCAAGGCCCACGTCCGCCCACGCACTATTATAGGTACCGGACGATGGCCTTGAACTCCTCTATATGGCTCTGCTGTTCCGCCGTCTCGGCTCCAATGGCCTCATCCAGGCAGTGGTCGATGTGATCCTGCACCAGGGTCCGTTTGGCCTGCTGAATGGCCTTCTCCACGGCATGGAGCTGTTGGGCGATGTCCAGGCAGGGACGCCCATCCTCGATCATCTGGGTCACGCTCTGCAGGTGGCCCCGGGCGCGGTTGAGCCGCTTGATGATGTCGGGGTGGCTCTGGTGGGTATGCGTTGTCATCTTCAGTTCCTTTATTCTATTCCTATCCCCCCGGAGTGGATGGTAAGCTCTCGCCGACGCTGTGCCAATGCCCCGAGTCAGGACTGGACCATCAGCCGATCCGCTGGGTCACGCTCGCTGAGTGACAGCCTCGCTGGGCTTCTGGACGGTCATCACGCCCATGACACGACTGCCACCCGCCAAGGCATCGGAGAAGAGTCCCAGGATGTGTGAGCTACTTGCCCTGTCGTGCCGCCACCCGACGAGACTGACGACATCGTTGACCGCATTGGCCTCCCATGCAGAGGGAAACAGCCGTAATCGCGATGGCTGGGGGCTAGCCTTCTACCAGGGCCGGGATGTTGACCTGTATCGAGGTATCGAGGCTGCCGATACCAGTGCCACGGTCCAATGGCTGGAGGCCCACGGCCCATTGACTCAGCTGTCACTGGGCTACATCCGGCATGCTACCCAGGGGATGATCGAACTAGCCAATACCGGCCCTTTCATTCGTGAGCTCAATGGAAGGATCCACTGCTTCACCCACAACGGCAATCTGGCTCGCCTGGTCGATGATGCCGGAATGACACAGGGGCGCTATCGGCCGGTGGGAACCACAGACTCTGAGTTAGCATTCTGCCAATTGCTATCGGGTATGGAAAGGGTGACCGCACCTCTCCATGAACTCCCCCCTTTGGAAATTCGACTGGAGTCAGTTGCCGAAATGGCAAGCGTATTGCGCAACTTCGGACCGGCCAACTTCCTCTATGCGGATGGTGACACCCTATTTGCCCATGCCGATAGACGCCTTCAGCCATCGACGGGGCAAGTCAAGCCACCCGGGCTCTACTGGCTGACATGTCCGAAGCAGTCATCCAGCGAGCTGCTGGAGAGGCCTCATTCACCGCAATCCGACTATCATCGAGGACGCCTGCATCGGCTGCGGCACCTGTGTCACGGGCTGCAGCCGCCTGGTGTATCGCTACGACTTCGAGCGCAAGAAGCCGGTGGTCGTCGACCCGCTCAACTGCATGGTGGGCTGCACCACCTGCGCCAACACCTGCCCGACCAACGCCATCGAATTTCCGCCTCTGAGTAGCGTGCTGGGGCTGTTTATTGCCGGTGGCACCGGGCTGGCCCCGGCACTTGCGCTGATTGAACAGCAGGTTAACCTGTTCCCCGAACGCGATATGGTGCTGCTCTGGGGCATGCGCAGCGAGGCGGACTTCTATGCGCTCGATGTCTTGCAGTCCCTTACGTCCAGGGCACCCGGATTGTCGGTCGTGCTGGCTACGGAGTTGCCTCAGGAGGCAATGCCCCCGATGGAGCGCCTGATCTTTACCAAGGGCAATGTTGTAGAGGTGATCCGCCAAAGGGATCTGTTGGCGCAACATCGCGATATCTATGCCGCGGGTCCGACGCCCATGCTGCGCGAGCTGGTCCGGTTTCTCGATCAACAGGGCGTCGATAAAGGCGCCGTGCACGTGGATTCATTCGCGGTCTGAATCCGACGACAATTCGACAACGTGCTGAAGAAATGAAATGAAAAATCATGGACAAAGATCTGGACTCGAATTCAAGCGCAAAATAATGGCGCAACGGATGCAAGACACCCCCAGTGTCAGGATGAGTGTCGCACCCTCTGATAGGGGGCGAAAGGAGACGCTCATGCCTCGCTACACCGAGAAAGTCGATGCGGTTCAGCCCGCTGCCCCATGGGTGAGCAGTGCTAGTTATCAAACAGTCCCGCGGCCCGCAACCTTTCCCTCAGCCGCTGGTTCTCCTCGATCAGGTCGGTGGCCAAGGCGGCGAGCTCGGGCGCTGCCTCGAAGTCACGTTCCAGCTGACACAACCGTCGTGCACGGGTCAGGTCACGACTGGTGAAGCGCCAGCTCGCGACATAGGGCGAACCATCGGCGAGCAGGCCGCTCTCGATGCGCTCGACGACCCAATCGGTGTCCACCGAACAGGCACGAGCCAGGTCCTCGAGAGTCAGGGTCGCCTCGTCGATCAGTTCGCCGCTGAAGATATGCTGCTGCGCCATGTCCTAGCCTCCTCTCCGTTGGCGCGGATCGAAAGCCAGTTCATCCGCCATGGTCTTGTAGAGTTCCCGTGCCTTGTCGGTGTCGGCCGGGGGCAGCACCACCTCGAGTTCCACATAAAGATCTCCCGGTTCCGGCCCAGGGATACCACGCCCCTTCAGACGCAATCGACGACCGGTCTGTGAGCCGGCAGGCACCTTGATCTTCACCGCCCCGGAGGGTGTCGGAATTTCGATGTTGGCCCCCAGCGCGGCCTCCCAGGGCGTCACCGGTACCCTCTGATACACATCCCGCCCCTCGACCCGATATTGCGAATCCGGGGTGAAGTGAATCTCGAGGAACAGGTCACCCGCCGGGCCACCCCCGAGACCGGGACTGCCCTGCCCGGATAGACGGATATGCTGGCCCGCCTTGACGCCCTTGGGTATCCGTACGTTGAGGGTATGTTCCCGGGAGACCACACGACCCTGCGCGTCGACCTGGGGCACTTGCAGGGTGATCGCCCGGCTGGAGCCGTGGAAGGCATCCGCCAGATCGATGTTGATCTTGGCATGACGATCCTCGCCGCGCATCTGATAGCCACGGCCCCCTCGCCCTGCCCGGCCGCCTTGACCAAAGAGATTGGCAAAGAAGTCACTGAACTCACCGAGATCGGCCTCCTCGAAACCACGACCGCTGAATTCGAAGCCCGTATCCCAGTCAGGGGGCGGCTGGAAATCCTGTCCCGATCGATACTGCTGGGCCAGTTGGTCATAGGCGAGTCGCTTCTCCGGATCGGACAGCACCGCCTTGGCCTCATTGATCTCCTGCATACGCTGTTCGGCTTCGGGCTCCTTGCTGACATCGGGATGAAACTTACGCGCCAGCTTGCGATAGGCCTTCTTGATTTCATCGGCCGACGCGGTCTTCGAGACCCCGAGCACCTGGTAATAATCCTTGAATTCCACTTGTGAAAGCTCCGGCAGAGATCATGGCCATCCAGAAGCACGATGACACTGGTGCCCATTCTGAAAGAAACCAGCAGTTTGCCTCTAGGCTAGTCGAAAATGGCCGAAGGGTTGGAGAGCGGGTAGTAGAGGAGATGAGGAAAGCCGACTGCGCCTCAGCACATCGCCAGGCGACGTTCCGGCCGATTGCCCATGCTGGCGAGGCGAACTTGAAGGCGCGAGAGGCGCTCATCCTGGCCCTTATCGGCCGCCAGCAGCACCTCGCCGACCCAGTCAGGCACCGCGTCGGAGAGACGATAATACACCCACTGGCCCTCACGGCGATCGTCCAGCAGGCCGCAGTTGCGAAGCTGTGCCAGGTGGCGCGACACCTTGGGCTGGGACTCCTCCAGGGCGTGGGTCATCTCGCAGACGCACAACTCTTCCTCGCGACAAATCAGCAGCGTCAGCATCAGGCGCGTCTCGTCGCCCAGGCACTTGAAGAGTCTTGCGGGGTCGAGCAGGGTCAAGGGATATCCCTTCGCGGTCAAATAATGGGGTCATGTTACGTCAAAGCTTGCAGGACCGACAGCGACGGCGGTGACGCCATACCATCATCGTGGTGCCTCACCGTCCCGTGGCCTCCCGCGGAAGCGCCAGGGCCATCAGCGCGCTGGCCGCCACCAGGGCGGACGAAATCCACAGGCAGGCGGCTAACCCGTAGACCTGATAGACCCAGCCGGAGAGCAAGGTGCCCAACAGGCGCCCCATGGCGTTGGCCATGTAGTAGAAGCCTACATCCATGGAGACGCCATCGGCCCGGGCATAGTGAACGATCAGGTAGCTGTGCCAGCTGGAGTTGACGGCAAACAGCACCCCGAAGGCCAGCAGCCCTGCCACCAGCCAGCCCACCTCGGCCAGGGGCAACATCGCCAGCAGCGTCGGCAGGCCGGCCAGCGCCAGTGCCCAGAACACCGTGACGCCTCGTGCCCCGCCCTTGATCAGGCCGGTGAGGCGTGGCACTGGCGCTGTCCTTGGTCACCAGCACCTTGACCGCGCTCTTGGCGCTCATCTTGTTGAGATCCTTGGCGATCCCCGACAAGGCTTGTGCGGCCATCACCCAGGGCACGGTCAACGCTGCGGCGGGCACCATCAGCATGGCCAGGGCCAGTATCTGCAACACCAGACCGGCGTTCATGGTGCGATTGAGCCCCAGCCTCGCGCCCAGCCAGCCCCCGACCAGATTGGTGACCACGCCGAAGGCCTCATAGAAGAGGAACAGCATGGCCACTTCCAGTGGCGAGTAGCCCAGCTGGTGGAAGTGCAACACCACCAGCATGCGCAGGGCGCCATCGGTCAGCGTGAAGGCCCAGTAGTTGCCGGTGATCAGCAGGTACTGGCGTACCTCGAAGGGCAGCGCCCTCAGGCGTGCGACTGCGACAAGAGATTCAGACACGTCCCACCTGCTCACTCCCCACCATCAGCGCCAGTTCGGCGGTGCGGTTGGCATAGCCCCACTCGTTGTCGTACCAGGCATAGAGTTTGAGCTGGGTGCCGTTGATGACCATCGTCGAGAGCGCATCGATGATCGCGCTGCGCGGGTCGGTGCGGTAGTCGATGGACACCAGCGGGCGCTCCTCATAGCCCAGGATGCCTGCCAGTTCGCCTTCGGAGGCGGCCTTGAGCGCCGCGTTGACCTCCTCCACCGTGACCTGACGTTCGAGTTCGAAGACCATGTCAGTGAGCGAGGCATTAGCCAGCGGGACACGGATGGCGTGGCCGTTCAGCTTGCCGGTGAGCTCCGGGAAGATGGCCGTGATCGCCTTGGCCGAGCCGGTAGTGGTCGGAATCAGGCTCATGCCGCAGGCCCGCGCCCGACGCAGATCCTTGTGAGGAGCATCGAGGATCGTCTGGGTATTGGTGATGTCATGCACGGTGGTCATCGAGCCGTGGCGAATGCCATAGGTCTCGTGAATGACCTTGACCACCGGGGCCAGGCAATTGGTGGTGCAACTCGCCGCGGTGACGACGCGGTGCAGCACAGGGTCGTACAGGTCGTCATTGACCCCTACCACCACGTTGAGCACGTCTTTATCCTTGAGCGGTGCGCTGACCACCACCCGCGCCACGCCCTGATCGAAATAAGGCGACAGCTGCGCATTCTTCTTGACAGTGCCCGAGGCCTCGATCACCACATCGCACTGCGACCAGTCGCTGTCGCCATAGCCTCGATTGGCGCTGAAGGCGATCGCATAGCCATCGATAATAATGGCGTCACCCTCGGCGCGGATGCCCTGCCCCGGCGACCAGTGACCATGCACCGAGTCGAACTCCAGCAGATGCGCGAAGGTGGCGGCATCGCCACCCGGATCGTTGATGCGCGACAGCTCCACGTCGGGCAATGACTGAAGACAGCGCAGTGTCAGCCGTCCGATACGCCCCAGACCGTTGATACCGATTCGTACTGTCATGGAATGTGGCTCCTGAAAATATATGAGATTTCATATATAATAGTGCCAGATGTCAAACACGTGACAGACGCATACGACGACGGGGAGGCCCATGGCCTCCCCGTCTCTCGATGCCCTGAGCATCCCTCTTCAGCCGTAACGCCCGGTGATATAGTCCTCGGCCTTCTTGGTCGCCGGGTTGGCGAACATCGTCTTGGTGTCGTTGTACTCGATAATTTCCCCGAGGTGGAAAAACGCCGTGTAGTCGGCCACCCGCGCCGCCTGCTGCATGTTGTGGGTCACGGTGATGATGGTGAACTGCTGCTTGAGCTTGTCCATCAGGTCTTCGATGGTCGCCGTGGAGATCGGATCCAGCGCCGAGGTCGGCTCGTCCATCAGGATGACATCGGGCTGCACGGCTATGGCCCGGGCGATACAGAGGCGTTGCTGCTGGCCGCCGGAAAGCGAGGTGCCCGGCTGTTGCAGCTTGTCCTTGACCTCGTTCCAGAGGCCGGCCTCACGCAGGGCATGCTCCACCAGCTCATCCTGTTCGGCCTTGCGGCTGACGAGGTCGTGCATGCGCGGCGCATAGGCCACGTTCTCGAAGATCGACTTGGGAAACGGATTGGGCTTCTGAAACACCATGCCCACCCGACGGCGCAGTGCAACTTCGTCCATCTTGGCGGCATTGACATCGCGACCGTCCATCTCAACCAGCCCCTCGATGCGCACGCTGGGAATCAGATCGTTCATGCGATTGAGGCAGCGCAGGAAGGTCGACTTTCCGCAGCCGGAAGGCCCGATCAGGGCCGTCACGTTCTTCTGGTAGATATCGATATTGAGTTTATCCAGCGCCTGGGTCTCACCGTACCAGAGGCTGAGGTCGCGGATGCGTATGCTCAGCTCATGATTCGCTTCTCTGTTGCGGGTCACCGGCTGGCCGGGTTCTGGAGGGTAGCTTTCGTGACGTGGCATCGGCGCAGTACTCCGCTCAGCAAAGTGCATGTTCATCAAAGGATATCCTGTGTCGGTGCGATAGCTACCAGCGACGCTCAAATTTCCTGCGCAGCATCACCGCCGTGGCATTGAGGAAGATCAGGATGGCCAGCAGCACCAGGATCCCGCCGGCGGTCTTCTCGACGAAGGCCTGATCCGGCTCGCCTGCCCAGGTAAAGACCTGCGCCGGCAGCACCGTGGCCGCATTGGTGAAGGAAACGCCTATATCCGGTATGAAGGCCACCATGCCGACGATGATCAGCGGCGCGGTTTCGCCCATGGCCTGGGCCAGGCCGATGATCGAGCCGGTCATGATGCCAGGCATGGCCAGTGGTAGCACATGGTCACGCACCACCTGCCAGCGCGAGCAACCCACCCCGAAGGCGGCGTGGCGGATCGAGTCCGGCACACTCCGCAATGCGGTGCGCGTGGCGATGATGATCACCGGCAGGGTCATCAGGGCCAGCGTCATGCCACCCACCAGTGGCGAGGAGCGCGGAACGCCGAAGAAGTTGATGAAGATCGCCAGACCCAGCAGGCCGAAGAGGATCGAGGGAATCGCCGCCAGGTTGTTGATGTTGATCTCGATGAGCTGCGTCAGCCGATTGTCCGGGGCGAACTCTTCCAGATAGAGCGCCGTCATCACGCCGACGGGGAAGGCGATGGACAGAGTGACCAGCATGGTCATGACGGTGCCCAGGGCGGCTGCCAGGATGCCCGCGGCCTCGGGCATCTTGGAGTCGCCGCTGGCGAAGAAGGTGGTGTTGAACTTGAGTTCCGCCCTGTCCTGCTCCACCAGCGCATCGACGGTGGCCTGCTGGGATTCACTGAGCGTGTGACGATGCCCCTTGAGGTACTGGTCCACCTCGCTGTCGGCCAGGACCCAGCGGGTTTCGGTGGTGCCCAGCAGCTCGGGATTGTCGCGCATCCGGACCGGAATCAGGCGCTCGAAGGTACGGCTCACCAGGCGCGACACCTCGGGGTCCAGGGCGGCACGCCCCATGCGTTGGGCATCCTCGTTGTAGTCGATTTGCACCTGGATCTGCGCCTGCTGGAAGGCCGGCAGTCCCTTGCTGAGCATGTCGGCGAAGAACAGCACCAGGAAGAGACCGGCCAATCCCAGGGCTCCCATGGAGATCCACTTCAGGCGGGATGATTGGCGATGACGCTTCTTGAGCTGGGCGCTGATGTCGTCGAAGGAGTGACTCATCGGGGCGTTTCCTCGGCGTTACAGGTTGTTGACGCGATACTTCTCGCGGAAGCGACGGATCATGATCACCGACACCAGATTCAGACTCAGCGTGATCGCGAAGAGCACCAGCCCCAGGGCAAAAGCCGAGAGCGTCTCGGCACTCTCGAACTCGAGATCACCGGTCAGGGCGGCGACGATGCGCACCGTCACCGTGGTCATGTCTTCCAGCGGGTTGGCGGTCAGGTTGGGGCGCATGCCGGCCGCCATGACCACGATCATGGTCTCGCCGAGCGCACGCGATACCGCCAGTAGCGAAGCGGAGATGATGCCCGGCAGCGCCGCGGGAATGACCACATCGCGGATGGTCTCACCCTTGGTCATGCCTAGGGCGAGGGAGCCCTGACGCATGCTGTCGGGTACCGAGTTGATCACATCATCGGAGAGCGAGGAGATGAAGGGAATTATCATGATGCCCATGACCATGCCAGGCGCCACGGCGTTGTTGAAGGAGGCGTCGAGGCCGAAGAAACCCGCCACATTGACGATGATCGGCGCTACGGTGATGGCGGCGAAGAAGCCGTAGACCACGGTAGGGATGCCGGCCAGCACCTCCAGGGTCGGCTTGGCCAGGGTGCGCACTCGCGAGGGTGCGAACTCCGCCATGTAGATGGCAGAGAGCAGCCCCACGGGAATCGCCACCAGCATGGCGATGGCGGTGATCATGAAGGTGCCGGCGAACAGCGGTACCGAGCCGAACAGCGCGGCACTACCCGCCTCGTCACCGCGACCGGCCGCGGCCAGGAAGCTGGCACCCGGATTCCACACCGTACCGGTAATGAAGTCCCAGAAGCTGTGCATCTGGAAGAAGCGCAAGGCCTCAAAGACGATGGAGAAGAGGATGCCGAAGGTGGTGAAGATAGAGATTAGGGCCGCGCCGACCAGGACCCAGCGGATCACCCGCTCGATGGCCTGGCGGGCATGGAAGTCGGGGCGCACTTGGCTCATGCCGACCATCAGTCCGGCCGCGGCGACCACCAGGCTCGCGGACAGCAGATAAAGGGTGGGGATCTCGGCGCCCAGCAACAGCATCAGGAAGGCCCCGATCGCGCTGACCATCAGGGCCGGACCAGCCGTGGTAACCACGGCGAACCAGGCGTACTGGTCGGGTTGGGCGTACATGGCCGTGCCGGTGGCCCGCACTCGCGCAGCCTTGGCACGACCCAGGAAGAAGGCTACCAGACCCAGCAGCAGCATGGCGCCGCCGAATAGCGTTAGGAGTTGATTGGTCTGCATAGGATTCTCTCGATGAATGTCAACGGCAACCAGGCTGCCGGAACGTGATTCGGCCGGCAACCCGAAGTTGCCGGCCGAATCAGGCATCCTTGCCCGTCATATCATGACTTACTGCAGATCGGAAAGCTGCAGGCTGGTGCGCTCCTCGACCTTGTTACGCGTCGCTTCACGCTCGGCTTCCGTCAGCGGGATCAGGCCCAGGTCACTCAGGTAGCCACCCTTGCCGATCATGGTCTCGGATACGAACATGTCGACGTAGTCGTACAGCGGCGGCACGGCATCGACGTGCTGGTTCTTGACGTAGAACCACAACGAGCGGGCGATCGGGTAGTCGCCGGCACTGATCGCCTCGGGCTCAGGCGCCACGCCATCGATGGCCGTACCGATCAGGGCGTCGGGATTCTCTTCCAGGAAGGAGTAACCGAAGATGCCGAAGGCACCGGTGTCTTCGCTCAGACGCTGGACGATCAGGTTATCGTTCTCGCCGGCATCGATGTAGGCGCCGTCGGAACGAACCTCAGTGTAGCCCTCACCGCCGAAGGCCTCCATTTCCTCTGAAGGGACTTCCATGGCGAGCTCTTCGAAGGCGTCACGAGTACCAGATGTGCTGGGCGGGCCGTAGATGGAGATTTCGCGATCCGGCAGGGAGGCGTCGATCTCGCTCCAGTTGGTATAGGGGTTGTCGACCAGCTCACCATCGACCGGCACCTTGGCCGCCACGGCCATGAACAGCTGCTCGAGAGTCAGCTCGATGGCCTCGTTGGTGCTGGACTGAGCGAGAACGATGCCGTCGGAACCGATCTTGACCTCGGTGACGTCGGTCACGCCGTTCTCGATGCAACGCTCGAGCTCGGAGACCTTGATGCGGCGGGAAGCATTGGTAATGTCCGGGGTGTTATCGCCAACACCGTTGCAGAACAGGCGCAGACCGCCGCCGGAACCGGTGGATTCGATGACCGGCGTCGGGTAGTTGGTCACGGCACCGAACTCCTCGGTCACGTAGCTGGCGAACGGATAGACGGTGCTGGAACCCACGATACGGATCTGATCGCGGGCCTGGGCGACGCCGACAACGCCGATGACGGCGGCAGCAATGGCCGTCGTCTTCAAAGTACGGCTCTTGAGAATGCGGTTCATGGGTATCACTCCTGTCGATAAAAGGGTTCTGGCCTTCGCAAGGCACACATTGCCGCAGGAAAGTGACAACTTCATGACAGGATGAATGAATGTCTCCTGGCGTGGCAAGCCTCTCGACCCCCTCAGGCCCGGCCGGCATGGCCGGCCAGGTAGCGAAATCCCAGATTCGCGATTAGTGACGCGCCGAGCATGGTCAGCACCATGGGCCAGGCGCTGTCAATCTCGAAGGCAGCCACCACCACGCCGGCCAGACCCGCAAAGGAAAATTGGATGCTGCCCTGCAGAGCCGCCGCCGTGGCGCTCATGTGCTGGAAATGCTCCAGCAGCGAGGAAATGGCATTGGGGGCAATCAGCCCGATCATCCCCGCGAACAGCATCACCAGAGGCACCACGGTCCACAGGGATTCCACGCCGGTGGCGACCATCAGTACCAGACCAATGGCCGCGCCCAGCTGGATGCTCAGCCCCAGCCTCAGGTTCTGCTGAGGGGAGCGATGGCGCAGGAGCCGGATATTGACTCGGTTGGAGGCCGCCATGACGATGACATTGGCACCGAACACCAGCGGATAGAGCGCCGGTGACAAGCCAAAATACTCGAGATAAAGGAAGGGGGAGGCGGTAACGAAGGCGAAGAGTCCAGCAAAGGACATGGAGACGGCACAGATATAGCCCATGCCCTCACGGTGACGCAACACGCTGGCATAGTTGCCGAGCACCTGGCGAAACGATGACGTCGGCCGGCCCGGCGCACGAGTCTCGGGAAGCTTCGTGCCGATCAGCCAAAGCAGGAAAGCCGCATAGACCGCCAGGAAGACGAAGATCAACCACCAGTCGGCGAGATACAAAAGGCCGCTGCCCACCGTCGGGGCCACCAAGGGTGCCAGCATCATGATCATCGCCATGGTCGACATCACCTTGGCGGCCTCACGACCACTGAAGCAGTCGCGAACGATGGCGGCGGAATTGACCACGCAAGCCCCTCCCCCCAGTGCCTGCACGAAGCGCCAGGTGAGTAGCTCGTACAATGAGCCGACGGTCGTGATCGCCAGGCTCGCCAGCAGGAAGACGACCAGGCCGGAGAGCAGTACCGGCTTGCGCCCCAGGCGGTCCGACATAGGGCCGAACAGCAACTGGCCCAGGGCGAACCCCGCCAGGAAGACGCTCAGGGACAATTCGGTATGATGAATGCTCGCCCCGACATGCTCGGCAAGCGCAGCCATCGCGGGCAAATAGGCATCGATGGCAAAAGGGGCCAGGGCCGTGTTGGCCGCCACCAACAGTGCCACGCGTCGCGGGTTCAAGCGCAAGGAAACTCCTGACAGATGGACATCACCTGAATTTAATAGTCGGCTAATAATAGCCTATCTACAGTTGGGCGATGAACGAGGATGCCATGGCCACCGAAAAACTCGCGGAAGGCATCCGCAAGTTCATGGATGACCAGCGCAAGCTGGAGGCCCGCTGGGGGAGTTGCGCCAAAAATAAGGCGCACCGGGACCCGCATGGGTGGGAATCACGGGTGGTGGGGGGTGGCCTCCTGAGCCTCGAGCATCTCCACGAGGGGCTGAAACTCTTCGCGGTTATGTTCGTTCATGTGCATCAGGATGCGGTGAGCCTCGAGGATACGCTGCCTTATGCCCTCCTCATCGGCGGGCACCACGGCCAGGTCGCGCAGTTCCGCAGGCTCGGTGATGGGGGCATCCACGAGGCTGAAATAGCGTGCAAAGCCCATCACATCGAGCATGCGACGGACATCGGGATTATCGGCAATGATCGTGGGGGGCTGCTCGAGCTTGCCCTGAACGGCCATGGCCACCTTGGCCAGGAAGCCCAGGGCGGTAGAGTCCACATTGCTCGCCTCACGCAGGTCGATCAGCACCGCCTGGAGCCCAGGCGTCTCGGCGAGTTGCCTGGCCTGGCTGTCCAGGGTGGCGCACAGGGTCAACCTGACGTCCCCGGACAGCTTCAGCAGGAAGACACCGGAATCGAACGCCGCCTTGATACGGCCCTCATGAATCATCATTGGCAAATCCGCTCAACAGCATGATTGTCACATCATCGGGTAGTTTCTCGAGACCCGGGCCATCCTCGACGATCGCCTCATCGTCCTCGGGTATGTCCTGCAGTTGCAAGCTGCTGCGCAGATCAAGCAGCGTCCGGCTGGTCAATACGCGTTGCTCGAGGTCCTCGAGCCGCATGTCGAGCGTTTCGCCCGGCAGGCATTCCAGTATGCCATCCGAACAAAGCCACAGGCTGAAGGTCTCCGGCAATTCGCATCCCAGGACGGGATAGGTCACATCGGGGAAGAGTCCCACCGGCATGCCTTCGCCGGCCAGGGCGTGGACCCTGCCATCGGCCACCATCAACGGCATGGGGAGCTGTGCCCCGAGCGAATAGTGCAGATAGCGACGCTCATGGTCAATCACCCCGACGAAGAGCGTGGCATGCTTGCCGATCCTGGCATCGATGAGCTCACGGTTCAATTCCGCCAGCCAGTAAGGGGGCAAGGCTTCCGGATGGCGGCCATCCCACTCTCCCTGCCAGCGGTTGGCAAGCGTCTTCAACAACACTGTCACGAAGGCCGATGAGGCGCCGTGACCCGACACATCGGCGAAGTAGAACAGGCTGAAACGCTCGTCATAGGACTGGAAGTCGAGAAAATCCCCGGACAGGTAGAGGGAAGGCGCCAACCAGTAGTCACAGAGAATCCCCCCCACCTTCTGCGGCCGAGACGGCAACAGCTTGCGCTGGATCTGCCCGCCGGCCTGCTGATCCATTCGCAACATCGCCAGGTGCGTTTCCAGGCTCTCGTTGAGTTCGGCCAACCGCTCGCGGTCCAGGGCTCGCTCATCGGCCAAGCGCTGCAGCTCGATGGCCTTGATGATCATCCGTCGCAGCAGATGGCCATGACGCAGGGGGTCAACGATATAGTCGACCAAGCCGGCATCCACCGCCTTGAGCAGGTCGGCATCCAGACGGTCGTCACTGACCACCAGGGTAGGAATACGCGCATTGAGTGACGCCCACTCCCGGCTAGGCACCGCCCGCACATGGGCGACCACCAGGGCCGTGTTGGCCGGAAGATCGTCTATCTTGTCTGCCGCCAATACCGCCAGGCCTTCCCGGGCAATGGTGTCGGCCAGCGCATCCCGCGCCTCCCCCGGCACATCGATCACTCCAACCAACTGCTTGGGAAGACCCATCGCGTTCATACCTCAATCTGACGGGGCGTCACCGGATTCCGACGCCTCGAAATCCGCGTCGTCGAACTCGAAGTCGTCACTGGCGAACGGATCGTCACCGAGAACGCCATCACTGACCTCGAACCGCCGGCGTTGCAGCCAGGTATCCCGAATGAAACTGTAGCGATCGCCCTGGATCAGCGCTTCCTGATCGAGAAGCCCGGCACGGGTGTCGATGATCCGCAGGGCCGACAACCCATAGCGAATCTTGTCGTCTTCCACGTAGGTGGTGGGATAGGTCGCCATGTCGACAGGCATGCCGCCGGTATCACGCACCGTGCTCGGTCCGAACAGTGGCAGCACCAGGTAGGGCCCTTCACCCAGCCCCCAGACGCCCAGGGTCTGGCCGAAGTCCTCTTCCCTGCCGGTGACCTCCATGTGGGTGGCGAAGTCCCAGAGCCCGCCGATGCCCACGGTGGTATTGATCAGGAAGCGCCCCGTGGCGATGGCCACATTGCCGGGCTTGCCCTGGAGCAGGCTGTTCAACGCCGTGCGGGGCTCGCCGAGGTTGGAGAAGAAGTTTCCTACACCGGTCTGCACCGGAGACGGCGTCACGAAGCGATAGCCCCTGGCCACCGGCTTCAGCACGGCACGGTCGATGGCATCGTTGAAGACGAACACCTTGCGGTTGAATCCCTCCCAGGGATCATCGGGATGACCTTCCTGAGGACTCCCCGTGGCGGCACAACCCGTCAGCAAGGCCAGGACCAGTAAGGCGGCAAGACCACGGCCGGCGGCCCATCCATTGCTCATTACGCGATACATCATGATCCCTCCTGGCTTCCTGTCCGTGGTAACTAGCGTAGCAATAGCGCCCTTGGCGAGTTTATAGGCGGTGCAGCACGGCACTGTATCCCTTGCCGAAGGAGGACACCACCTCGAACCATCAACTGGCAGGAACCGAAGGGGCTCATTCGACTCATGCCGCTTTCCCCGTGATCTCGCCCCAGTGCTTCTCGAGGCGCTTGGGTGAGACCGGGAACTTCGTGCCCAGCTGCTGGGCGAAGAGCGACACGCGAAGCTCCTCGATCCACCAGCCGAACGCCACCAGTGCCGGGTCCTCGACACCACCGCGCCGCTCGCTCTCGCGCCGGGCGGCCAGCTGCATCTCGAACTCCTGCACTTCCTGCATGTGCATCTGGTCGCGCATGCGCTCCCGCGGGGCCTTCTCCAGACGAATCAAGGCCGCCTCCATGTAGCGGGGATACTCCTCGAGCCAGTCGCCGGCCTCGCTGATGAAGCCGGGGTGAACCAGTCGCTGCATCTGGGCCTTGAGATCACTGTAGACCAGTGCCAGCGCCAGGTTGAGATTGCCTTTCAATGCCTTGGTCACGGCCAGATGCCCCTTCAGGGCCTGCTCCAGGGTGGTCACCAGTGCCTCGGCCCTGGGCAAGAGGTCGTCGCGGGTCGCCTCGAGGCGGGACTCGAGCTCGCGCTGGCCACGGGGGAGCGGGTCAACCGCCACCACCTGCTGGAACACCGCCTGGACCAGATCATCGCTGAGCTGGCGCCGGGTGCTCACCTTGGCGAACAGCAAGGCACAGGTATCGACGCCCTTGAGACGCTCGATGGCACGGACCTGGTCGGGTAGCCGACGCATGGCCAGGCGCACGACGCCATCGCGGTGGGCCTCGCGAGCCTTGTCCGGATGGTCATAGAGTTCGACCCTGAAGGCCTCGCCCTTCGGCACCAGGGCAGGGAAGGCTTCCACACGGATTCCCGCCTGGGTGGTGACTCGGGATTCGGGAAGCGGCGTCTCGGGCAGCGCCTCGACGTCCTCCTCGTCGCTGACCTGCGCTGCCAGGGCGCGTGCCCCCTCCCCTGCGGCCGCTTCGAAGTGACGCTCCAGTTCACGGGCATCACGCCCCTGACCCAGGAGTTTGCCGTGATGATCTACCACCCGCAGGTTCATCAGCAGATGCGGCTCCAGCGACTCGGGGTGCCAGTCGTCGGGGTGGACGCGAACGCCGGTCTTGCGGCGCAGGAAGTCACCCAATGCCTGGGTGAGGGGCGCGTCCTCCGGCGCCAAGGCCTCCAGGGCCGCATCGACCCAGTCGGGGATCGGCACGACCTGTCGACGGATCGCCTTGGGCAGGGACTTCATCAGCGCGATGCACTTCT
Source organism: Halomonas sp. (assembly GCA_024636705.1). Taxonomy (GTDB): domain Bacteria; phylum Pseudomonadota; class Gammaproteobacteria; order Pseudomonadales; family Halomonadaceae; genus Halomonas. Next base: position 17,625 of record JAGXGN010000081.1, read on the forward strand.
CGCGCAGCAGGCCCGGCACCAGCCATTCGAGACGCGCCAGCGGCAGCTGCGGCAGCATCGCCGCCGGTACGGTCAGCGTCACGCCGTCATCCGGTGCGCCCGGCTGGAAGTGATAGCTAAGCGGGTAACGCACCCCCTTGACCATGAGTTCATCCGGCGTGTCGGCCTCGGTGACATCGCCCGCCTCCCGGGCCAGCAGCGCCGTCCGATCGAACTTGAGAATATCCGGGCTGCTGGCCTCGGCCTGCTTGCGCCAGGCTTCGAAGCCCTTGCCGTTGACGATACCGGCGGGGATGCGCTCGTCATAGAAGGCAAAGAGGCGCTCCTCGTCGACCAGGATGTCACGCTTGCGGGCCCTGGCCTCCAGCTCCTCGACCTCCTCCACCAGCGTCCGGTTATGGGCGAAGAAGTCGCCGCTGGTGCGGAATTCACCCTCGACCAGCGCCCGGCGAATAAATAGCTCCCTCGACTGGACAGGGTCTATCGGCCCGAAATGCACCCGGCGTCCGGCAACGATGGGAAGCCCGAAGAGCGTAACCTGCTCCTTGGCCACCACCT
>JAGXGN010000082.1 GCA_024636705.1 Halomonas sp.
CCTCGGTGGTCAGCATCAGGGTGCCGCGGGTGATCCGCTCGTGACTGCGCTCGCGCAGGCGTGCGGCGCGCCATTGCTGCTGGGCCACCGCCTTCTCGACCTGGATTCGGGAGATGACCCCAGCGTCCTCGGCGCCGGCCCAGTGGTCCGCCTCCAGCAGCACATCACACAGGTCGCGATGCCGGGCCGACAGCTTGAACTGATCATCGGCCAGGCGGCTGGCGCGTTCGATCAGCGCCGCCACGCCACTGCGATCCAGGGGCCGCAGCGCGGCCTCCCGCGCCAGGGTGGCGATCATCCTGGCATAGAAGGCCTGGTGGGCGTCATCACGGTCCAGTTCGTCCTCGAGATCCGCCTGCACCTTGAACAGCGCCAGGAACTCCGGGTCGTGCTCGCACAGCAGGTAATAGAGCAAGCGATCGCCCAGCAGCACGATCTTGATGTCCAGGGGGATCGGCTCGGGCTCCAGGCTGACGGTACTCATCAGCCCATAGGCCTGCTCGAGCGACTCGATGCGGATATCCCCGGCACGCAGGACACGCTTCAGGGTCTCCCAGGCCCCCGGCTGGGTCAGCACGGCGGCCGCCTCGAGCACCAGATAGCCGCCATTGGCCTGATGGAGGGCCCCGGCACGAATCAGCGAGAAGTCGGTCAGCAGCGTGCCATTATGCACATGGTGCTCGATCCGCCCGACCAGATGCTGGTGGGTCGGCAGGTCATGGCAGATCACCGGCGCTCCGTCGGTATCGGCATTGTCCACCAGCAGGTTGACGGCAAAGCGCCTGAACAGCGCCTCTGGCGGAAGCTCGGGATTCTCGACGACGAAGGCCTCGCCATGCAGCAGGATCGCCTCGCGAATCGCGCTCAGGTGCGCCAGAACGCCGGGGTGATCGGCATAGCGCGCCTCGAGCTCTCCCAGGGGGCCGCCGATGGCCGATTCCAGCATTTCCTCGTTGAGGGTGTTGATCTGGTCACGCAGTTCACTGGCCAGCCGTGGCATCTGACGGATCGCCTGGCTGAGCTTGCGCTGCAGGATCTCCACCGTGGCCTCGATACGCTCCCGATCGTCCTTGGGTAGCGCCTCGTAGTCCGTCGGCGAGAGCATCTTGTCGCCATCCGCCGGCGCCAGGGTGAAACCATTGGGCGTGGTCAGCAGCAGGATGTCGTGCTCGCGCGCCTCGCGTCGCACCCGCTCCACCGCATCGCGCTGACGCTCGCCCATCGCCTCCTTCAGCTCCTGGGAGCGATTCTGGTACTCGTCACTGGCAAAGACCGCCGGAATCACGCTGCGCAGTTCCTCGACGAACCGCTCGATGTCGAGACGCAGTTGACGCCCCAGGCCCGTGGGCAGGCGAAGATGGCGAGGCGCCGCCGGATTGTCGAAATTATAGAGGTAGCACCAGTCCTCCGGCACCGCCTCGCCATGTGAGCGCTCGGCGAGATAGCGTCTCACCAGCTCATGCGTGCCATGCCCGGGCAGGCCGAGCACGAAGAGATTAAAGCCCTCGCTGCGGATCGCCGTGCCGAAGCTCAGGGCCTCCCGCGCACGCGCATGGCAACCCAGCATATCCACCGACTCGAGCTCACTGGTGCTCGTGAAATCGAACGCCGCCTCCGGGCAGTGCCGATAGACCTCCGTCGCCGCCAGGGGAGTCACCATGGCCGTCCTCCTTGCCGTTGTCGCTCCCAGTATGGGGGGTCACGGCCATCCTTGCCCGATGTCGATCGAGAGGAAACGCAAGAACCCCGGCGCCATCGTATCATCGACGTCGCCGGGGTTTAGGGGTGGGGCTGGGCTGCTGGGGTTAGACCTGAAACAGCCTCAGCGGAGGATGTCGGTCAGCACCCGATAGATGATCTCGTTGGTAGCGTCCACGAGGACGGCATCCGTGCCCGCATGGCGCCACTCATAGCCCTCGTAGCGTGGCAGCTCCTGCACCAGGCGGTCGTCGAAGCGCTTGGCGATGCCAGGAGGCAATGGCTTGCCACGGGCCAGGTTCATGCGAATACCCGGCGGCAGGCTCTCGATCTCCTCACTGGACAGCCAATCGCGGCGCTGCTCGAAGATCCGGCGGATCTCGCGCTCCTCGATGACAGGCCCATCGCGGCGATCCCGATAGTCGCGACGCTCGCGATCCGCCCGATCTTCATAATGGCGGTTATCCTCGCGATAGCGGCGATCGTCATCCTCATGGTCTCGAGACTTCCGCTTGTGCTGGCTCTTGCCCTGCTTTTTCTCCCCGCCAGGGATAACGACATCGTCACGGTCCTGGCCCTGTGAAGCCCCGTAGCCATGACCGGAGTTATCTGGCGGCTGGGCCAACGCGGCCCCGCCAAGGGTCAGCAGGGACGTCAGGGAAACCAGCACCAGGGGGCGCAAGAATACTTTTCTGAACATGGGAAGCTCCTTTCCACAATGTGTTTCATGAGTATAGAAGCGGGTGTGTCGATTGGAGTGCAAGGAACAAGGAGCTATTGTGATTCGGGAGAAAATCGAGAATAGCTGCTGCATTGCAGTAAAGAAACGGCTAGTGTTGATGTGAGGTTCCAAACAGGAGACCCGTCATGAAGCGATCACCCGCCTATATTCACCCACTGGACACCGAAGTCCTGACGTACTGGCAACAGCACGCCTTCGACCAGCGTGCCGCCTTCGAGGCCGTCGCCGCCTACCTGGCATGACGGCCGGGTGCGAACCCGAAGCAAGCCGGATAAGCCGCAGGCGCATCCGGCGTGGTACCGCCTTTCCACGCCCGGTGCGCCACACAAAGAAGGCCGCCGATCCGAGGATCGGCGGCCTTCTATCTTGCCTTTATCTTGCTTGCCTCAAGCGGTCTTCAAGCCGGCACGAGCCGTCTGTCGGTCCCGCTTGGCTGCCTTACTTGGCGGCTTTGGCAGTGGTCTGCTTGGCGGTCGTCTGCGCCTGCTTGACGTTTTCCTCGGTCAGCTTCTGGCTCTGCTCGACGAAGTCCTGCTGCAGGGCCACGACCTTCTCGGCATCGCCCTTCAGGCGCTCGGACAGTTCCTCGGCGACCTTCTGCTGGCCTTCGAAGTAGCCCTTCAGGCCTTCAGCGTCCTTGACCTCGATCAGCGAGCGCAGTTGCGCCATGCTGGTGTCGGCGTAGGCACGGGTCGCGTCCAGCTGAGCGGTGACCAGCTTCTCGCTGAAATCCACGGACAGCGCCGCGAAGGCACGAGCCGGGGCGAAGAAGAGAGACTCGATCTGCTTGGTGTCGAATTGCTTCGGATCAAAGTTAAGTGCGTTGGTCATGTCAGAACCTCCTGGTTCGGATGGAACAATGAACGGGAGATCCCGCTCTGTTGCAATGCACAATAGCACCTCGTTTTGTGCGTTGCAACATTTTTCCGGATCATCCCTAGAATCAGTCGAAAGCATGACGTCGCCGGTATCACTGCCGACCGCCGGGGCTTCTCCAAGCCAGATGGGAAATGGATCCAGTCCCCGATTAACCCCCCATGGATTATCCGGATATAGAGAATCGACAGAGAAAGGGTATGAGTGTATCTTTGTACGATACACATTGAGGCAAGCGGTAAGAGCCAGGGAGAGGGGCCATTGTGATCCTCACTATCAAACACAAGGGTCTGCAAAACCTCTACCTGACGGGGTCATCAAAAGGCATCCCCGCAGACCACGCCAACAAGCTCAAGCGCATCCTGGCCGCTCTCGACCAGGCAAAACAGCCCACCGACATGGATCTTCCTGGTTTCCGCCTCCACTCCCTCAAGGGGCAATTCAAGGATCACTGGTCGGTCAACGTGAATGGTAATTGGCGCGTGATATGGCGGTTCAATGGCGACGATGTCGAGTTGGTGGATTATCTGGACTACCACTGAGCTCCCCTCTAACGTTACCGTGCCTATTCCCAGCACATGAGGAAAGGATCATGAACACCACTGGAATGCACAACCCGCCGCATCCTGGCGAAATGCTGCGTGAGGATGTCATCGAAGCCTTGGGTATCTCGGTCACCGAGACGGCCCGACGTCTGGGCATGTCTCGGGTCGCTCTTTCACGGGTCGTCCATGGTCATGCTGCCATCTCGCCGGATCTGGCCGTGCGGCTAGAACGCGCCGGTGCCGGCACCGCGAGGCACTGGCTAGCGATGCAGACCGCCTATGACCTCTGGCAAGCCGAGCACAGCGAACAGCCCGAGGTAAAGCGACTGGCCTCGTAAAGGAAATGGGGGTCTGCCCCCGATTAATCCAATGACTGTACCCCCTTAGCGAACACCCAACTCATGGGATAGACTGTAAACACAAAGGAGGCACTGTGATGAGCACACCATTAGACCCGCGCATCAGCGAATTCGAAACGCAGGAGCAAGCCGACAGTTACGACCGCTGGTTTCGCGAACGCGTGCAGAGAAGCCTGGACGATCCGCGCCCATCAATCCCGCATGACGATGTGATGGACGAGATGCGCGCATTACTGGAGTCTAAGAAACGTCGGCATGCTGCTGGTTAAGTGGCAACCTCAAGCACGTGAGTCGCTACGGGAGATTCTCGACTATCTCGGCGAGCGCAATCTCTACGCCGCTGAATCTCTCCGGAGCGCCTTGGAAGAAACAGCTGAAGCGCTGCCCCAGCATCCGTATCTGTACCGCCATGGACGTGTTCTGGGAACCCGAGAAGCCGTCGTCCATCCCAACTACCTGTTGGTATATCGCATCGCCTCCGACCATATCACCATCGTTGACGTGCTCCACGCTCGTCAGGAATACCCCTGAAACGATAGGAATGGGGGTCTGTCACCGATTAACCGCCGACGTTATGCGACCCGCGAGGAATGCCGACGTGTCTGGTCACCACGCCCAGCGAGGAGACCAGCGACGGAAATATCTTCGTCCAGGGCTTCCCAATGCAGGCCCTCGCCACGGCCGATCAGCTCCCATTGCTCACGCTGATGAGGACTGCCATGCAACAGGCGGGGAAACCAGGCTAGCGGTATAGACAACTCACGACCATCATCCAAGGTGACACGGAAGGTATCGGCCGTGAAGCTCACATCGACAGCCAGTGGATCAGATTCAAGATTCAAAGTGCGCATACCATGCCTCCATAAAATGGGCCTGGTGCCTCGGATCGCCATGACCACCGCCGACCCAAACCGCCGACTGATCGCAGGTTTGGCGGCACGGCGTGTCAACTCAAATTTTCCCTGTCCCCGATAAGCCCCCGATGTCCCCAATGAGTAGCCCGGGAAACGGGAGTCTCGTAGAAAATCGCCGGGCTGACACCGAACCGCTTCGACAGAGCTGCGATGTGTCGACGCGTCAGTTCGCGCCCACGACGATTGAGAATTTTGGATACCAACGATTTGCTGCCGATCTCCGGAATATCGGCAATGCCAAGCCCATGCTGCTTCATCAGAAATTTGAGCATATCGACGGCATCCAGCGCCTCTACACCCGCATTGAACTCGGCGAAAGCGGGATCGGTGCTCTCCCACTCTTCGATGACATCGGTCAATCGCTCAATAAGGGCAACGTTACTGTCAAAATCATCAATAAGCTCGTCTACAAGGGAAAGAGCACCCTGATACTCTTCCTCCGTACGGATATGCGATAGGAAGGGTACCGCACGAAACACACTTTTGACGTCTTCAATACAGGCCATGGCGTTCATTGGCGAGACCCTCTTGCATACTGACGACATAACGTGTCGTATTCGGCATGCGTCACGATATGCTTTGTGTATAGAACCTGCTGGTCGAATGAAATAAAGGCAATAAAACGCAAATTATTGCCTGCAATATCAATCACCCACCACCGGTCCCTGTAGCGAAAATTATCCAGGCTAGGCAGCACTTGCCGAAGATCATCCGGCGTTCGAAAATTGGAAGAGCCAAGTAGCCGATAAGTTCGTTGCAGCGAAGACGCATCGTTTGGGTGCTGCTTGGCAGCGTCATTGAACGCCTTCCGGGTAATGATCCGCACAAGCTCTCCTCTGCCGATATTGACAAGATAGCCGCAGCGTTTCCTTTTTGTCAACCCTGGCGCAACAGGCCTCCGGCTGTTACATTTCGCTACGACACCCGCCAGCCCGCAAGGAACGCCATGACTACCGCCGCCCCCAACCGCCGACTGATCCAGTGGTTCATCGGCACGGTCTTCCTTACCTTCGTGGTGCTGTTGCATATCACCTTTCCCCACATGGGCGGTTCGGGGCTGCGGCTGCCCTTCAATGCCACGGTGTGGATAGGCTTTGGCGTAATGATGGCCATCGCCATGTGGCCGGCAGCGCGGGGGGTGATCCGCTACAGCGCCTTCCACAAGGGCCTGGGTTTGCTGTTGCTTGCGCTCTGGCTGCCCTTCGTCTGGAGCTGGAACGAGGCCTCGCTGATCGCCCTGCCGCGGATGCTGACGGTCACCGCGGGAGCCATCCTGCTGCTGGGCATCACCCAGCTTCAGCTGTCCCGGCGCGACTGGTGGTGGGTTGGCATGGCCATTCTTGCCGGCGCCCTGCTGGAGGCCGCTTACGGTTACATACAACTGTATCTGTTCGAGGCCGGCAACTGGCTGGGCTACAACCCCGCCCCCGGTCGGCCCTATGGCATCTTCCAGCAGACCAATGTGATGGCGAGCTTCCTGGTCACCGGTCTGGTGGTCTCGGCCTGGCTGTTCGGCGAGGCGCGTAACCGGCTGGAAAGTAGCGTTATCCTGCTGGCGCCGCTGTTGATGCCGGCGCTGATTCTGGTGATCCAGTCGCGCACCGGCTGGCTAGCGGCGCTGATCGCTGTACCGATGGTACTGGTGCACCTCTGGCATCTGGATCGTAGGCGGTTCCGCGCCTGGGCTGGCGCCCTGGCGGCGGGATGCGTGCTGGCGGTCATCGTCTGGTGGGCGCCCTGGGCCGAGGCAGGCTACGTCTCCAAGGCGGTGAGCGCTCCCGGCGAGCGGCTGCCGGTCTACCTGCACAGCCTCAGGATGATCGCCGAGGAGCCGCTGAGTGGCTGGGGCTATGGGCGCTTCCAGCACGACTTCCTTTACAGCTTCGCCGACTGGCGCGCCGCCCTGCCGGTCAACCAGCCGGAGATCGTCGAGCCGATCATCACCCAGAACTACGCCCACCCGCACAACGAGCTGCTCTACTGGGGCATCGAGGGCGGTCTCTTGCCGATGCTGGCGATACTTGCCTTCGCCGGCTGGGTGGCATGGCGGCTGTGGCGTCATGGCCCGCAGGGAGAGAGGCTGCTGCTCACCGCCTTGTTGCTGCCGATTTCCCTACATGCGATGACCGAACTGCCCTTCTACCTTTCCCTGGCGCACTGGTTGACATTTTTGTTAGTGCTGGGGAGAGTGGCAAACCAAAGTTGGCAGACGAAAGAGAAACACAACCGCTATACTTTCGGGATTCGTGTAGGGGTGTTTATGGCAGTGCCGATGTTGGTGTTGTTCATGGGCACACACTTGCTGGCACTGAACCATATGAAAAGAACTCTGACCGACCAAGACCAGAGGATAGACACGACAGGCATTATAAATCCTCTCGGAATCCCGGCTGTAATATCCAACCTGAACAACGAGTTAATTCTAAACAATGCAGTTATAATGAACGATGAAAGAGAGATAAGACTTATCAGAAAAGAACTAGAAAAAGAAATGCGAAAAAGACCAAACGTCAAGAGACTTGAGTCCCTGAAGATAAGCCTGTCCGCCTTGGAGGATACGAAGGAGCTTGCAGAAAAAGAAAAATTAACTAAGCATCTTTTTCCTGCAAAATCAGAGGCGAGCCAAGCGCAGAAATCTCAATGATAGGAGCGCTGGCTGTTACTTTCCGACACCCCGCTTCACTTGCCTGCAAGGACCCTCATGACCGCTACCGCTCCCAATCCTCGCCTCCGCAAGGCGTTTATCATCACCACCTTTGTCACCTTCACCGTGCTGATTCATGTCATCTTCCCCAACATGGGCGGCTCGGGGCTGCGGCTGCCCTTCAATGCCACCGTCTGGATGGGGATTGCGATAATGATGGCGCTGGCCATGTGGCCCGCGACGCAAGGGGTGATCCGCGTCAGCGGCTTCCACAAGGGCCTGGGGCTGCTGCTGCTGGCCCTCTGGCTGCCGTTCGCATGGAGCTGGAACGAGGCCTCGCTGATCGCCTTGCCCCGCATGCTGACGGTTACCGCCGGGGCGATCCTGCTGCTGGGGCTGGCGCAACTGGAGCTGACCCGACGTGACTGGTGGTGGATCGGCATGGCGATCATGACCGGTGCCCTGCTGGAGACGGCCTTCGGCTATGTGCAGCTGTATCTTCTGGAGCCCGGCAACTGGCTGGGCTACAACCCCGCCCCCGGTCGGCCCTACGGCATCTTCCAGCAGACCAATGTGATGGCGAGCTTCCTGGTCACCGGCCTGGTGGTCTCGGCCTGGCTGTTCGGCGAGGCGCGCCACCGGCTGGAAAGTAGCGTCACCCTGCTGGCGCCGTTGCTGATGCCGGCGCTGATTCTGGTGATCCAGTCGCGCACCGGCTGGCTGGCGGCGCTGATCGCCGTGCCGATGGTGCTGGTGCACCTCTGGCATCTGGATCGTAGACGATTTCACGCCTGGGTTGGCGCCCTGGCGGCGGGATGCGTGCTGGCGGTCATCGTCTGGTGGGCGCCCTGGGCCGAGGCGGGCGGCTACGCCTCCAAGGCGGTGAGCGAACCTGGCCAGCGGCTACCGGTCTACCTGCACAGCCTGAGGATGATCGCCGAGGAGCCACTCAGCGGCTGGGGCTACGGGCGCTTCCAGCACGACTTCCTGCACAGCTTCGCCGACTGGCGCGCCTCACTGCCGGTCAACCAGCCGGAGATTGTCAAACCAATTATTACCGGCATTTACAAGCATCCACACAATGAATTGTTGTATTGGGGGATCGAAGGTGGACTTTTGCCTGTACTGGCCATTCTGGTCTTCGCTGGTTGGGTGTTCTGGCGGTTATGGATCAAAGGTCCGCAGGGAGAGCGGCTGCTCTTTACCGCACTGCTGTTACCCTTGACACTGCACGCCATGACCGAATTGCCTTTCTATCACTCTCTGGGGCATTGGCTGGTATTTCTGTTGTTGCTGGGGGTGATAGCCGACGTTAGCTGTAAGACACAGACCAGAGTCAACCGATACACCTTCGGCATCAGGGCGGCGACCTGGCTGGCAGTGCCAATGGTGTGGATCTTCATGACAACCCACTTGCAAGCGCTATGGCAGGTAAAGTCCTTTCTCGAAGGTGGAGGCCAGAATGCCGGCGCCTTGGCCAGAGTGATAAACCCGCTAGGCATTCCCCATGACCTGGAGTTCCTGGTGATGTCACACCAACTCTCGGTCGGCATCGCCCTGGACCTGACCAAGAATATCGAAACATATCGGCAGTGGGCAGAAGAAGAAGCCACCTTGGCTCCCAACCCCAAACTTTACTGGAACCTGAGTCTGGCTTACGAAAACACGCCGGGAATGCACGGCGATATACAACAGCGTTTCGAGCACCTATTCCCGGATTTTGTTCAAGAGCTTGATAAAACAGAGTCTAAAACAGAGTCGAAGAGCGAACCTATAGAGGCACTGTAGCAATAGAGATTGGGTGCCCTGTCACAATCGACAGGGTGCCCTGTCACAATCGACAGGATGATAAGAAATGTGGCAGGAATGCTACAACAATAGTGGGACCGGCATCGATTGCTTGGAAATGCGATATCGAGAAATATTACAAAAAAGACCAGCGGCTGGCATTTCTGTCGACCGCTGGGACTTTAGGCTAGAAGGAAATGAAATGAGGGGCTATTGACGACTCGCCCCGCACAATGAATCCTTCCGATTAGCAGGTTTAATAGTCGAGAGTAACCACTTGATCGGAAACCCCCGGACTATTCGGAGTACCCGTCACATTACTAGAAACAATCACAATGTTTCCACAAGCCGAGTCGCCACCTACCGAGAACGTACCAATGATGCTAGAAGCAGCAGGATCCGAACTGCCATCGGCTCGCTCGACTGCCACTCCTGTAGCCACAGCCCTGGTATCACTTAAGCAGGCCCGCTCGGCCGACCTTTGCGTATATTCCTGATACCGCGGAATCGCGATGGCCGCCAGGATACCGATGATCGCCACCACGATCAGCAGTTCGATCAGGGTGAAACCGCCCTGACCCTGCTTGACGTTGGTCCTTCTTTTCATATCCATCATCTTGCTTACCCCTTGCTGGTTGTCGCCTGCCGTCTGCTCTGGATTGCGTGTGGCCTGGCGGTGTTACGTTGGGTGGCGGTTGCCACCGATTGTCGTCAATCGTTGTCTTTCTGTTGCGCTTGCGCTTCGCTCATGTTGCTCTTTCCTCTCTTCCCTGAGGAACGTTAGTCGGGCCACTCGTTGACAGCAACTCGCCTCTGCCCACGAATCTCGAAACCGCTGCCCACGAAACGCGCCTTCCGCACCCTTCATAGCTTACATTAAATTACAGTTGGCTACACCGCAAGGACATTTTTCACGCGTCCCACTATTCTCATCGGCCGCTTGCCGGCGGGATTGCGCCAAAATGTTGAAGGAACGTCATCGAACACTGTGCGAGGGCCACCACAAGAGGCTAGAATCAAGGCGTTGTCGATCGTCTGATGCTCCACTTGTTGCACTTCTTGTTGCACTTCTTTGTTGCACTTCTTGTTGCACTATCCTTGATGCATGATGAGGCGCCATGAACGACTACCGCTACCCCCCTGCCGCCGAGCGGCCCGCCAGGGGCGAGGATCCCCTGGAATCGGCCCTGTCCGAGGCCGGCCATGTGCCCGGCGCCGGGCTGCGCGGGCTCGCCCGGCGCCTGGTCAAGGATGGCCAGCTCAGCGAGGCCGCCGCGGTGCGGGCCGAGCTGGAGGCGCGCGAGGGCGATCTCTCGCTGCTCGAGCATGTCATCGTTGCCGGCCTGGTGCCGGCGCGCCAGGCCACCCTGACCGCCGCCTGGGAATACGGCCTGTCGATCATCGACCTGGACGCCCTGCGCCCGGAAAGCCTGCCGCCGGCCCAGGAATTCCCCGAGAAGATCCTGCGCCTCCTCAATGTCCTGCCGCTGACCCGCCACGGTCACAAGCTCACCGTGGCCGTGCCCTACCCGTCCACCCTGGCCCTGCTCGATGAGCTGCAGTTCGCCACCGGCCTGACCCCGGAGGGGATACTGGCGCCGGTGGACCAGCTCGGCCCGGCCCTGGAGAACTACCTGGTTTCCAGCGAGCACAGCATGCTCGACGCGCTCAAGGGCGTTGACGACGCTATCGGCGAGCTGGAAACCGGTGAAGCCGATGAAACCGGCGAGGCGGAAGTCGATGTGCGCTCCGTGGCCGCCGCCAGCGGTGACGACGCGCCGATCATCAAGTTCGTCAACAAGATCCTGCTCGATGCCATTCGCCGCGGCGCCTCGGATATCCACTTCGAACCCTACGAGACCAGCTACCGGGTGCGCTTTCGCATCGACGGCATGCTCCACGATGTCGCCCACCCACCCTTCGCCATGCGCACGCGGATATCGGCCCGCCTCAAGGTGATGTCGCGGCTGGATATCTCGGAGCGGCGACTGCCCCAGGACGGCGCCATCAAGCTGCGCCTCTCCAAGAGCCGCTCCATCGACTTTCGTGTCAACTCCCTGCCCACCGTCTACGGCGAGAAGGTGGTGCTGCGGATCCTCGATCCCGCCTCGGCGAAGCTGGGCATCGAACAGCTCGGCTTCACGCCCGAGCAGAAGGCGATGTACGAACGCGTCCTCGAACAGCCCCAGGGGATGATACTCGTCACCGGCCCCACCGGCAGCGGCAAGACGGTGACCCTCTATACCGGCATCAACATCCTCAACCAGGTGGAACGCAACATCTGCACCGCCGAGGACCCGGTGGAGATCAAGGTACCCGGGGTCAACCAGGTGAACGTGCTGCCGCGCATCGGCCTGGACTTCGCCAGCGCCCTGCGCGCCTTCCTGCGCCAGGACCCGGACGTGGTGATGGTCGGCGAGATCCGCGACCTGGAAACCGCCGAGATCGCCGTCAAGGCCTCCCAGACCGGCCACCTGGTGCTCTCCACGGTGCATACCAACTCCGCCGCCGAGACCCTGACCCGCCTGGCCAACATGGGGGTGGCGCCCTTCAACATCGCCAGTTCGGTAAGCCTGGTCATCGCCCAGCGCCTGGCGCGGCGGCTGTGCAAGCACTGCAAGCAGCCCGCTGATATTCCCCACGAGGTGCTGCTCCAGCAGGGCTACAGCGAACAGGAAGTCGCCGACGCCACCATCTTCGAGCCCGTCGGCTGCAAACACTGCACCAAGGGCTTCAAGGGCCGGGTGGGCAACTACGAGGTGGTGCCGATCAGCAGCGCCATGAGCCAGATGATCATGAAACAGGGCAACTCCATGGACTTCGACCGCATCGCCCGCGAGGAAGGCCACCCGGACCTGCGCCGCAGCGGCCTGCTCAAGGCCATGCAGGGCCTGACCAGCCTGGAAGAGATCAACCGTGTGACGAAGGACTAAGCGCCCAGCGCTGGGCGCTAAGCACTAAACTCAACATCGCAGGAATCGACTCATGGCCACACGGACAAGGCGCACACCCAAGAAGATCAAGCTCTATCGCTGGCGGTGGACCGGCAAGGGCCCCCAGGGCCGCCGGGTCAGCGGCGAGATGGTTGCCGCGAAGAAGGCCGAGGTGGAGAAGACCCTCGTCGGCCAGAACATCATCATCAGCAACATCAAGCGCAAGAGCGGTTTCGGTGGCGGCATGGGCAAGATCAAGCCCCGCGACATCATGCTGTTCGCCCGCCAGATGGCCACCATGATCCGCGCCGGCGTGCCGGTGCTCCAGGGCTTCCAGGTGGTCGCCGAGAGCCTCAAGAACCCGGCCATGAGCGCCCTGGTGCAGGAGCTCATGAACGACGTGGCGGCAGGTTCGAGCTTCTCCGAGGCACTCAAGCAGCACCCCAGGCATTTCGACCGCCTGTTCGCCAATCTGGTGGAGGCAGGCGAGCAGTCGGGCTCGCTGGACACCATGCTCGAGCGCGTGGCGACCTACAAGGAAAAGATCGAGTCCCTCAAGGGTCGGGTCAAGAAGGCCCTGTGGTATCCCGCGGCGGTCCTCGTGGTCGCATTCGCCGTCACTGCGCTGTTGCTGATCAAGGTGGTGCCACAGTTCGAGAGTCTGTTCACCGGCTTCGGCGCCGAATTGCCTGCCATGACCCGGATGACCGTCTCGCTTTCGGAATTCGCCCAGCAGTACTGGTGGTGGGGGGTGCTGGGTGTGGCGGCCTTCATCTTCCTGCTGCGCGCCGGCATGAAGAAGTCCGAGGCCTTCCGCTACCGGATGCACGCCCTGTCGTTGAAGATCCCGGTGCTCGGCGACATCCTCGACAAGTCCTGCGTGGCACGCTTCTCGCGGACGCTCGCCACCACCTTCGGGGCCGGGGTGCCGCTGGTCGAGGCTCTGAATACGGCCGAGGGCGCCGCCGGCAACATGGTCTACGAGCGAGCGACCGCCCAGGTGCGCGAGGATGTCTCCACCGGCCAGCAGCTGCACTTCGCCATGCGCATGACCGAGCAGTTCCCGCCGCTGGCGGTGCAGATGGTCGGCATCGGCGAGGAGGCCGGTTCCCTGGACGCCATGCTCAACCGGGTGGCGGACTACTACGAGGAAGAGGTCGACAACAAGGTCGATACCCTGACCTCGCTGCTCGAGCCCTTCATCATCGTGATCCTGGGCGTGCTGGTCGGCGGCCTGGTCATCTCCATGTACCTGCCGATCTTCGAGCTTGGTAGCGTGATCGGATAACCAGCGCGTAGGCCGGATAAGCCGGAGGCGCATCCGGCGTGCGGCGTCTCCCGCGGCGGCAGGTGGCCACTTCCCGCCCGGTGCGCTGGCGCTTACCGGGCCTACGGGGCGGTGTCTCCGCGGGTCTTGTGGTCTTGTGCTTTTGTAGGCCGGATAAGCCGGAGGCGCATCCGGCGAGATACCGCAGGAATAGTCTTTACGCTATATATTCCAAGGTCTATAATTACCAAGGAAGGCTCTAATGTGGCACATCGTGACTGTCGAGCGATTCGACACTTGGTTTCTGGAGCTATCTGAAGCAGAGCAGGAAAGTGTCCTGACAGGCCTGTACAAGCTTGAGTCATTAGGCCCGCAGCTGGGAAGACCGGACGTCGATAGCCTCAAGGGCAGCCGCAAGGTAAGCAACCTGAAGGAACTGAGAGTTCAGCATGGTGGGAAGCCCTTTCGTATTCTCTTCGCGTTCGATCCGGCACGTCACGCAGTGCTGCTATGCGGCGGGGACAAGACCGGTGATAAGCGTTTCTATCAGACCATGATCCCGATCGCCGAACGCGAATTCATAGACCATTTAGCCAGCCTGGGGGAATAGCCATGGCAAAGCCACTCTCTACACTGGTGAAACAAGTCAATCCGGATGTCGTCGAAGCCGCGAAAGCGAGAGCCGAGAAGGAAATCTTCGAGTGGCGTCTTGCCCGGCTACGCGAACAGCTCAATCTCTCCCAGGTCGAACTTGCCGCACTGATGGATATCTCCCAGCCCTCGGTTGCCAACCTGGAGAAGCGCGGCATCGAAATCAAGCTTTCGTCCCTGAAACGCTATATCGAGGCCATGGGTGGCAAGGTTACCATCGACATCGAACTTCCGGATGGGCAACACATCGACATGAGTTGCTGAGAAACTTGCCGATCTTCGAGTTGGGGAGTGTTATCTTGCGCCCAGCTTGTAGGCCGGATAAGCCGAAGGCGCATCCGGCGAGATGTTGTCGGTGGTACCTGCGCGACAGAAAGATACGATACTAACTCGTCGTTCAACCCATCTCGGATGGATAGACCCCGGATGGATAGACCCGGAGTGACAATGCGTACGACCTACGACAAAGCCGACGATATCCTGGTGTTTCACCTGGCGGACAAGCCGATTACCAAGGAAGTCTCACAGGACTGGAACACCCATATCAGCTACGCCGCGGATGGCACCATCGTGGAGGTGGTCATTCTCGAGGCCTCGAAACAAGGTGCCTGGCCGCTACTCAAGAGCGAAGCCGCCTGACCCGTAAGGATACTCTCTTGCTTGACCTTCCCCCCGTCATACTCTGGCCGCTGGTCGCCTTTATCGGCCTGTGTATGGGCAGCTTCCTCAATGTGGTGATCGCGCGTCTGCCGGTGATGCTGATGCTGGGCTGGCGGGCCGAGGCCCGCGAGGCGCTGGAATTGCCCGAAGAAGAACAACCGCGCTTCAACCTGGTGACGCCCCGTTCGCTCTGCCCGAACTGCGAGGCGCCGATTGCCTGGCACGACAATATCCCCCTGCTGGGCTGGTTCAAGCGGCGCGGGCGCTGTGCCAGTTGCCAGGCGCCCATCAGCCCCCAATACCCCCTGGTGGAGCTCGCCGGCGGCGGGCTGGCGGTGGCCGTGGTGGTGCTGTTCGGCCCCGGCTGGCAGGGACTCTTCATCTTCGGCGCCTGCCTGGCGCTGCTAGCCATGGCGGTGATCGATTTTCGCACCCAGCTGCTGCCGGACACCCTCACCCTGCCGCTGCTCTGGGCCGGGCTGCTCTATCAGTTGCTGTTCCAGCCGCTGTGGCTCACCGACGCGGTGATCGGCGCCATGGCCGGCTATCTCTCGCTGTGGGTCTTCTACTGGCTGTTCAAGCTGGTGACCGGCAAGGAGGGCATGGGCTACGGCGACTTCAAGCTGCTGGCGGCCCTGGGCGCCTGGCTGGGCTGGCAGAGCCTGCCCCTGGTGTTGATTCTCTCGGCAGGCGTCGGCGCCATCGTGGGAATTCTCATGCAGGTCGCCATCCCGAGCCTGCGCGGCCTGCCCATGCCCTTCGGCCCCTTCCTGGTGATGGCCGGGCTCATCGTCCTGCTCGCCGGGGAACCGCTGATGGCGGCCTATCTCGGCTTTCTTTTATGAGCGCTGTCTTGATCGTTGGACTGACAGGCGGTATCGCCTCCGGCAAGTCGACGGTGGCGCGGGCCTTCGCCGAGCACGGCGTGCCCTGGGTGGATGCCGATGAGGTGGCGCGGGAGGTGGTCGAGCCGGGCGAGCCGGCGTTGGCCGAGATCGCCGAGCGTTATTCAGGCGACAGGGGCGAGCGCGTGCTGCTGGCGGATGGCCGCCTGGATCGCCGCGCGCTGCGTGAGATCGTCTTCGCCGACCCCGAGGAACGGCGCTGGCTGGAATCGGTGACCCATCCGCGGATCCGTGAACGCCTGTTGACCCACCTGACGCGCCTCCAGGCCGAGGGGGCGGCCTATGTGCTGCTGGTGTCGCCCTTGCTGCTGGAATCCGGCCAGGCAGCGCTGTGCGACCGTATCCTGGTCATCGACGTGCCCGAGACCGTGCAGATCGAACGCACCCGCGCCCGGGACGACGTGGACGAGGCCCAGGCCCGGGCGATCATCGCCGCGCAGATGCCGCGTCGGGAACGGCTGGCCCTGGCCGACGAGGTGATCGACAATAGTGGCGATGAACGCTGGTTGGCCGACCAGGTCGCCGAGATCGACCAGCGATTGCGCGCCATGACGAAATCACAAGGACACCCATGAATAGCCCGAAATCCCGCCCCCTGGAAGTCGCCTGCCCGTCCTGCGGCAAGACGGTCGCCTGGCGAGAGGACAATGCCCACCGCCCCTTCTGCAGCGAGCGCTGCAAGCTCATCGACCTGGGCGCCTGGGCCGATGAATCGCACCGCATCGCCGGGGAATCGGCCATGGATGGCATGGACATCGACGCCCTGCTGGCCCGGGCCGATCGCGACGATATGCCGCAGTGACGCCTCCCTCGGTGAAGCCTTCCACAGTTAAAGAGGTCCCCTCCTACCGGCTGCTTGGCGAGCTGGAGGCGGCCTTCGACCAGGTGATACTGGAGACCGAAGTCTTGCTGGCCTGCCACCAGCGCTCGCCCGGCGCCATCTGGATCTTCGGCAGCGACGGCGCCGACCCCGAGACCGGCGCGGCCTGGTTGCGCCGGGCGCTGCTGGATTTCTGGTATCAGGAAGGCCAGGACGGCCGGGGGACGCGCACCTATGTGGGCATGGTCGCCGCCGATGAGGCACTGCTGGAGAGGGTGGCGCGGGTGAATGCCGCCAAGGCGGAACTGGCCACCCGACTGGCGAGGATTCGCGACCAGGCGCCGGGAATGGTCGCCGAGATCAAGGCGGTGCTGCCCTTTCGCCATCCGGCCCTGCAGGAACACCTCCAGGGCCTGGGGCTGGCCAGGCTGCACCTCAAGCAATGCTGGCGGGCGATTCCCGTGGCGAGGGCCCCGGTGGCGCGTCTGCGCCTGGCCTGGTATTCCAGCGGCCGCTCGATCAAGCGGCTGAGCGTGCGCGAGGCCGAAACCCGGCTGCTCAAGCTCGACCCGTCGGCGCCGCACGTGCAGATCCAGTTGCGCAAGCTGGCGGGCATCCCCGAGGGCGAACCCCTGGCTCAGGTGCAGCGCCAGGCGCCGCTGATGCGGGCCAACCTGTTCTTTCGCGAGCCCCTGGCGGATGGCGCTACCCGACAGGCCATGAACGTGGCCCTGCCGCTCTTCCTGCCGGCCCCCGATGGCCGCCTGCCCCATCACAACCAGCCGTCACCGACACCGCCCGAACAGCGCACCCGGGCACGGCGCAGTGACGAACGCCTCGAGGACGAGCCCTTCCTGCCGAGCCTGCGGGTGTTTCGGTATCGCTGAGACTGCTGGCGGTATTATTCCACGCCCTGGCGTGGCGCGAGGGAGGTCAACAGGCGGCTGACAGTCTCGGCGGACAGGGCGTAATCCGCCATCAATTCATGCAGGCGATGCTCGAACTCGAGCTGTCTTGCCTGATCCATAGCGGCCTGGCGCTGTTGTTCTTCCTGTTGCTGACTTTCCTGCTGCCGTTGTTGCGCTTCCTGATAGTCTTGCCGTTCTTCGCGTTCAAGCGTTGCCAGGGAACGCACGGGGGGGCCGGTAGGAATATCGAAAGCGTTATCGGGGTCGTCGAGTTGGCGAAGTGCCTCCGAAAAGGCATCGTCGAGTTCACGAAAGCGGCGCATCTTTTCGCGCTCGTCAGTCGGCTGTCGAGAAGTCTGCTGTTTCATTCGTTACCCGTGATATCAGGTAGGGAGGAATCCACCGAGTCGGGAACGACCGGGTGGAAGGTCTTGCGTTGAGATTAGTGACAGTATACCGCCATTCTTCGGCATCGCGAAATTTTTGGTGTGTGGCAGCGCCCAGGCCAGACGCATAACGCCGCCTCGAAGGCGGCGGCATGATCTATAACGACGGACGATAGCTCTTTTATTCCTCGACGCGGACCAACCAGGATTCGACGGTATCACCGCCGAACTGGTCCTTCCAGGCTTTCAGGGTCTTCTGGTTGCCACCGCGGGTTTCCACGACTTCACCGGTATTGGGGTTCTTGTAGATCTTCAGCTTGCGCTTGCGACGACCGCCGGCGGCCGACTTGGCCGCACCGCTGGCGGGCTTGGGATCGAGCAGTGCGATGACGTCGGCGGTGCTCTTGTCGAACTCGCTCATCAGGGCCTCGAGCTTGTTCTTGAACTCGAGCTCGGCCTTGAGACGCTTGTCGTTCTGCAGCTTCTCCATGTTTTGCTGGAGCGACTTGAGCTGCTGTTCCATCTGCATGTATTCGTTGAGCAGTGACATTGACGTAAATCCTTTTTTTCAGCGGAGTTAGAATAATGCCCGGCATTATGAACGCTGGTTTTATTCTTGACAATAGTGTGACCCGTTATAATTGCGACATCAAGTAAGAGATCAATACGATTGCCGAGTGATGGCAGGGTTAACGTCGGTCTTGTCGTTGGTAACGCCCATACAAGAACGCCGCCTCCCGTGGGAGGCGGCGCTTGTGGTCCTGCGGATTATCGCGAGGCGATAATCAGTCCTGACCCATCTGCTGCTTGATGAGATCACCGATGGTCATGGGGCCACCGGGTGACTCGGGCTCGTCCTCGCGCAGTTTCTTGAGGTTCTGGCGAGTATCGTCCTGATCCTTGGCCTTGACGGACAGGTTGATCTGGCGATTCTTGCGATCGACACCGATGATGCGGGCCTCGACGCTGTCGCCTTCATTGAGGACGTTACGGGCATCCTCGACGCGGTCGGCACTGAGCTCGGAGGCCTTCAGCACGGCGATGACATCGGACGTCAGCTCGACCTGGGCCTGCTTGGCATCGACCTCGATCACGCGGCCGGTGACGATGGAGCCCTTGTCGTTAACAGACAGGTACTCGGCCACCGGATCGGTATCGAGTTGCTTGATGCCCAGGGAGATGCGCTCGCGCTCCGGATCGATCGAGAGGATGACGGCTTCCGCATCGTCGCCCTTCTTGAACTGACGCACGGCATCTTCGCCGGTGTCGGACCAGGAGATGTCGGAGAGATGCACCAGGCCATCGATACCGCCTTCCAGGCCGATGAAGATGCCGAAGTCGGTGATCGACTTGATGGTACCGGACACCCGATCGCCCTTGTTGTACTCGGCGCTGAAGGTCTCCCAGGGATTGGCGGTGCACTGCTTGATGCCCAGGGAGATGCGACGACGCTCCTCGTCGATGTCTAGGATCATCACATCGACATCGTCGCCGACCTGCACGACCTTGGACGGATGGATGTTCTTGTTGGTCCAGTCCATCTCGGAGACGTGGACCAGGCCCTCGACACCCTCTTCCAGCTCGGCGAAACAGCCGTAGTCGGTGAGGTTGGTGACGATAGCGTGCACCTTGGTGCCTTCCGGGTAACGATCCTTGATGTTGACCCAGGGATCTTCGCCCAGCTGCTTGAGGCCCAGGGAGACGCGGTTGCGCTCGCGGTCGTACTTGAGCACCTTGACGTTGATCTCGTCGCCGACATTGACGATCTCGCCGGGATGCTTGATGCGCTTCCAGGCCATGTCGGTGATGTGCAGCAGGCCGTCCACGCCACCCAGGTCGACGAAGGCGCCATAGTCGGTGAGGTTCTTGACGATACCCTTGATCTGCTGGCCTTCCTGCAGGGTGGCCAGGAGGGCTTCACGCTCGGCGCTGTTCTCGGCCTCGAGGACGGCACGACGGGACACCACGACGTTGTTGCGCTTGGCGTCGAGCTTGATGACCTTGAAGTCGAGTTCCTTGTTCTCGAGATGCGTGGTATCGCGTACCGGACGCACATCGACCAGGGAACCAGGCAGGAAGGCGCGAATGGAATCGACGTCGACGGTGAAACCACCCTTGACCTTGCCGTTGATCACGCCCTTGACGATCTCTTCCTTCTCGAAGGCCGCTTCCAGGATCTTCCACGCCTCGGCGCGCTTGGCCTTCTCGCGGGACAGGCGGGTCTCGCCGAAACCATCCTCGACGGCTTCCAGGGCGACATGGACCTCGTCACCGATGGAGATGTTCAATTCGCCGTTTTCATCGCGGAACTGCGAGGCGGGAATCTGACCTTCGGACTTCAGGCCGGCATTGACGGTGACCCAATCACCATCGATGTCGACGATGGATGCCAGTACGATCGCACCCGGCTCCATGTTGATGTCAGAGAGAGACTGTTCAAAAAGTTCAGCAAAGCTTTCGCTCATGATGTTCCTACGTGATCAACGTTGAGTACGGCGGTGTCCGCCTTCTCCGCACCACCAGCGAGCGCGGGCCTTATTTACCAGACCTTCGGGGATGTTAGCGCTGGTTCGACCTGGGCGGACTTCCCGTGGAGTTCGTGTCCGACCACGTCATGACATCCTGCCGAAGGCGCCGCAAGAGAAGAGTCAGGTGCCGGTTGCCAGACCCCGTTCGGTCAGCAATTCGGTCAGCCGATCCACCACTTCCGGTATCGTCAGGCGCGTGGTGTCAAGGGTGATGGCATCATCAGCCGGCTTGAGCGGGGCCACGCTGCGCTGCATATCGCGTGCATCGCGCGCCTGAATCTCCTTCAAAAGACTCGATAGACTAGCATCCACACCGGATTTCTGCAACTGGAGGTGGCGCCGATGCGCCCGTTCCTCGGCGCTCGCGGTGAGGAATATCTTGAGGGGGGCGTCGGTGAAGACCACGGTGCCCATGTCGCGGCCATCGGCGACCAGCCCCGGCGCCTGGCGGAAATCACGCTGACGCTGCAGCAGGGCACGGCGCACCGCCGGCAGGGCGGCCACCCGGGAGGCGGCATCGCCGATCTGCTCGGTACGGATGGTGTGGGTGGCGTCGCTGCCCTCGAGCAGCACGCGGGTGGCGCCCTCCTCGGCGAGGAAGGCCACATCGAGGGCGACGGCGACATCAACCAGCGCCGCCTCGTCGTCCAGCGCCACCTCGTGCTTCGCCGCGGCCAGCGCCGTGAGGCGATAGAGGGCGCCGCTGTCCAGCAGGTGCCAACCCAGGCGCTCGGCGATCAGCCGGCTGATGGTGCCCTTGCCGGCGCCACCCGGCCCATCGATGGTCAGGACGGGAGGCGCGTTCGCTGCGGCAGTCGTGCTCATGCGCCCTCCTCGTCGGACGGTTCTTCGAGAAGGCTCAGGCCGACCCGGCGGGCCAGGTCGACGAAGCCGGGGAAGGACGTGGCCACATTGGCGCAGTCATCGATGAGGATCTCGCCGCCGGCGCGCAGGGCGGCCACGGTGAAGGCCATGGCGATGCGGTGATCGCCCTGGCTGTCGATGCGCCCGCCTCCATACTCTCCCCCAACAATATCGATGCCGTCTGGATGCAGGGTGGTCTCGACCCCCAGCGCGGTGAGGCCGTCGGCCATGGCCGCCAGGCGATCGGACTCCTTGACACGCAGCTCCTCGGCGCCCCTGAGCCGAGTCGTCCCCTCGGCGTTGGCCGCGGCGATAAACAGCGCCGGGAATTCGTCGATGGCCAGCGGCACCTGATCCACGGGGATCTCGATGCCCTTGAGCGGCGCATGGCGGATGTGCAGATCGGCCACCGGCTCGCCGCCCACCTCGTGCTCGTTGGAGAGGGTGAGATCCGCCCCCATCGACTGGAGGATATTGATCACGCCGATGCGGGTGGGATTGATGCCGACGTGTTCGAGGACCAGATCCGACCCGGGAGTGATCGCCGCGGCGACCAGGAAGAAGGTCGCCGAGGAAATGTCCGAGGGCACATCGATGGGCGCCGCGGTAAGGGTCCCGCCGCCCACCAGCCAGCAGGTGTCGCCGTCACGCTGGACCGGGTAGCCGAAGCCGCTCAGCATGCGTTCGGTGTGGTCGCGCGTCGGCGCCGGCTCGCGCACCCGAGTCTCGCCCTCGGCATACATCCCCGCGAGCAGTAGACAGGACTTCACCTGGGCACTGGCCATGGGCATGGCGTAGTCGATGCCCTCGAGCGCCTTGCCGCCGTGGATGTGCAGCGGCGGACGACCGCCCTCGGCGGTGTCGATCTCGGCACCCATCAGGCGCAGCGGATCGGCGACACGGCCCATGGGGCGCTTGGTCAGCGAGACATCGCCGGTGAGTTCGGTAGCGAAGGCCTGGCCGGTCAGCAGGCCGGCGAAGAGCCGCATGGCGGTGCCGGCATTGCCCACATAGAGCGGCCCGGACGGCGCCTTGAGGCCGTGCATGCCCACCCCGTGAACGTTCACGCGGCCCTGGTGCGGCCCCTCGATGGCCACGCCCATCTCGCGGAAGGCCTGGAGGGTCGCCAGGCTGTCCTCGCCCTCGAGGAAGCCCTTGATCTCGGTGACCCCCTCGGCCAGGGCGCCGAGCATGATCGAACGGTGGGAGATGGACTTGTCGCCGGGCACGCGAATGCGCCCCTCGACACTGCCCCCGGGACTGACGCGATAGCGTCGCTTGCCGTCGTGTTGCATCTGGTATTCCGCCTGATAACTGGTCTGGTTGAGCAGGGATTCGAAGTAGTGCC
Source organism: Halomonas sp. (assembly GCA_024636705.1). Taxonomy (GTDB): domain Bacteria; phylum Pseudomonadota; class Gammaproteobacteria; order Pseudomonadales; family Halomonadaceae; genus Halomonas. The sequence goes on from JAGXGN010000082.1 coordinate 22,837, forward strand.
GCGCATGGCTGGCACGGTCGAAGATCGCCAGCATGGCATCGCCGTCACCCGCCTCCACGGCATGCCGGAGACGCGCCACGCCGACCTCGAAGTCGTCCAGGGAGGCCAGCACGGCCTCGCGGTTGGCGATGAAGATATCGCGCCACATCCCCGGGTCGCTGCCGGCGATGCGGGTGAAATCGCGAAACCCGCCGGCGGCATAGCGAAAGATCTCCAGGCGATCGTCCTGACGGGCCAGGGTGTCGACCAGCGAGAAGGCGAGCAGATGCGGCAGGTGGCTGGTGTGCGCCAGGACCTGGTCATGGTGTTCCACCGACATCTCCAGCACCTCGGCGCCACAGGCCTGCCAGAGCCTGTACACACGCGCCAGGGCATCGCGATCGGTGGTGGCATCCGGCGTCAGGATCACCTTGTGCCGGGCGAAGAGTCGCGGATTGGCGGCCGCCACCCCGCTCTTCTCGGAGCCGGCGATGGGGTGGCCCAGCACCAGCCGGGGCGGGAGTTTGCCGAAGGCGGCGATGGCGCCGTCACGAATCGCCCCCTTGGTGCTGCCCACGTCGGTGATCACCACGTGCTTGGCGGCGCGATCGAGGCAGCCGGCCAGCTCGCGCATCACCGACACCATGGCCAGCACCGGCACCGCCAGCACGATCAGCGACGCCCCTTCCACCAGCGGGGCCAGGCGGGTATCGCCGCCGTCGATCAGGCCCTTTTCGATGCCCAGGGCGAGTTCGCTCTCGTCGGGGTCACAACCGAGGACAGACCCCTCATGACCGGAGGCGCGAAGCGCGGCGGCGAGCGAGCCGCCGATCAGGCCCAGGCCGACGATCAGGATGCGCGATTCAGCGAGCCGCATGCCTAGAGGACACCTATCGGGTAGGAGCCCAGCACCTTGAGTTCGGCGGCGCGCAGCTTGACCTCCTCGAGCACCGCACTGACCCGGGACTCATCGATATGACCCTTGAAATCGATGAAGAAGACGTAGTTCCAGGCCCCCGTGCGTGACGGCCGGGTCTCCAGGCGCGTCATGTCGATCTGGTGGCGATGGAAGGGCTCGAGCAGCTCGTGCAGGGCGCCCGGCTGGTTACGCATGGCCACCACGATGGAGGTCTTGTCCTCGCCGGACAGCGGCACGACCTGGCTGCCGATGACCAGGAATCGCGTGGCGTTGTCCGGGCTGTCCTCGATCTTCTCGGCGAGTCGCGTCAGGCCGTAGAGCTTGGCCGCCATGTCGCCGGCGATGGCGGCACTGTGCCACTCGGTCTTGACCAGGCGCGCGGCCTCGGCGTTGGACGACACCGGCACCCGCTCGGCCTGGGGGAAATGGGCATCCAGCCACTTGCGGCACTGGGCGAAGGACTGGGGATGCGAGTAGATCCGCGAGACCTTGTCGCGCCGGGTGGTCTCGGCGACCAGCAGGTGATGATGGATGCGCAGCACCACCTCGCCGCTGATACGCAGCCCGGAATCCATGAAGGAATCCAGGGTATGGTTGATCACGCCCTCGGTGGAATTCTCCACCGGCACCACGCCGTAGTTGACGGCACCGGCCTCCACCTCGCGAAAGACCTCGTCGATGGCGGCCATGGGCAGGCTCACCGCGCTCTCGCCGAAATGCTTGATCGCCGCCTGCTGGGTGAAGGTGCCTTCCGGCCCCAGGTAGGCGACCTTGATCGGTTGCTCCAGAGCCAGGCAGGCGGACATGATCTCGCGGAACAGGCGGCCGATTTCCTCGTTGTCGAGCGGGCCGGTGTTGAGCGACATGATCCGGCGCAGCACCTGAGCCTCGCGCTCGGGGCGATAGAAGACTGCCTGGGGATCTTCCGTGGACTTGAGCTGGGCCACGCGCTGCGCGGTGGCCGCCCGATCGCTGATCAGCCGCAGGATGTCGGCATCCACGGCGTCGATGTGCTGCCTCAACGCCTCGAGGTCATTGGGGGTGTCGGTCATCGGGTTATCCCCTTCGTTTTTCGAAATCCGCCATGAAGTCTACCAGGGCGTCCACGGCCTGCTCGGGTACGGCATTGTAGAGGCTCGCGCGCATGCCGCCCACACTGCGATGGCCCTTGAGGTTGAGCAGGCCGGCGGCCTCGGCCTCGGCCAGGAAGGGTGCATCGAGGTGCTGGTCGGCCAGCACGAAGGGCACGTTCATCCGCGAGCGATTACGCAGGGCCACCGGGTTGGCATAGAGCCCGCTTTCGTCGATGGCGGCGTAGAGCTTGGCGGCCTTGCGTTCATTGATGGCGTCCATGGCGGCCAGGCCGCCGATGTCGTGCTTGAGCCACTGGAACACCAGGCCGGCCAGGTACCAGCTGTAGGTCGCCGGTGTATTGAGCATGGAGCCGGACCTGGCCAGGGCCTGGTAACTGAACAGGCTGGGGATGTCGGCCCTGGCGCGATCCAGCAAGTCATCCCGGACGATGACCACCACCAGGCCGGCGGGACCGATGTTCTTCTGGGCCCCGGCGTAGATCACGCCGAATCGGGAGACATCCAGGGGGCCGGAGAGGATCGTCGACGACAGGTCGCCGACCAGCGGCACCTCCTTGCCATCGGGCTGGTAGGCCTCGGGAACATAATCGAAGGCCAGGCCACCGATCGTCTCGTTGGGGGTGTAGTGCAGGTAGGCGGCATCGTCGGTCAGGCGGATGTCCGCCGGGCGTGGCACGGCGCTGTGGCCGCTGTTTTCACTGCTGGCCGCGATGTGGGCCGCGCCGCCGAGATGCAGGGCCTCGTCGATGGCCTTCTGGCTCCAGATGCCGGTATTGAGGAAGTTGGGCGTCCCCCCGGGACCAAGCAGGTTGAACGGCACGGCGGCGAACTGGAGGGTGGCCCCGCCCTGGGTGAATAACACCTTGTAGTTGGCCGGGATGGCCAGCAATTCGCGTAAATCCGCCTCGGCCTGTTCGGCGATGGCGATGTAGCCCTCGCTGCGATGGCTCATCTCCATCACCGAGAGACCCTGGCCGCGGTAGTCGAGCATCTCGTCGCGGGCCCGTTCCAGCACGACGGCCGGCAGGGCCGCCGGGCCGGCGCAGAAGTTATAGTGGCGTGTCATTCTAGGAATCTTCCTGGCCGTTCTCTTTTTCTCCGCCCTCAATGGCGCCGTCGTCGGGTGCAAGCTCAGGCTCGATATCCTCGGGTTCATCGACGCGCACCGTCTTGACCAGCTTCTCGTCCTTGCCCAGGCGAATCAGCATCACGCCCTGGGTGTTCCGCGAGGTCCTGGAGACCTCCTCGACCCGGGTGCGCACCAGGGTGCCGCGGTCGGTGATCAGCATCATTTCGTCGGTCTCGTAGACCTGCATGGCGGCGACCAGGGCGCCGTTGCGCTCGCTGGTCTGCATGGCGATGACACCCTGGCCGCCGCGCCCGCGCAGCGGGAATTCCTCGAGGCGGGTGCGCTTGCCGTAGCCGTTCTCGCTGGCGGTGAGGATGGTGATCTGGCCGCCGTTATCCTGGGCGGCGATGGGCTCGCCGCCCTCCTCCGCCTCGACCTCGAGATCGGCCTCGGCGTCGATCAACTGGGTACGGGGAATGATCAGGCTGATCACCTCGGCGCCCTTGAGCAGGCGAATACCCCGCACGCCGCGGGCGGTGCGGCCCATGGCGCGGACATTGCCTTCCTCGAAGCGGATGGCCTTGCCGTTGGAGGACAGCAGCATGGCGTGGTCGCTGCCCCCGGTGATGGCGGCCCCCACCAGGCGGTCGCCTTCGTCCAGGTCGATGGCGATCAGGCCGACGCTGCGCGGCCGCGAGAACTGCTCGAGGCTGGTGCGCTTGACTGTGCCCCTGGCGGTGGCGAAGAAGATGTAGTTGTCCGGGTCGTAGTGGCGCACGGGCAGGATGGCGTTGATGGCCTCGCCCTCGTCCAGCGGCAGCATGTTGACCAGCGGCTTGCCACGCGAGCCGCGGCTGGCGTTGGGCATCTCGTAGACCTTGAGCCAGTAGACCTTGCCCTTGTTGGAGAACAGCAGCACGGTGTCGTGGGTCGAGGCCACCAGCAGGTGTTCGATGACATCCTCGTCCTTCATGGCGGTGGCGGACTTGCCGCGGCCGCCGCGACGCTGGGCGTGGTAGTCGGAGAGCGGCTGGGTCTTGGCATAGCCGGAGCGCGACACCGTGACCACCATGTCCTCCTCGGCGATCAGGTCCTCCATGGAGAGGTCGAGATGGCTGGCCTGGATCTCGGTCTTGCGCGCGTTGCCGAACTGGTCACGCACCGCGGTCAGCTCTTCGCGGATCACCTCGAGCAGGCGCTCGGCGGAGGCCAGGATCTCGGTGAGTTCGGCGATCCTCTCCAGTATCGCCAGGTATTCGTCCAGCAGCTTCTCGGTTTCCAGCCCGGTGAGGCGATGCAGGCGCAACTCGAGGATGGCCTGGGCCTGAGCCGGGGAGAGCCGGTACTGCCCACCGGCGTCGTCCAGGCCGAAGCCGGGCTCGAGGTCTTCCGGCTTGCAGGAGGTGGCGCCGGCACGTTCCAGCATGCCGGTGACCTGCCCCGGCTGCCAGCTCGTGGCCAGCAGCTTCTCCTTGGCCTCGGCGGCGGACGGCGAGGCCTTGATCAGCGCGATGACCTCGTCGATGTTGGAGATGGCGACGGCCAGCCCCTCGAGAATGTGGCCGCGCTCGCGATTCTTGCGCAGCTCGAAGAGGGTACGCCGGGTGACCACTTCGCGACGGTGGCGAATGAAGGCCTCGAGCACCTGCTTGAGGTTGAGGATCTTGGGTTGCCCGTCCTCGATGGCCACCATGTTGATGCCGAAGACATTCTGCAGCTGCGTCTGGGCGAAGAGGTTGTTGACCACCACCTCGCCGGACTCGCCGCGCTTGACCTCGATCACCACCCGCAGGCCGTCCTTGTCGGACTCGTCGCGCAGCTCGGCGATGCCCTCGATCTTCTTTTCCTTGACCAGCTCGGCGATCTTCTCGATCAGGCGCGCCTTGTTCACCTGATAGGGCAGCTGGCTGACGATGATGTGGTCGCGGCCGGTCTTGTCGTCGTGCTCGATGGTGTGGCAGGCCCGCACATAGATGCGCCCACGGCCGGTACGGTAGGCCTCGAGGATACCGGCACGGCCGTTGATGATGGCCCCGGTCGGGAAATCCGGCCCGGTGATGTACTCCATGAGGCCGTCGACGGTCAGGGTGTAATCGTCGATCAGCGCGAGGCAGCCGTTGATCACCTCGATCATGTTGTGGGGCGGGATGTTGGTCGCCATGCCCACGGCGATACCCGAGGAGCCGTTGATCAGCAGGTTGGGTACCCGGGTGGGCATGACATCGGGAATGCGTTCGGTGCCGTCGTAGTTGTCGACCCAGTCGACGGTGTCCTTCTCGAGGTCGGCGAGCAGCTCATGGGCGAGCCGGGCCATGCGGATCTCGGTGTAACGCATGGCGGCGGCCGAATCGCCGTCGACGGAACCGAAGTTGCCCTGACCATCGACCAGCGGGTAGCGCATGGAGAAGTTCTGCGCCATCCGCACGATGGTGTCGTAGACCGCGCTGTCGCCATGGGGATGGTACTTACCGATGACATCACCGCCCACGCGGGCCGATTTCTTGTAGGGTTTGTTCCAGTCGTTGCTGAGCTCGCTCATGGCGAACAGTACCCGGCGATGGACTGGTTTGAGACCG
>JAGXGN010000083.1 GCA_024636705.1 Halomonas sp.
GCACAGCGCCTTCCTCCAGGGTCTCGGTATCGGCCGCCACTTCCTCGTCCGTTGCCGTCAGTCCGGCTTGTGTTTCATCATCGGATGACGCCTCCTCGGTGGCGACCTGATCGGATCCCTGCTCTTCAGCATCCGGGGCAGCATCCGGGGCATCCGCTGAAGGATCCACGCTCGTGGCCGACTCGTCCGCCGGGGCCGTCTCTTGCGACTCCTCTTGTGACTCCCCGGTACCCGGGGTCGGGGTGTCGTCGCCATTGCCACAGGCGGCAAGACCCAATGGCAGCATCAGCACCAGAAGTGCCGATCTCCAGGATAACTTCGGCATTCACTCTCTCCCGTTTTCGTCGAAATATGACGGGCACCACCTTGCCCATCGACCCCTGTGCCGTTCGGCTCAGGTGGCGAACAACTGGCCGGCTATGTCACGGAATGCCTTGAATTCGATGGCGTTGCCACTGGGATCACGAAAGAACATGGTGGCCTGCTCACCGGGTTGACCCTCGAAACGGATATGGGGTTCGATCTCGAAGGTGACCCTGGCGGCTGCCAGGCGGTCGGCCAGCGCCTGCCAGTCGTCCATCTCGAGCACCACGCCAAAATGCGGGACCGGCACACCGTGTCCATCCACCGGGTTGCGATGATTTTCGATTCCCTTCTCACCCAGTGCCGGGTTCAGGTGGCAGACGAACTGGTGGCCCAGGAGGTTGAAGTCGACCCAGCTATCACTGGAACGTCCTTCCGGGCAGCCCAGCACTTCGCCGTAGAAGCGTCGGGCCTCGGCGAGATCGTGGACTTGTACGGCAAGGTGAAAGGGGGTCAGCATCGCGAGATTCTCCGGTCAGTCATAAAGAAAAGGCACAAGTGCACTATCTTGAGGGCTTTGAACGGACTTGCCAAGACAAAGGCTATCGGGTCGGATCCGGTAACGGGCAACCCAGCGTCCAGGCGATGGCACTCAGCAATTCAGCCTCGCGAGGCGCTACCCGACCGTCGTGGGCCGCACAACACGCCATGGCCGCCAGCAACGGCGCTCGCTCTCGCTCGACCAGGCGTACCAGGCGTTCCATGGCCCAATCCAGGTCGGTCGCACTGGCAGGTTCGACAACGAAATCCAGGGAGACGCCGAGGCTCCTGGCCACCTGGTCGAAGGCCTCACGGTCATCGGGCTCGTCCCCCTGAGCGGCCAGTACCAGTGTCGAGAGCATCAAGGAAAGCGGCCCCGTCATGTCCTTGAGATGCCGGTCTCGTCGAGCGCGGCGTGCGCCATCGATCCCCTGGGTCACCAGTCGATGCATGGCCCATTGAAGCGCACCGGGCTGCTGTTCCAGGGCCATCAGTCGACGAAGACAGGCACGGAAACGCGACGCCTGGGCCGCCGAGAGCTGACGAAGCACCGGCAGCGAGAGCTCGATCAGGGGGAGGCGTTGACCGGGAGAGAGTCGTCCCTGGGGCGCCGAAAGACGATCCAGTTCGACGAGCACGCCGGGGAGGGCCTGGTCTGTCAATGCCTGGCGCTGCCGCTCGCGGCTGGTCGGATCGATCCCCATCAGGATGCCATAGACCAGCGCCCGGGCGGCGAAGGGGTCATGGGCCGCCTCGACCAAGGCGTCATCGATCTCGCCGAGTCGTTTGCGCGCCCGGGCAATATCCTCGGCACTGGGCTGACCGACGCTGGCGACCACCGCTGCCCCCAGAACACCCGCCGCCACGGCACCAGCGGTTTCGGCTCGGCCAGCAGGGGAGGCTGCGGGCTCGGGTGTTCTCGGGGCCCTGGGAGGCGGCAAGCGGCCATCCCAGTCCGGCAGGACGCGTCGGATGCGGGCATCGAGTGGCGGGTGCGTTGCCGTCAATCGTGCCAGGGAACGAACGCCGGTAGCGAAGTACAGATGACTGAACTCCTGGGCACGCACGGTGCGCAATCGAGATCCCGGAACGTGCGCCGCCAGGCGCTTCAACGCTTCCCCGATGCCATGCGGGTTGCGGGTATACTGGACGGCGCTGGCATCGGCGAGGAATTCCCGTTGGCGGCTCACCGCCGCCTTGATCAGGTTCCCGCACAGGGTGCCGGAATAGCCCACCACCATCAGACCCGCCCCCAGCCCCAGGACAGCCACATGGCCATTGCCGCGGCGCCTGACTCGCCGTCCCGAGACCGAGGAATGAAGCAGCAAGCGGCCGATGAAACCGATCACCAGGATACCGTGCAAGAGCGCCACCAGGCGCAGATTGAGACGCATGTCACCATGCAGGATATGGCTGAATTCGTGGGCAATCACCCCTTGCAGTTCGTCACGGCCCAGGGTCTCGATGGCACCGCGAGTCACACCGATGGCGGCATCATGGTACTCGTACCCGGCGGCGAAGGCATTGATGCCCGGATCTTCCAGGAGATAGACCTCCGGCACCGGCATCCCCGAGGCAATGGCCATCTCCTCCACCACGTTCAGTAATTGGCGCTCGTCGTGATCCCGGGTGTCGATATTCAGGGGCCTTCCCCCCAAGGCCTCGGCCACCGCCGACCCACCCGAGCGAAGCTGGAGGTGGCGTGTCAGGCTCCCCAGGACCACTACCAGGATCACCCCCAGGGCAACGCTGCCCAGGAGTGCCGGATCGAGGGCCCGATCCAAGGGCTGACCCGCGTAGAGGCCACCGTCCAGCAGGACCACGGCCAGGGCAACCACCAAAGAAGCCACGAGGATCAGCGCCACCACGGCCAGCATCAGCAGGGCGACGAGTCGACCGGACAGCTTCCTGGCCTGGTCCTGGGCCTCGAAGAAATTCATGGCATGGCCCCGCTTAGAAGTTCACACGCGGCGCCGCCTGGATCTCGGCGCTGTCCGCAAACTCCAGCAGAGCGGCATCGTCTCGATGCCCCAGCGGGCCGGCGAGCAGTACCGGCGGGAAGCTCTGCTTGTAGGTATTGTATTGCATCACCGCATCGTTGAAGGCCTGGCGCGCGAAAGCGACCCGGTTCTCGGTGCTGGTGAGGGTCTCGCTGAGCTGGCGCATGTTCTCGGCAGCCTTGAGGTCGGGATAGGCTTCCATGACCATGTTGAGACGGCCCAGGGCAGACCCCAGCGCACCTTCTGCGCTCGCGAGTTCCGCCATGGGCCCCGGCTCACCGGGTCTGGCAGCGGCGTCTTTCAGGCCGGCCAGGGCATGGTTTCGTGCCTCGGTTACCGCCTGCAGGGTCTCACGCTCGTGACTCATGTAGGCCTTGGCCGTCTCCACCAGGTTGGGAATGAGGTCATAGCGACGCTTGAGCTGGACCTCGATCTGAGCGAAGGCATTGGTATAGCGATTCTTGAGCGTCACCAGGCGATTGTAGATGGCCACCCCATAGACCAGCAGCAGACCCAGTACCACCAGCAACACGATGGTCGTGATTCCCATTTTCCTATCTCCGTACCAGGGATCGTCGTGCGCATTACCGCCATGCGGCAGGACGATACTGATGATATATTAGTCCCGTCTCACTTCGGACGGCACCTTCGCCCTGCACTGACGACCTGCACTGATAAATAGGCTAGCAGGATGCCACGCCAGGGTCGTCATCGGAATGTTCGAGAGGATCATCCAGGAAGCCAACATTGGCCGAACAATTCAGGAACAATGAGCGATGCCATTCTGATGGAAATAATGACAAGACACGGAGACAAGACGCCATGAAGTTTTCCCTGCAGGTGGGACTGGTGACCATGGACGATATCGTTGACACCGTCCTCGACCCGATCGAGTGAGGCCCAAGGCGACCTGACATGTCCGATTTCTTTGCCTCATTCGGCGCCCTGCTGGGCGAAATCATCCGCATCATCGTGGATTTCTTCACGGGATTCTTCGGCGACCTCGGGGATTCCGGCAGATCCTTCCTGCGCGGAATGTCCCGGTCACTCGGCATTGCCCCCTCGCTGATCAACCTGCTGGTCATCGTGCTGGGCCTCTGGATGCTGTGGAAAGCGCTGCGCGCCTTCATGCGCCGGGCCCTGTTCGTCGGCGGAATCTGGTTATTGCTGGGAGTGGTCATCCTAAGCTGGCTGATCAATTGAGCAACCGGCTCACCACATGACAGCGCCGCCCGAGGGCGGCGCTGTCATGTGGTGCTATCGTATGGCGAGCCCTGGAAGCGGGAGGCTCAGGCCAGAGCCTTCTCGACGACCTCATAGACATTCGGCGAGAGCTGCTCGGCACGGATGCGTTCGAGTTCAGCCTTCATGCGCTCCTGGCGCACCTCATCGAAGCGCTGCCAGCGCGTCAAGGGAGCGACCAGTCGTGCGGCGATCTCGGGATTGAGCCGGTTGAGCTCGATCACCACATCGGCCAGTACCCTGTAGCCCTCGCCGTCCAGCCGATGGAAATTGACGCGATTCTGGCCGGCAAAGGCACCGATCAGGGCTCGCACCCTGTTGGGATTCTTCAGCGAGAAGGCGCGATGCTCCATCAGCACCTTCAGACGCTCCAGCACATCCGCCTGGGGACGTGTCACCTGGATACTGAACCACTGATCCATGACCAGGGGGTCATGGGCCCACTTCTCGGCGAAGGCCCGCAAGGCGGGGTCGGCAAGGTCATCGCGGGAGCTGTGCGTCAGCAGGGTCAGGGCATGGCGCACATCGGTCATGTTGTGATCGGCACCGTACTGCTCGCGGGCAAGCTCGGTCCCCGTCTCGTCCTCGATGGCCATCAGGTAGGAGAGCGCCACATTCTTCAAGCTGCGTGAGGCGATCTGATCGGGATCCGGGGAATAGGGGGCGTCGAGACGGTTCTGCTCGTAGAGCTGCAGGAACTCGTCTCGCAGCACGCCGGCCAGGCTCTGCTTGACGAAGGTTCTCGCGGCGTGGATGGCATCCACATCGACCAGCGGCTGTTGCTCCGCAATATACGCCTCGGAGGGCAAGGTCAACATCTCGGCGAGAACCGCCTTGTCGTCGCTCGCCTTGCCGAGCAAGCCGCGAAAGGCCTCTACCACCCGGCTATCCATGACCTTCTCCACCCCGTTGCGGTGGGCGGCGATCAGGTCATCCAGGGCGAGCATTGCCAGGCGTTGACCGGCATCCCAGCGATTGAAGTCGTCGGAGTCATGCTGGAGCAGGAAGGCCAGATCCTCGCGGGCATAGGGGAAGCGCAGCTTGACGGGTGCCGAGAAGCCGCGCAGCAGTGAGGGAACGGGGGCTTCGGCCACATCGGTGAAGACGAACGCCTGCTCCTCCTCGCGCAGATGCAGCACGGTGTCCTTGCCGAGGGAATGGCCATCCAGCGTCAGAGAGAGGTCACGACCGGACTTGGTACCCACCAGCCCCATCCTCACGGGGATATGCAGGAGCTGTTTCTCCGGTTGGTCGGACGTTGCCGGCGTCCGCTGACGCAGCACCAGTCGATACTCCCCGGTGGCATAAGCGTACTCGCCGCTGGCGTCGATCTCCGGTGTGCCGGCCTGGGAGTACCAGCGCATGAACTGGTCCAGATCCAGGCCCGACACCTCGGCCATACAGCCGACGAAATCCTCGATGGTCACCGCCTGACCATCGAATCGCTCGAAGTAGAGGTCGCTGCCGCGCCGGAAATCCTCCCATCCCAGCAGGTTGCGCAACATCCGCACGATCTCGGCACCCTTCTCGTAGATGGTCAGGGTGTAGAAGTTGGTGATCTCGATGTAGTGATCCGGCCTCACCGGATGGGCGGTGGGACCGGCATCTTCGGCGAACTGGGCGGTGCGGAAGAAGGAGACATCCTGAATGCGCTTGACCGGGGCGGAGTTGGTGTCGGCGCTGTAGCACTGATCGCGAAACACCGTGAAGCCCTCCTTCAGGGAGAGCTGGAACCAGTCACGACAGGTCACCCGGTTGCCCGACCAGTTGTGGAAATACTCGTGGGCGACGATACCCTCGACCCGCTGGAAGGCCGCATCGGTGGCGGTATTGGGATGCGTCAGCACCGCCGCCGAGTTGAAGATATTGAGCCCCTTGTTCTCCATGGCGCCCATGTTGAAGTCGTTGACCGCTACGATCATGAAGAGATCCAGATCGTATTCCCGGCCATAGGTCTGCTCGTCCCATGCCATGGCGCGCTTGAGCGAGGCCATGGCATGGTCGGTCTTGTCGAGGTTCTCCTCCTCGACCCATAGCTGCAGATCGACCTCACGATCACTCAGGGTCGTGAAGCGGTCCTCGACCTTCTTCAGGTCGCCGGCCACCAGGGCAAAGAGGTAGCAGGGCTTGGGGTGGGGATCCTCCCAGGTGACGAAGTGGCGGTCGTTGGGCAGTTCTCCCCGCTCCACCGGATTGCCATTGGAGAGCAGCACCGGCTCGCGCTGACGATCACCGATCACCGTGGTGGCGAATGTCGCCATCACGTCGGGACGATCCGGATAGAAGGTGATGCGCCGGAAACCCTCGGCCTCGCACTGGGTACAGTACATGCCACTGGACTGATAGAGGCCGGAAAGCGCGGTGTTGTCGCTGGGGGCGATCTCCACCTCGGTATCGAGCAGGAAGGCCTCCGGCACCCGATGCACCCGCAAGCCACTGGAGCTGACCTCGTATTCGTCCTCCCCAAGTGGCTGACCATCGATGGCGATACGCCTCAGTGTCAGCTGCTCGCCATCGAGGTCGAGCGAGGCATCGCTCTCGCTATCGGGGTGTCGTTGCAGATGCAGGCGTGATCGTACCCGGGTAGCCGAAGGATCGAGGTCGAAGGTCAATTCGGTATGCGTCACGCGATAGGCCGGGGGGCGATAATCGCTGAGGTGAATCGACTGGGGTTCGGACATTCGGCAAGGCTCCTTTAAGGAATGGCCCCCATTGTACGGTGCCCTTACCCCTGACCACAAAAACATGCCCCTGCTCGGCCAGTCTGCATTGCCGGATCCTGCCGACGGGCTCAGTCGCGGAAGTTGTCGAACTGCAAGGGCAGATCGGGGCCCGCCTCTCCCTTGAGCAATGCCATGATGGACTGTAGGTCGTCACGCTTCTTGCCGGTGACCCGGACCTTGTCACCCTGGATCTGGGCCTGGACCTTTTGCTTGCTATCCTTGATGCGCTTGACGATGTCCTTGGCCTCCTGCTGGTCCAGGCCCTGCTTGAGCTTCACCTCCTGGCGGGCACGCACCCCGGACAGCACGGGATCCTGCACATCCATGCAACGCGCGTCGATCCCGCGGGCGATCAACTTGTTACGCAGCACATCGAGCATCTGCTTGAGCTGGAAATCGACATCGGCATCGAGGGACACCGTCTCGCCACTCAGCTCGAAACTGGCGGTGACGCCCTTGAAATCGAAGCGAGACTGGATCTCGCGGTTGGCCTGATCCACGGCGTTGGTGGCTTCGTGCTTGTCGAACTCGGACACGATATCAAAGGACGGCATGAATGGCTCCTGGTCGGCGATGAATGTCGCTGGATTCTATCAGCCTGCTCGCTCCACCGGGGACTCCCCCGCCGCATCGGATACGGGACTGCCGAGTGTCTTGACCATCTGCCAGGCGGCACAGCCATCGCTGTAGTACGCCTCGAACCAGCTCTCGAGACGAAAGCCCATGCGTCGATAGAGACTCAGGGCCACCCGGTTGTCGGCTCGCACCTCCAGCCCCAGCCGCTCGACACCGCGTTCGCCGGCCGCCACTTCCAGCGCCTCCAGCAACTGCCTGCCCAGGCCGGTACCGCGGGCAGTGGGGTGCACACAGAAGGAATAGAGCCGCCCACGACGGCTACCAAAGCGGAAAAGCAGGGTACCGTAACCCAGCAGTTGGCCCTCATCGCCCTCGGCGACCAGGGTTTCGGCATTGGCACGATTGAGCAGGTGCCATAGCTGGCGACGACTGAAACGCTCGCTGCTGAAGGCCACCTGCTCGAGACGATTGAGGGCGTCCAGGTCGTACCCCGTCGCTTTCCGCAGGGTCACGCTCATGTGGTAGCTCCCGGAAAAGATGCCGTGATGATTAGCATGGCAATAGTAGGCGACAGTGGGCAGTATAATGAAATCTTTTCACACAAGTCAGGCCTTGCCGGCGAACCGCCTCACCGCCATGCTGATGTCCTCCCGGCCATCGTCGCCGCCCCTCCCGCCCTGCAGGATTTTCCATGTGCCCCTTGCGCATCGTCGTCGACCGTCTGGATGACTGGCAGCCCTACTACCCCACCGACGATCTCATCAGTGCCGACGACTTCCTGTCACGAGACCCCTTTCAACGCGGCCTCGGCGACCAGGACCCTGCCACCCATGTGATCAACCTGTGCGGCGAGCTCGACTACCTCGGCACCGGCTACTACGTCTCCCTGCTCGCCCAGGCCCGTGGCCAGAGGGTGCTGCCGACGGTGGAAACCCTCAATGAATTGTCGCGCAAGGCATTGATCGACCTACAACTCGACACCCTGGGTCCGCTACTCGGCGAACTGTCGCGACAGGGCTCGTTGAGCGGAAACAGCCTGACCCTGAGGGTCCTGTTCGGTGAATGCCGCGAACCGGCCCTTGCCCGCCTCGCCCGGAAATTGTTCGAGCGCCTGCCCTCCCCGCTCCTCGAGGCTCGGCTGGTGCGCCGACATGATCTCTGGCAACTGGCAAGACTCAGACCGCTTCGACTCCGCGAACTCACCGCACAGGAGCAGGCGTTGTTCGCCACGGCGCTCAACCGTCACTCGCGAAAGGTCTGGCGCACGCCCAAGGCCCGCCGCCGCTACCGCTTCGATCTGGCCATCCTGGTCGACCCGGGCGAAGCCCTGCCTCCCAGCAATCGCAGCGCCCTCAAGGCCTTCATCAGGGCCGGAAGGCGACTGGGCATCGATGTATCACTGATCACCAAACGCGATGCCGGGCGCCTCGCCGAATTCGATGGCCTCTTCATCCGTGAAACCACCGCCCTGGACCATCATACCTATCGCATGGCCAGGCGAGCGGAGCACGAGGGGTTGGTGGTGATCGACCATCCCCGGGATATCCTGCGCTGCACCAACAAGGTCTATCTCCATGCCCTGCTGCGCGCACGCGGCGTCCCGGCCCCCGAAGGCGCCCTGCTGAGACGCGGCGATCGACGCGAACTGGAAGCGCAGATCGAGGGCCTGGACTTCCCACTGGTCCTCAAGATTCCCGATGGCGCCTTTTCCCGTGGCGTAGTCAAGATCGAATCCTTGACCCAGCTCAAGCAGGCCTCCCGGCAGTTGTTCGAGGATTCTGCCCTGCTGTTGCTCCAGGAATGGATGCCCACGGAATACGACTGGCGAATCGGCATCCTCGATGGCCAGGTGCTGTTCGCCAGCCGCTACTACATGGCCCGCGGCCACTGGCAGATCTATGACCATTCCGGCGCCAGGACCAAGAGTGGCGGGTTCAGCACCCATGACCCCGCCGAGGTGCCCGCCCCCGTGATCAAGACCGCCCTCAAGGCCACCCGTCTGATCGGCGATGGCCTCTATGGTGTCGACCTCAAGCAGAGCGGGGAGCGGGTCGTGGTGATCGAGGTCAACGACAATCCCAATATCGATGCAGGCGTCGAGGATGCCCTTCTCGGGCGGCGACTCTTCGATCGCATCATGGCGGTCTTCCTGACCCGAATGGAAGCACGCGTGCGCGAAATACCCTGACCGGCCCTCGACACGGCTGACGATACCCGCGTTCTGGCGTAGGCTATTCCCCCTTTCCCCGAGTCGCTAGTTACTCGAGACGCTAGTTACCCGATACATCAGGAGCCGACATGACAGATCGCGATACCCGCCACCAGCAGGCCATGCAGAAACTCAAGGCCCGGGTCGACGAGAAGGTGGCCGACGCCACCGAGCAGCGCGGCTTGCTACTGGTGTTCACCGGCAATGGAAAGGGCAAGACCACGGCCGCCTGGGGCACCGTGACCCGCGCCCTGGGCTATGGTTACCGAGTCGGGGTCGTGCAGTTCATCAAGGGGCTCTGGGAATGCGGTGAACGCGATCGCCTGCAGGAAGACGCGAATCTCGAGGTAGCGATCATGGCCACCGGTTTCACCTGGGACACCCAGAACCGGGAGGCGGATACCCGCGCCTGCCAGGAGGTCTGGCGCGACGCCGAGCGAATGCTCGCCGACCCCGAGACCTATCTGGTCGTGCTCGACGAGATCACCTACATGCTGAAGTTCGGTTATCTGGATATCGACACCGTGAAACACGCCATCGAGAACCGTCCCGAGGAACAGACGGTCATCATCACCGGGCGTAACGCCCACCGGGAACTGCTCGCCATGGCCGATACCGTGACCGAGATGCAGGAAGTCCGGCACGCCTTCAACGATGGGTTGCAGGCGCGCCGCGGCATCGACTATTGAGCAGGAAGAAGCTCAGCCCTCGAAGGGGTTGCGAAGGACAATGGTCTCGTTGCGGTCCGGACCGGTGGAGATGATATCGATGGAGGTCCCGACCTGTTCCTCGAGATAGCTGATGTAGGAACGGGCATTATCCGGCAGATCCTCGACGCCCTGGGCGCCGAGGGTCGACTCGGTCCATCCCGGGAGATCCTGATAGAGCGGTTCGATGGCTTCATAGCCCTCGGAATCCACCGGGGTGTCCAGCACATCACCATCCTTGCTGCGATAGCCGATGCAGACCCGAATGGTTTCGAGACCGTCCAGGACATCGAGCTTGGTCAGGCAGATTCCCGATACGGAGTTGATCTGGACGGCATGGCGCAGGGCAACGGCATCGAACCAGCCACAACGACGTGGCCTGCCGGTGGTAGCCCCGAACTCGTGACCGCGTTCGGCCAGGTGGCGGCCGTGGTCGTCGAAGAGTTCGGTGGGGAAGGGCCCCGAACCCACCCGGGTGGTATAGGCCTTGGTGATGCCCAGCACATAGTCGAGGTAGAGGGGGCCGAACCCCGAGCCGGTGGCAGTACCACCGGCGGTGGTGTTGGAACTGGTAACGAAGGGATAGGTGCCATGGTCGATATCGAGCAGGGACCCCTGAGCCCCCTCGAAGAGGATGTTCTCGCCTTGCCGACGCAAGTCATGCACCAGACCCACGGTATCGCACACCATGGGCAGTAATTCCTCGCCCATGGCCATCGCCTCATCGAGGATCTCCTGGAAGTTCGCTTCCTGCTCACGGTGGTACCGGGTCAGGACGAAGTTGTGGTAGGCGAGCACCTCGCCCAGCTTGGCAGCGAAGCGCTCGCGGTGTTGCAGATCCCCCAGTCGCAGGCCGCGGCGTGCCACCTTGTCCTCGTAGGCCGGCCCGATCCCGCGTCCGGTCGTGCCGATCTTGGCGATGCCTCGATCCTTCTCGCGGGCCTGATCGAGTCGCACATGATAGGGCAGGATCAAGGGGCAGGCCGGCGAGATGCGCAGGCGCTCGCGTACCGGCACCCCCTTGGCTTCCAGTTCGCGTATTTCCTTGATCAAGGCTTCCGGTGACAGGACTACGCCGTTGCCGATAACGCAGGTCTTGTCCTTGCGCAGGATGCCCGAGGGAATCAGGTGCAGGACCGTCTTCTCGCCATCGATCACCAGCGTATGACCGGCATTGTGCCCACCCTGGAAACGAACCACCGCGGACGCGGATTCCGTCAGCAGATCGACGACCTTGCCCTTGCCCTCGTCACCCCACTGGGTGCCCAGTACGACTACGTTCTTGCCCATTGCTCTCGTCTCTTTGATCAAGGAATCCGTCTCCGGTATCTCCCGGAGAACATCATGTCAGGGGAAGTACCCGCCAGTCACCCTCATGCCGGTCCAGGAAGCGATCGCAGCGATGATCCATCGGGCCGGTCAGCTGGCCAGGAAGCGCCTGGACGACGCGCTCACCCTGCTGGCGCAAGCGGGTAATGGCATCCTGCAGACCGGCACCCTCTGCGGGTGCCCAGACACCGCCCCAGGGCACTTCTGACTGCGCCAGCGTGGCCAGCAACTTCAGGTCCATGGAAAACCCGGTGGCCGGCCGAGCGCGGCCGAAGGCTCGCCCGGTATCGTCATAACGGCCTCCCTTGGCCAGGGACTGGCCATAGTGGGGCACATAGGCGGAAAACATCATGCCGGTGTGGTAGGCATAGCCACGCAGTTCCGCGAGATCGACGTACAAGGCGACCTCGGGATGCTGGGCACAGACGCCTCGCCGGAGTGCCGCTAGCTCTTCCAGTGCCTCCCCGACGGCGGGAGGTGCCCCGGAAAAGGCCACAAAGGCCTCTTCGAGGATCTCCGGGGCACCATGCAGGCGACCCAGCGCCATAAACATCCCGGCCAGGGACGGATCCGCCACGCTGTCGTGAACGAATGCCGCCAGGTCACCCGGTGACTTGAGCTCAAGCGCGGCGAACAGTGTCTTTTCTTCATCAGGGTCGAGATCGGCCGCCTCCACGAGGCTACGATAGATGCCGATATGACCCAGCGCCAGGTGGATCTCGGTGGCGCCAGCGGCCACCAGGCTGGCCAGGGCGAGATTCAGGATCTCTAGATCCGATTCCAGCCCAGCATGGCCGAACAGCTCGACACCCACCTGGACCGGGCTGCGCCCACCCTGGTGCTGGTCGGCCGTGGCCCTCAGCACATTGGTGCAATAACACAGGCGAACGGGGCCCTGATGCTTCATGGAATGGGCATCCATGCGCGCCACCTGGGGAGTGACGTCGGCACTGATGCCCATCAATCGACCGCTGGCCTGGTCGATCAGCTTGAAGGTCTGAAGCGCCAGGTCGGACCCCGTTCCAGTCAACAGGGAGTCCAGGAACTCCACGGGAGGGGGCATCACCTGATCATATCCGCAGGTGTGATAGAGGTCGAGCAGCGCCCGGCGCAGCTCTTCCATGCGGCTCGCCTGGGGAGGCAGCACCTCATCCATGCCGTCGGGCAGCAGCCAGCGGTCAGCAATGGTCATGTCTTGTCATCCTGCAACACGATGAAAGGCCTCCCGGGCAAGGTCGCGCGCTGATCCCCCACGACGAACCAATGGCTGGAGGCCACAAAAAAACCGGGGCACGCCCGGTTTGAGGATCTTACCACATCGGCTACCGGGATAAACCCGCCTGCGGGCGGACATGCCGCCCGCAGTGCGCTCATTGACGGCTAGGCGTCGGACTCTTCAGATACTGGAAGAACTCGCTGGAGGGATCGAGAACCAGCATGTTGCCGTCACCCTCGAAGCTCTGGCGGTAGGCATCGAGGCTACGCCAGAAGCTGAAGAACTCCTCATCCTGACCATAGGCCTCGGAGAAGATGGCCGCCGCCTCGGCGTCACCCTCACCGCGCAGGGTTTCGGAACGCGCCCGGGCCTGGGCAAGCAGGACCTGGCGGCGTCGATCAGCATTGGCGCGGACACGCTCGGCCTCTTCCTGGCCCTGGGCACGCCACTCGCGGGCCTGGCGCTCACGCTCCGAGCTCATCCGATTATAAACCGCCGTCGAGACGTCTTCCGGAAGATCGATACGCTTGACGCGGATATCAATGATGGCCACACCCAGCTCTTCTCGCATCAGCGAGTCGAGATCGTCGGCGGGTCCGGTCATCAGATCATCGCGGCGCTCGGCGATGATCTCCTGCAGGGTCAGGCGACCGAACTCGTTACGCAGGCTCTCGTCGACCCGTGGCTGGATCAGCCGGATCGCCATGAGTTCATCGCCGGCCGTTGCCTCGTAATAACGCGTGGGGTTGACCACCTGCCATTGCACATAGGAGTCGACGATCACCGCCTTCTGCTCGAGGGTCAGGTAGCGGCTCGGGTCGGTGTCCAGCGTCCGCACCCGCGTATCGAAGGTGCGAATCGTCTGAGTGATCGGGACCTTGATGTGCAGCCCGGGCTGAATGTCCTCCTCGATGATCTCGCCGAAACGCAGCTTGACCGCGCGCTCGGTCTCGTCGACCACGTAGAGGCTATTGCTGGCCAGCCAGGCCACGGCGGCGATACCACCGACGATGAGCAGGGAACGATTATTGATCATCATTTAGCGGCCCTCCCTGCGGATTCCACTGCTGTTGCTGTTACTGCCGGTATTGCTGGACGACTGTGTGCTGCGCAGTCGTTCGAGCACACGTGGATCGAGCTCACCTTCCTCGCCGAGACGGGCACCACTTGATTCACCACCGCGTCCACCACCGAGGCGCTGGTCCAGAGGCAGGTACATCAAGGGACTATCCTCGGCCATGTCCACCAGCACCTTGTCGGTGTTGCCGAAGACCTCGGACATGGTGTCGAGGTACAGGCGCTCGCGCATGATGCCCGGTGCATTGATGTACTCGGAAAGCAGCTGATTGAAACGGTTCGCCTGCCCCTGTGCCTCGGCGACCACGGACTCACGATAACCCTGGCCCTGCTCGATCAAGCGCTGGGCCTGACCCTGCGCCTGCGGGATGATGGCATTGGCATAAGCCATGGCTTCGTTGATGGTGCGCTGCCGATCTTCACGGGCACGAATAACGTCATCGAAGGCATCCTGCACGGCCGTCGGTGGCGAGGTCGACTCTATGTTTAGTGTCTGGAGCAGAATCCCGGTCCCGTAACTGTCGAGATAGGACTGCAGCCGGCTGTTCACGGAGCTGCCGAGGATCTCGCGTCCAGAGGTCAGGATATCGATCATGTCGGTACCGCCGACCACATGACGCAGGGCTGAATCCAGGGCGTTCTCGAGGCTGAGCTCCGGGTTGCGGACATTCAGCACATAGGCACGGGGATCGGCCACCTGATACTGCGCGGATATTTCCACGGAGACGATGTTCTCGTCCTGGGTCAGCATCGACTGCGTCTGCGTCAATGAGCGCACGCGCGTCACGTTGACCATACGCACGTCATCGATCAGCGGCGGATTCCACTGCAGACCCGGCGTGACCACCTCCTGAAACTTGCCGAAGCGCAGCACCACGCCACGCTCGGACTGGTCGACCAGGTAGAAGCCGGTCGCCGCCCAGATCGCCAGCGCCACGATCAGCAACAGTCCCGGCAAGGCGAAGACGTTACGCGGCTTGTCACCACCGCCACCGCTCTTGCCGCCGGAACCGCCCCGCTTGCCGCCGCGGCCACCGAGCATGCTGTTGAGCTTGTCCTGAAACTTTTTCAGGGCCTCGTCGAGATCCGGAGGCCCCTGATTGCCCCCGCGATTCCCGCCGCCGTTGTCACCACCGCCGCGACGACCACCACCACTCCAGGGATCGTGCTGGTTGCCACCACCAGGCTCATTCCAGGCCATATAGCTTTTCTCCACTCTGTGTTGCATCCCCCTGCTGAACGGCTGCCGGCAGGGAGTTCAGGTTGCGATCCTGTCACGCCAGACATGACGCGCCTTGACCTTGACGTTGTATCGCTTTCCGCCCCATCGATGGATGAAACGGACAGCAGATGCGATTTTCTCTCAGGCCTCCCAGACGGCACCTTGCTGCAGCGCAGCGGGAAGGTAATCATTGGCTCGCTCATCGAGCCTTGCCATGAGCTGCAGGAAATCCCGCCGGGGCAACCGGACCTCCAGGTGTATCCGACCCTGGTCATCGAAGGTCTCCTCGCGCACCCCGCCGAGATCATGCAGACCGGCACGCAGACGCCCCTGCTCGGGGCTGAGCGTCAAGGCGACATCGATGACATCATCCGCCAGCCGTTCCGAGAGTGCCTGGCTGAGCAGGTCCAGTCCACGGCCCTCCTGGGCGGAGAGCCAGACCACCTCCGGCCGACCCTCGCCATCGCGCTCGATGCGCGGCGCACTGTCGAGGAGATCGATCTTGTTCATCACCTTGAGTGTCGGCACATCCAGCGCATCGATCTCGTCCAGCACCGTCTCGACCTGAACGACATTGAGCTCGCGATCCGGATCCGCAGCATCGATCACATGCACCAGGAGAGTCGACTCTGCCGCTTCCTGGAGGGTAGCGCGAAAGGCCTCTACCAACTTGTGGGGCAGATGGCGGATGAATCCCACGGTATCGGCAAGCACCACCGGCCCCACGTCCTCGATCTCCAGGCGACGCAGGGTCGGGTCGAGAGTAGCGAAGAGCTTGTCCGCCGCATAGACGGTGGATGAGGTCAGGACATTGAACAAGGTGGATTTACCGGCATTGGTATAGCCCACCAGGGAAACACTGGGAATCTCGGCCCGGGCCCTGGCACGACGATTCTGGTTGCGCTGGCTGCGCACCTTGTCCAGCCGCTTGTGAATGGCCTTGATTCGCGCCCGCAGCAGTCGGCGGTCGGTTTCGAGCTGGGTCTCGCCGGGACCGCGCAGGCCGATACCGCCCTTCTGCCGCTCCAGGTGGGTCCAGCCCCGAACCAACCGGGTCGACATGTACTCGAGCTGGGCCAGCTCCACCTGCAGCTTGCCTTCGTGTGTCCGCGCCCGCTGGGCAAAGATGTCGAGGATAAGACCGGTACGATCCAGCACTCGACAGTTCAGCTCCCGCTCCAGGTTACGTGCCTGGGAGGGACTCAGGGAATGGTTGAAGATCACCAGCTCGGCATGGTGAATCGCCAGGGCCTCGCGCACCTCCTCGAGCTTGCCTGAACCGACAAAGGTACGGGAATCGGGGCGATGACGACTGCCCGTGACCAGCGTCGCCATCACGGCGCCAGCGGAGCGGACGAGCTCGAGAAACTCGCCGGCATCCTCGCGAGCCTGTTCGTCCTGAAAATCCAGGTGGACGAGTACCGCCGTTTCACCGGCGTCCGGGCGTTCAAAAAACAATCAATACCTCACACGTCGGCTTCCGGCGGCTCAGCGGGATCCTGAACCGGCAGGCGTACGTTGCGCGACGGCACCACAGTGGAAATGGCGTGCTTATAGACCATCTGGCTGACGGTGTTACGCAACAGGATGACGAACTGGTCGAAGGACTCGATCTGGCCCTGCAGCTTGATACCATTGACCAGGAAAATCGATACCGGAATGCGCTCCTTGCGCAGTATATTCAGGTACGGGTCTTGAAGGGACTGCCCTTTGGACATGTTACTCTCCCTGAAATTGTCTCTGGGGGGTTGACGTTATATTCATCAGCGTCGCCTGGCGAAGCGATCTTTGTTACCCGAAGGGGCTTGGTCACCCGGCTGCTTGAAGCCATTATCTTACGCTAACTACTGAATTCGCGCACCAGTTTCACGACCTCGCCGAGGGGATCCACCCCCAGGCTATCCACCCAATGCAGGCCATGCCAGCTACGCATCCAAGTCAACTGGCGCTTGGCCAGTTGACGCGTCGCCACGATACCACGCCAACGCAGCGATTCCCGGTCCATTTCGCCATCGAGATACGCCCAGGCTTGACGATAGCCCACGCTCTTCATCGACGGCAGTCCGGGATGCAGGCCATCGCGAGCCCTGAGGCTCGCCACTTCTTCGATCAGGCCGGCTCCCAGCATCGCCTCGAAACGTGTCTCGATACGCTCATGCAAATCACGACGATCGAAGGGCGTCAGGCCTATCGACAACGTGCGCCAGGGGAAGGTTTCAGGGCGCTGCCGATTCCAGAGCTCGGTCAGGGTAAAACCCGAGACACGAAACACCTCCAGGGCACGCATCAGGCGCTGGGGATCGTTGGGATGGATACGCCTCGCCGAGACCGGGTCGACACGAGCGAGTTCATCATGCAAGGCGGCGAGGCCTCGGGCGGCGACGAAGGCTTCCAGGTCATCACGAACGCCGGGGGCGGAGGCAGGCAGGTTGGCAACGCCTTCCATCAGGCGCTTGAGATACATGATGGTGCCGCCCACCAGCAGCGGGATCCGACCCGCTGCGCTGATCTGTCGCATCTCACGCAAGGCATCTTCGCGGAAATCGGCAGCCGAATAGGCCTCCACAGGGTCACGGATATCGATCAACCGATGCGGCGCCCGGGCCAGTTCCTCGGCAGATGGCTTGGCACTGCCGATATCCATGCCGCGATAGACCATCGCCGAATCGACACTGATCAGCTCGCAACCGAGCCGCTCATGCAGCGCGATGGCCAGGTCCGTCTTGCCGGCGGCTGTCGGCCCCATCAGCAGAATGGCGGGAGGGCGAGTATCTTGCATAGGACCTCCTCTTCGACCTGCCCCCGACGCCCTGGCATGCCGGTGGATTATCCTTCTTACTGGCCCCTCATAAAGAGCCGGTCCAGCGCCTTCATGCTCATCTCGCACCAGGTCGGGCGCCCATGGTTGCATTGACCGCTGCGCTCGGTCCTTTCCATGTCGCGCAGCAGGGCATTCATCTCCGTCAGGGTGAGGCGCCGATTGGCGCGTACGCTGCCATGGCAGGCCATTGTCGAAAGCAAGTCGTTGATATGTGCCTCCAGCCTGTCCGAGCGGCCATAACGTTCCAGATCGGCGAGCATCCCGCAAATCAGCGGCTCCACGTCGGCCTGGCCGAGCAGCGCCGGCAGCTGGCGCACCAGCAGGGTCTCCGGGCCGGCCACGTCAAGCTCAACGCCCAGCCGAGCGAAGGCCTCACGCTCGTTCTCTGCCGTCTCCACCTCGGCGGCACTGGCGGCCAGCGACACCGGCACCAGCAGTGGCTGGGCCTCGATGGCGCCGTCATGCACCTGCGTCTTCATCCGCTCATAGACGATCCGTTCATGGGCGGCATGCATGTCGACCAGGATCATGCCGCGCTCCGTCTCGGAGAGGATATAGATGCCATGCAGCTGGGCGATGGCATAGCCCAGGGGCGGTGCCCGGGTCGCGTCCGCCTCGGGAAGGGTGTCGGCGCCGGCATCGACCCGGCGTTCGGCAAGCGCCGTCGCGGCGGCGTCTCCGCCGGCACCCGGGGCGTCCTGCCGCGGCGTCAGCAGGGTCTCTTCATGTTCGGGATGCAGTGCCCGGTAGCCATCCATGAAAGCCCTGACGCGATTCGGCGTCACTCCCTCTCGGGCCCCTCCACCGGACTCTCCACCGGACCCTCCACCGGCCCAGTCGCCAGCGTCCGCGTGGCCGGGCAGCGACATGGGCTGCTGCTGCCATTCAACCGGGCGTTCCGCCACGCCCATTTCAGGCGTGCCTGACCCGGTCTCGTGGCTCTCCGTATCCGAATGCCCCCCGGCCCGGGCATCACCCAGGGCACGATACAGGCTGGAGAAAAGGAAATCATGGACCATGCGGCCGTCACGGAAACGCACCTCGTGCTTGGTGGGATGGACGTTGACATCCACCAGCGTCGGGTCGACTTCCAGATAGAGCACGAAGACCGGGTGCCGGCCATGAAAGAGCACATCCCGGTAGGCCTGCCGGATGGCATGGGCCACCAGGCGATCACGCACCACCCGGCCATTGACGAAGAAATACTGGTGGTCGGCCTGGGCCCGCGAGTGGGTGGGCAGGCCGACCCAGCCCCACAGGCGCAGGCCACCGACTTCCAGGTCGAGGTGCAAGGCATTGTCGAGGAAAGCCTTGCCCAGCAACGCCTGGAGGCGGCGCTCCCGTTCCACCAGGCTGTTGCCGGGACGCAGCTGATGCAGGGTCTTCTGGTTGTGACGCAACACCCAGCCGATATCGAAGCGCGACAGCGCCTGACGCCGGAAAGCCTCCTCGATGTGACCGAATTCGGTCTTCTCCGTGCGCAGGAACTTGCGACGAGCCGGCGTATTGAAGAAGAGGTCACGCACCGTCACCGAAGTCCCGCGGGGATGCGGTGCCGGCGAGACGCGAGGCGCCATCTCGCGCCCTTCGGCCACCACCCGCCAACCACTCCTGGGATCCTCGTCGATATTCGAGATCAGCTCGAGTCGCGAGACCGAACTGATCGACGCCAGGGCTTCACCGCGAAAACCCAGGCTCAGCACCTCCTCGAGGTGTTCCAGGGTAGCGATCTTGCTGGTGGCATGGCGGGACAGGGCCAGCGGCAGGTCATCCTCCTGGATTCCGCTGCCGTCATCGCGCACCCGAATCAGCCGCGCCCCGCCGGATTCGAGTTCTACCTCGATACGCTGGCTACCCGCATCGATGGCATTCTCGACCAGTTCCTTGACCACCGAGGCGGGGCGTTCCACCACCTCGCCGGCGGCGATCTGGTTGGCCAGCCGGGGATCCAGGACCTGGATGCGTCGAGTCTCGGACATATCGCTCCGCAGGGTCGGGGGTGAAGGCGTCATGAACTGGGGATGCGCAGCACCTGGCCCACACGGATCACGTCGCCGTTGAGTTCGTTGGCCTGCTTGATCTGGGCCACCGGCACGCCGTGGCGGACGGCGATCTCGGAAAGGGTATCGCCTGGCTGGATGCGATATTCGTTGCCGCCAGTATTACGATTCCGGTCCCGCTGCCAGGCCAGCAAGCTGGCGGGAGGCGGATTGCGTTGGAAGTGGTCGCGCACGCCGGCAAACATCGCCCTGGCCAACCCCTGCTGGTGGGAGGGGTCACGAAGGCGACGCTCCTCGTCGGGATTGGAAACGAAGCCGGTCTCGATCAGCAAGGAGGGGATATCCGGTGACTTGAGCACCATGAACCCCGCCTGCTCCACCCGGCTGCGGTGCAACCGGTTGACCTGGCCCAATTGGTCAAGGACCTGACCACCGATGGAGAGTGAATCATTCAGGGTCGCGGTCATGGTCAGGTCCAGCAATACGCCGCGCAACACCTCATCCTTGTCCTTCAGGGAGAGGCTGCCGTCTACCCCGCCGATCAGGTCGGCCCGGTTCTCGCTGGCCGCCAGCCATTGGGCGGTTTCCGAGGTCGCACCACGCTGGGACAAGGCATAGACGGAGCTGCCGTTGGGCCTCGGACTCGTGAAGGCGTCGGCATGGATCGAGACGAAGAAGTCCGCCTTCTGCTCACGGGCGATACGGGTGCGCTGGCGCAGCCCGATATAATAGTCGCCATCGCGAATCATAACCGCGCGGAAGCCTTCCGCCTCATTGACCAGCGTCTGCAGTCGCCGGGCGATGTCTATCACCACATCCTTCTCGCGAGTGCCGGACGGCCCGATGGCACCGGGATCCTCACCGCCATGACCCGCATCGATGGCGATGATGATATCCCGCCGCGGATGCGGCCGGGCCTGCTGCAGGGTCGCCGACGGCTGAGGTGCCGGGGCCACATTCCCGTCGGCCTCGATACGGCCCCGATTGGCAATGATCTCCTGCTCGCGGATCATCGCTTCGATGGGATCGATCGGATCCTCCACCGCACTCTCACCGGGATATTCGAGATCCACCACCAGCCGATGACCATACTGATCGTTGGGTTGCAGGGTGAAATGACGAGGCTCGACGTCCCGTTCGAGTTCCAGGACCACGCGCAGGCCGTTGCCATCGCGCACCCCGGTGCGTAGCTGGCCGATGGCGCTACCGGACAGGTCCAGCTCGCTAACATCGGTATTCAAACGGGTATCGGCCAGGTCGATAACCAGCCGGCGCGGATTCTCCAGGCCGAAGACGTTGGCCTGTGCAGGCGATGACAGATCGAAGACCAGACGAGCATGGTCCGGAGCGGCCCAGAGCCGGACATTATCGACCTGGTTGGCCTGGGCGACGGCAACGAGCAGCCACAAGCCCAGCGTCAGGGCGAGCCGCGAAACGAGCAGAGCTTTCTTCTTCATGTCGCCGTCTCACCCTTGCTGTCCATGCGGTCGTTCCGGATCGACGCCTCGGTCGGTGACAGCGCTGCCAGTCTCGCCAGAACGCACTCCCCCCGGTCACTGAAGGCCTCCAGATCCGCCCGTCGACCCATGTCGGCAAGGCTCAGGGTCACCACCAGATCAGGGGTGGGTAACCAGCCCTCGCCGCGCTCGGGCCACTCGATGAGGCAGAGGGCATCTGCCGTCATCAGGTCGCGGCCGCCGATGAACTCCAACTCCTCCGGATCACCCAGGCGATAGAGGTCGAAATGGTGAACCCGGACGCCGCCGAGCTCATAGGGTTCGACCAGAGTATAGGTCGGACTCTTGACCGCCCCCCGGTGACCATGGGCACGCAGGATGCCACGCGCCAGGGTCGTCTTGCCGGCACCCAGTTCGCCCTGGAGATGCACGCACCCATGACCCTGCAAGGCACGGCCCAGGCACTCACCGAAGGCGACCTGGCGGTCTTCGTCATCGAGTTGCCGTTGCATCGCCATCGACCGTCCCGGGATTGATCAATAATTGTGCATAGGATGCCAGATCCGTTGCCAGCAAACCACGTTCCCCACTGTCATCGGCCGCCATGTCGGCCGCCAGGGCATGCACCACCACCCCCAGGCGAGCGGCCGCTTCCAGGGGCAAGCCCTGGGCCAGCAGGGCGCCCAGGATGCCGGAGAGCGAATCCCCCATGCCGCCGCTGGCCATGCCCGGATTGCCGAAGGGACAGACCGCCAGACCCCGGGGGCCGGCGACCAGAGTGCCTGCCCCCTTGAGGACCACCACACCACCCAGACGCCGCTGGAGCTCCCTGGCAGCAGAGGGACGGTCGGCCTCCACCTCGGCGACATTTATACCCAGCAGGCGTGACGCCTCGCCGGGATGCGGCGTCAGGATCCAGCCGTCGCGGCGCGCATCATCCCGATACTCCCCCGTGAACCGCGACGCCAGCAGGTTGAGGGCATCGGCATCCACCACCAGGGGCTTGCCGGCACCGAGCGCCACCTGGAGCATCGACTGCCCCGAGCTCCCCTGCCCCAGTCCCGGCCCCACCACCAGCACATCGGCCTGTTCGGGCAGGACGCCCAGGTCACTCCCGCCACGGACGCCGTGCACCATGACTTCCGGGCGGCGCACCAGACTCGCCGTGACATGCTCCGGTGCCGTGGCCAGGCTCACCTTGCCGGCACCGAGACGGGCACAGGCCTCGGCTGCGATCAGGGCGGCCCCGCCGAACCCCGGTGCCCCGCCCAGTATCAGGGCATGGCCGAAGTCTCCCTTGTGAGCACCGCGCCGCCGCGGCGGCATCCAGGCGCTGACCAGGCCCGCCTCGAGCAGATGGGCGGCGGGAACCAGGTCCGTCTGGGCCTCGGCATCGACACCCAGCGGACGAAAGTCCAGGTCTCCCAGATGTGACGGTGCCGCACCCGTGTGCAACCCCAGTTTGTCGCCGATGAAGGTCACGGTCAGGCTGGCACGGACGGCCGACCCCAGCTCGGCACCGGTATCGGCATGCAGTCCGGAGGGGATATCGATGGCCAGCACCGGCTTGCCGCAGCGATTGATGGCGGTAATGGCATCCAGGGCGCCCCCCAGGACATCGCCACTGAGACCGGTACCCAGGAGGGCATCGACCAGCACCTGCCCCTGGAAGGCCATGCCCGACTGCCAGGGCTCGGCTCCGACATCGGCCGCCGTGGCCATGTCTGCCGCCAGCCGGGCATCGTCGGATAGCGACTCGATCGACTTGAGCAGGATTCGCTGTACCCTGAGCCCCTCGTTGGCGGCCAGTGCCGCTAGTACATGGCCATCGCCGCCGTTGTTACCGCCGCCGCACAGCACCGTAATCGACTGGACCCCGGGCCAGCGACGCTTGAGACTCTGCCATGCCGCCGCGGCGGCGTGCTGCATCAGGGCGAATCCGCCGATGCCCGACTCGATGGTCCGTCGGTCGAGCTCACGCACCTGGTCGGCGACATAGAGCGGGCGACCCTGGGGCTGTCGATTCGGCCCTTCATGAGGTTCGAGCGGCGCTACGGGCATTCGGTGTCTCCCTAGCAATCTGTCGGATTAAGGGGTGTGAATCGCAGAAGCAACGTCCCCTCGCTGGTTTCTTCGCAGGGTAAGCGACCCTGCGGTTGGAGAGGCGCTTTCGTCCTCTACGGCCTCGCCTTGAGCCGCCGCCGGGCGTAATAAAAAGGTGAGAGGCGCTCTTCACCCTGCCTTCAGGCGGTGCATCCGTTTGATGTTCCAGGCCATGGTCGTCAATCGCCATTCACCACTGACCTTGTCGAGGCCGCGCATCGAGACCTGTCGAAACCCCATCACGTGCTTGATGATCCCGAAGACCGGTTCCACCGTATGCTTGCGCAGCGCATATTGCGCTCGTCCGGCTTGGGTCTTCAGGCGGCGTGCCATCTGCTCGACATGGTCTGCAACGTCCAGCGCCGGGGGATCAGCAGCGAAGCGCTCGAAGACGGGCAAATGGTGCACGTCGCGCTTCATGGCCAGCAGCGTTTCGATGTCATGCGCCTGGCAGGCCTCGACATTGGCGGCACTGAAGTAGCCGGTGTCGGCCAACAGGTAGGTCGGTCGCCCCAGTGCCTCGAGATAGCCTTGCCAAGCCGCCAGCAGCGGCATTACCTGCTGTTTGTCGTTGGTGGCCTGGGTGACATGCACGTGG
Organism: Halomonas sp.; assembly: GCA_024636705.1. Lineage (GTDB taxonomy): Bacteria > Pseudomonadota > Gammaproteobacteria > Pseudomonadales > Halomonadaceae > Halomonas. The sequence continues at coordinate 24,124 of JAGXGN010000083.1, forward strand.
GTCACCAACATGGTGTCGGTATCGACGGCGGCCTGAGCGTTGTAGCACTGGTCGAAGCCCTTGCCGGTGACCGGCATGATGCGCGACTCCGGATCAGTGAGATTGACTTGGTCCTTGTCGCGCGGGCCTCTGGGATCGCGTCCTCGCGGCTTTTTGCCCGCTTTCCGCTGTGCCTCGCGTCGCGTCACCTTCTCCTGATAGGCCGCTTGCTCGACGGCATCCCGCTCCTGGGCCCGCGCTTCAATCCTGGCCTTGGCCTCGGCGATCGCGGTCAGGCGCTGGTCGCCCCGGGCAATCTCCGCCGGGATGTCCATGCCATCGGCGGTTTCGTCCTGATCGGCCGATTCGACACGCTGAGTCAGCGCCTTCACCTCGGCCTTGTGCTGGGCTTCCAGCTTCTTGGCATGGCTATACGACAACGCCTTGTGCTTGCTGGCATTGGCCTTGAGCTTGGTACCATCCAGGGCGATGGTGCCGAGCTTGAGCAGCTTCATCTCGCGGGCCAGCAACAGCACCTGAACGAACAGCTGCTCCAGTTCGGGCAGCCACTCGTCCACGGAAGGCGGCAGCAGATAGTCGGTCTGGCGGTCAACGGGGATGAAGCGGCTCATGGCGTCGTTCCGGTGATGGCGGCATGATGAGAATATCTCACGACGTTATCGAAAACCCGACAGCCTGCTAGGACGGCTTGCTTTACCATCCAGTCTGACACTCCCCGCCCTGTCGGGCGAGGGTTCTTGGGTCGCCCCGAGAACCTTCCTGCTTCGATACGCCTTCACTAGACCACGGCTAGGCCGCCGTCCCCGCTCCAGTCGCTCCACAGGCTAACCCCGCCAGCCCGGCGGTTCGGATATTCCTGGCGGCATTGATGTCGCGGTCGATGGCATGGCCGCAGCCGTCACAGTGCCAGTGGCGCTGTGAGAGAGGCAGCTTATCGACCCGATGGCTGCAGTGATGGCAGGTCTTGCTACTCGGCAGCCACTGGCTCACTTTGACCAGTTGTCGACCTGCCCAGTCGGCCTTGTACTCAAGCTGGCGCACAAACTCACCCCAGCCTGCATCACTGATGGCCTTGGCCAGATGCCGGTTCTTCACCATGCCGGTGATGTTGAGCGACTCGACGCAGAGGACTTGGTTTTCGTTGACGAGCGTGCGGGTCGCTTTGTGAATCGCATCGCGGCGGCAGTCCGCGATCTTGGCATGCAGGCGCGCCACTTGCTGTGTGGCCTTAGCGCGGTTTTTCGAGCCTTTCTGCTTCTTGGCCAGCCGACGCTGACGATACACTAGCCTGGCTTCATAACGCTTGAGGTGGCGCGGATTGCCCGACTTTTCGCCGCGGCTAGTGATAAACAGATCGGTCAAACCCAGGTCAATGCCAACGGTTTTCGGTGAGACCGATAGCGCCTCGGGCGAGAACTCACACAAGCAGCTGATAAAGTAGCGGCCAGCGCGATCTCGTGAAAGCGTGATGCTGGAAGGCGCACAGGGAAGTGGGCGACTCCAGCGAATCGGTAGGAGTTCGCTGGATTTGGCAATGGTGATCTCGCCATGCCGATAGCGAAAAGCCGCCTTGGTCAGCCGAATGGACTGCCGGCGGTCCTTGCGCTTGAAGCGCGGATAGCGTGCCTTGAGCTTGGGGTTTAAAAAATTGTCTAAGGCAGCCTTCTGATCCCGAAGCGTCTGCTGCAGGATGACGCTGGAAACGTCCTTTAGCCATGGATACTCGGCCTTTAATGCCACCAGCCGCCTTTCCGCTGCTGAATGCGATACCGACTCCTCGCGCTGTTGATATACCTCAGTGCGATAGGCCAGCGTATTGTTCCAGACGAAACGGGCAGAGCCGAACGACTTCGCCAGCAGTACGGCCTGCTCAGGCGTGGGATAAAGGCGTTCTTTGTAGGCCCGTTTCGTCATGCTGTATAAATATCAGGGTTTAGTGACAACATCAACACAGACAGGCACCGCTGAACGGTGCGCGCTTATATCACCACCCGAGTAGGCGATGCTTTACGCGCTGTTTGGTAAAATCTTCACGCCTCGCGCCAAGCCCCTGAGCATCGAAATAGGCGTCGAGGCCTCGACTTGCGTGGTTTTTACTCGATCATGAGTGTTTCAACATCGCCCGATGACGACTCCCTCCCGTACCAGGCCCTGGCCCGGCGTATCAAGGCCTGGGGTCGGGAGCTGGGCTTCCAGGAGGTCGGCATCACCGATACCGACCTCGCCGGGGACGAGCAGCGACTGCAGCGATGGCTCCAGGCCGGGCATCATGGCGAGATGGGCTTCATGGCCAAGCATGGCACCAAGCGGACACGCCCGGCCGAGCTGATACCCGGCACCCTGCGGGTGATCAGCGTGCGCCTGGACTATCTGCCTGCCGAGGTCGAGACCACCAAGGTTCTGGGCCAGCCCGAAAGGGCCTATGTATCGCGCTACGCCACCGGCCGTGATTACCACAAGCTGATGCGCAAGCGACTCGCCACCCTGGCCAGCCAGATCGAGGCCGAGGTGGGGCCCTTCGGCTATCGTGCCTTCGTCGACTCCGCCCCGGTAATGGAGCGAGCCCTGGCACGCAAGGCCGGACTGGGCTGGTTCGGCAAGAATGCCATGTTGCTCAACCCCAGGGCCGGTTCGCTGTTCTTCCTCGGTGAACTCTACACCGACTTGCCCCTGCCGATCGACGCGCCCTTCGAGGGGGAGCACTGCGGGAACTGCAGTGCCTGTCGGACCGCCTGTCCCACCGGGGCCATCGTCGAGGACCGGGTGGTCGATTCGCGCGCCTGCATCTCCTATCTGACCATCGAGCTGTTCGGGTCAATTCCCGAACGCTTTCGGGAAGCCATGGGCAACCGGGTCTTCGGCTGCGACGATTGCCAACTGGTCTGCCCCTTCACCCGTTTCACCCGTGTCAGCCAGGAAAGGGACTTCTCGCCCCGTCACGACCTGGACCGGGCCAGCCTGGTCTCGCTGTTCGCCTGGGGCGAGGAGGAGTTCCTGGACAAGACCGCCGGCAGTCCCCTTCGACGCATCGGCTACGAACGCTGGTTGCGCAACCTGGCCGTGGGCCTGGGCAATGCCCCCTGGAGCGAGGCCGTGGAGGCCGCCCTGATGGCGCGCCTGCCCTACCCCTCCGATCTCGTCCGTGAGCATGTGCGCTGGGCGCTGGCGCGACAGCGGGATAAGCGCGAAGCCCTTATCGCCAGAGACTAGCGCTGGGCGCTATTCTTCCTCATCGCTGCGCTGGCCCGGCAGGCGCAGGAAGGTGTCGCGGTAATGCGCCAGCTCGGCGATGGACTCCTTGATGTCGTCCATGGCCAGGTGTGTATTGTGCTTCTCGAAGCCCGCCATGGCCCCCGGGTTCCAGCGCCGGGCGAGTTCCTTGAGGGTCGAGACATCCAGATTGCGGTAATGGAAGAAGGCCAGCAGCTCGGGCATTTCCCGTTCCAGGAAGCGGCGATCCTGATGGACGCTGTTGCCACACATCGGCGACGACCCCGGGTCGACATGGGCATTGAGGAAGTCGAGCGTAAGACGCTCGGCCTCGGCGGTCTCGATATCGCTGCCCCTGATGCGCTCGACCAGCCCGGACTGGCCGTGGGTCTTGCGGTTCCAGTCGTCCATGCCCGAAAGCAGGCTCTCCGGCTGTCGAACGGCGATCACCGGTCCTTCGGCGACGAGATTGAGCTGGTCGTCGGTGACCAGGGTCGCGACCTCGATGATGCGTTCGCGGTTCGGGTCGAGACCGGTCATTTCCAGATCGATCCACACCAGGCGGTTCTTGCGTGGATCCGTTGCGTCACTCTGCGTCTTGGGAGTCATGGCGGCCTTGTCGGTCATGGCAGTGGTCCTCTCGACGTCGGCGACAGTGGACGTCCTGAATGCGTACAATACATCCATTGTACCGAGCATCGGGCCCCCATGAGCAAACGAAACCTGAGCCGCCAGCAACGCTGGCGCATCGAGAAGGTCCAGGCCGAGCGTGCGAGGCGTGCCGATAGGCGTGACGCTGACGATACCGACAAAGTCGCCGCCGGCGAATACGGCGCCGAGCAACCCGGCCGGGTGGTGGCCCACTATGGTCGAACCCTGGACGTCAGCCCCGAAGACGGAAGTCCTGCCGTGCGCTGCCACATGCGCGCCAACCTCGAGGGACTGGTTACCGGTGACCGGGTGATCTGGCGGGCCGCCAGAAACCCCGATGGCGAAATCGTGGATGGCGTGGTGGTCGCCCGAGGCAAACGTGCCAATGTGCTGGAACGTCCCGATCCCCGGGGACAGCTCAAGCCGGTCGCCGCCAATATCGACCAGATCCTGATCGTCTTCGCCGTCGAACCCGCCCCCCACGCCAATCTCATCGACCGTTACCTGGTAGCGGCGGAGGCGACCGGCATCGCCCCGGTGCTGGTGCTCAACAAGCGTGACCTGTTGCCCGCGGATGGCGGTGAACTGCGTAGACTGCTCGGCCGCTACGAGGCCCTGGGCTACGAGGTAGTGACCTCCTCCACCGAAGGGGAAAACGGTCTGGCAGCGCTGCTCGAACGGCTCGGTGGACGCACCTCGGTATTCGTGGGCCAAAGCGGGGTCGGCAAGTCGTCCCTGATCGACCGACTCCTGCCGGATGAAGACCTTCGCATCGGCGCCTTGTCCAAGGATTCACGCAAGGGCACCCATACCACCACCACGGCACGCCTCTACCGCCTCCCCACCGCCGCGGACGGCGGCGAACCGGGAGAGCTCATCGATTCGCCGGGCATCCGTGAATTCGGCCTGATACATCTGGACGAACAGCAGGTCGCCGAGGGCTTCATCGAGTTTCGTGAACTGCTCGGCCACTGCCGCTTCCGGGACTGCCGACACCGGCAGGAGCCGGGATGCGCCATCCTGGCGGCCGTGGAACGCGGCGAGGTCCACGCGCAGCGTTTTGCCAGTTACCTCCATATCGTCGACAGTCTCGACGAGAGCTGATGCCTAGACAACCACAACACCGACTCAGGAGATCCCCATGAGCTCAGAAGACAACCTCTTGCCGCTGATCGTCGAACCCGAGCAGCTCGAAGCACGGCTCACTGAGCCCTCATTGCTGATCATCGATGTCCCGGTCAAGGCCGAAAGCTACACCCAGGGCCATGTGCCCGGCGCCATCTATCTGGACCATCGTGCCCTGTTGAGCGGAGAGGGCGAGATACCCAATGACGTCCCCTCTGTCGAGGCCCTGTCGACCCTGTTTTCTTCGCTGGGCCTGACCCGCGATACCCTTGTGGTGGCCTACGACGACGAGGGTGGTGGCTGGGCCGCACGCCTGCTCTGGACCCTGGACCTGATCGGCCATACCCGCTATTCGTACCTCAATGGTGGCATTCATGCCTGGCGCCAGGATGGCCTGCCCGTCTCCACCGAGTCCCATACACCCGAACCCAGCGATTACCGGGCCGAGATACTCAACCCCGAGGCGCTCATCGATCGCCACGAGCTCCAGGAAAAACTCGGCAAGAAAACCTTCGCCGTCTGGGATGCCCGCTCACGGGCCGAGTACGATGGAGAAAAGGGCAACAACAAGCACCTGGGCCATGTTCCCGGGGCCGTGAACATGGAATGGACCCTGGCCATGGACCCGGATCGCGGCCTGCGCATCCGCGACTACGCCGAGCTCATCACCGAACTCGAAGCCCTGGGGCTGACCCCGGACATGGAAGTGGCCACCCACTGCCAGGGGCACCATCGCAGTGCCTTCACCTGGCTGGTGGGCAAGGCGCTGGGCTTCGAGAAAATACGCGGCTATGCGTGCTCCTGGAAGGAATGGGGCAACCGTGACGACACGCCCATCGAAAAATAGGACGGACCCCTCAAGTGCCATTCTCAAGACTCTTTGCCCTGATCCAGTACCCCATTCCCCATCACCTGCTGTCGCGGCTGGTGGGGCGACTCGCCGACTGTCGCCAACCCTGGGTCAAGAACTTCCTGATCAAGACCTTCATCGAGCGCTTCGGCGTCGACATGAACGAGGCGCTGGAATCCGACCCGACGGCCTATGCGACCTTCAACGACTTCTTCACCCGCGAACTGGAAGAAGAGGCACGGCCGATCGAGGATGGCCTGGTGTCCCCCGCCGATGGAACCCTGTCACAGTTCGGTGCCATCGAGGCCGGCCAACTGCTCCAGGCCAAGGGACATCGCTTCTCGGCCATGGAATTGCTGGGCGGCGATGGCGAGGCGGCCCGGCGCTACCTGGGTGGCAGTTTCGCCACCATCTACCTCTCTCCCAGCGACTACCACCGTGTTCACATGCCGGAGACCGGGACTCTCACTTCAATGGTCTATGTGCCCGGGCGGCTCTTCTCGGTGAATGCCGCCACCGCCGAGCACGTCCCCAACCTCTTTGCGCGCAACGAGCGCCTGGTCTGCCATTTCGATACCGAACGCGGCCCCATGGTGATGGTACTGGTGGGCGCCATGATCGTCGCCGCCATCGAAACCGTCTGGGCGGGCCAGATCACGCCCCTCTCGGAGGAGGTGCAGCGAATCCGTTTCGACACACCGATTCGGCTGGCGAAGGGCGAGGAAATGGGCCGCTTCAAGCTCGGCTCCACGGTGGTCATGGCCTTCGCCGAGCCAGTCGCCTTCACTGACGCCATCGAGCCCGGCGCCAAGGTTCGGGTGGGGCAGACGCTGGGAAGCTTCTAGCAGCGCGTCGTGGCGAAGGCCATCACCTCCGCCACGCTCGATTTACCCAGCGCCAGCTGGATCAGCCGGTCGATGCCCAGCGCGACGCCACTGCTCTCAGGCAGGCCGTGCGCCAACGCCGCCAGAAGGCGGTGATCCACGTCCACCTCGGGCAGGCCCGCGTGACGGCGTGCGGCATTGTCCGCGGTTAAGCGCGCCGCCTGTTCCTCGGCATCGGTGAGTTCATCATAGCCGTTGGCCAACTCCAGCCCCTCAAGATAGAGTTCGAAGCGGGATGCGACCCATTCACCATCCTCCGGATCCCGATGGCGTCGCGCCAGGGCCGCATGGCTGGCCGGATAGTCGACCACCACCTCGATTCCCTCGCGCCCCAGTTGCGGCTCGATGACCAGGCCCATCAAGAGATCGAGACAGGCATCACGCGATAGCGCCGACGCGTCCAGATTCCCCCACTCCCCGGCCAGGCGGCGCAGTTCCGACAGCTCGACGGTGAAGGGATCGATGGCCAGGAGATCGCGAAACAACGCCCGGTAGCGCAGGCGCCGTGCCGGCCCCAGATTCCGCTCCAGCACGGCAGCCACCAGGTCGGTGGTTTCCTCGATCAGGGCGTCCAGTGCCATCCCGGGGCGATACCATTCCAGCATGGTGAACTCGAGGTTGTGGCGCCGGCCCACCTCACCATCGCGAAAGCTCCTGGCCAGCTGGAAGATGGGTCCGCTACCGGCCGCCAGGAGCCGCTTCATGTGGGCTTCCGGCGAGGTCTGCAGCCATAGTCGTTCGCGCCCCGCCGACGTGATGACCTGGCAGGACAGCGATGCCAGATGGACATCGGTGCTACCGCCGTGACCCAGTACCGGTGTCTCGACTTCCAGCACCCCGCGGTCGGCGAAGAAGGCGCGCACCCTCGCCAGCAGCCGGGCACGCTTGCGCAGCGTCCCGATGTCGGCGGTCGGCTGCCAGTCGAACTCCTGCATCTTCCTCTCCACCAAAAACGCCGAACCTCGGTGAAGGCTCGGCGCTACCGGATCACGATTCGTGGTTTATGCCCGGCTGACGTATTCACCGCTGCGCGTATCCACCTTGAGGACTTCGCCTTCCTCGATGAACAGGGGGACCTTGACCACCGCGCCCGAGGAAAGGGCCGCCGGCTTTGAGCCGCCCTGGGCGGTATCGCCCTTGAGACCCGGATCGGTCTCGACCACTTCCAGTTCGATGAAGTTCGGGGCGCTCACCGAAATGGCATTATCGTTCCACAGGGTGACGGTGTAGGGCACCTGTTCCTTGAGCCACTTCTCGGTATCACCCAGGGCCTTCTTCTCCACGGCGTACTGCTCGAAGGAACCATCGGTCTTCATGAAGTACCACATGTCACCGTCGTTGTAGAGATACTCCATTTCCAGATCCATGACATCGGCAGCTTCCAGGGAGTCACCGGACTTGAAGGTCCGCTCCCAGACGCGCCCGGTCATCAGATTACGCAACTTGACCCGGCTGAAGGCCTGTCCCTTGCCGGGCTTGACCAGCTCGTTATCGACGATCGCACAGGGATCGCCGTCGAGCATCACCTTCAGCCCGCCCTTGAATTCGTTGGTAGAATAGTTCGCCATGGTTTCTCTCTGATGTTCGAACGCGCCACCGAAAACGATCGGCGGTGCGCCCATGAAAACGACTTTCGACGAGAGTATAGTCCCTCGCCCGTATTGACTGGTGTGACAAATGATAACCCGAAGCCCGACCCCTTTGCAGCGTAGGCAGACTCGGGAGACGACTCCTGACACCCCGCCAAGCTGGCAGGACCAGCTGGCCGGGGTGATTCGCGACCCCCGCGAGCTGTGCCGGCGCCTGGGGCTGGACGCCTCCTGGCTAGCCGGTGCCGAGGCCGGCCACGACCTCTTCGAGGTACGGGTCCCCGAGGCCTTCCTCGGCCGCATGCGACCCGGCGATCCAGCGGACCCCCTGCTGCGCCAGGTGCTGCCATTGGCCAGTGAGGCCGAGACCACCCCGAGCTTCGTCGCCGACCCCCTGGCCGAGGCCGAGAGCACCGCTGCGCCGGGCCTGATCCACAAGTACCCGGGTCGGGTCCTGCTCATCGCCAGCCCCAGCTGTGCGGTCAACTGTCGCTACTGCTTCCGGCGCCATTTTCCCTACGACGAGAACGCGCCCTCCCGGGCCCAGTGGGACCGGACACTGGCGCATCTGCATGATGACCCGTCGATCCGTGAAGCGATCCTCTCCGGCGGCGATCCGCTCGCCGCCAGTGACCGCCAGCTCGCCTGGCTGGTCGAGCGGCTCGAGGCCATCCCGCACCTGAAACGCCTGCGAATCCACACCCGACTCCCGGTGGTCATCCCCGATCGCATCGATGCTGCCTTGCTGCAATGGCTATCGTCGACACGCCTGCAGAAGGTCGTCGTCCTGCACATCAACCATGCCAACGAGATCGACGAAGCCGTCATCGGCGCCTGCACGAGACTCCGCGAGGCAGGAGCGACCCTACTCAACCAGAGCGTGCTGCTGCGTGGCGTCAACGACGGCATCGCGCCCCTGGCCGAGCTCTCGGAGCGGCTCGTCGAGGCCGGCATCCTGCCCTACTACCTCCACGTCCTGGATCCCGTCGCCGGCGCCGCCCATTTCGACGTGCCGGACGACGAGGCCCGCGAGCTGGTCGCGGGCCTGCGGGACGTACTGCCGGGGTTCCTGGTGCCCAGGCTGGTGCGGGAAATCCCCGGCGAGGCCAGCAAGACGCCGCTGTGAGCGCCGAGCGCCCAGTAGGCCGGATAAGCCGAAGGCGCATCCGGCGGGAGCAGCCCGGTGCGCTATCGCTTACCGGCCCTGTCGCCGGAATCAGCCGCGCTTCACCTACTTCGCAACGGCCAAACTTTCGGTCGTGACATTGGCCGCCGGGGCCTGGGTGGACAGGTGACGGTTGATGGCACTCATCACCGCCTTCATCGAGGCACTGGTGATGCTCTCGTCGGTACCCACGCCGAACACCGCCTTGCCGTCGATGCGCACCTCCACATAGGCGATCGCCTCGGCGTCGGCACCCTGGCCACGCGAATGTTCGTGGTAATCGATGATCTCCACCTCCTTGCCATCCGAGGCCAGCGCCTTGACGAAGGCCGCCAGGGGACCATTGCCCTCAACCCGGATGGTGCGCCGTTCGCCGTGCTCCTCGAAGGTGGCGTCCACACTGACCCTGGGGCTATCCGGCTCGGAAGACAGGCGATGGCCGAGCATGGCGTAGGGCGAACGCTGCTCGAGGTATTCGTCGGCGAAGGCCTGGTAGATCATCTGCGAGGTGATCTCCTTGCCGGTGCGGTCGGCCACTTCCTGCACAACCTGGCTGAACTCGATGGAGAGGCGACGGGGCAGTTCGATGCCATGCTCCTGCTCCAGCAGGTAGGAGATCCCCCCCTTGCCCGACTGGCTATTGACCCGGATCACCGCCTCGTAGCTGCGCCCCACGTCTAGGGGATCGATGGGCAGGTAGGGCACCGCCCAGCGGGAATCGGGATGGGCACGATGCTCGGCCATGCCCTTCTTGATGGCATCCTGGTGGGAGCCCGAGAAGGCCGTGAACACCAGATCCCCCACATAGGGATGGCGAGGGTGCACGGGCAACTGGTTGCAATACTCCACCTCGCGCATGATCGGCGTGATATTGGAGAAATCGAGCCGGGGGTGCACACCCTGGGTATAGAGATTCATGGCCAGGGTGACGAGATCGACATTACCGGTACGCTCGCCGTTGGCGAAGAGCGTTCCTTCGACTCGATCGGCACCGGCCATCAGGGTCAGTTCGGCGGCGGCCACCCCGGTGCCGCGGTCGTTATGGGGATGGACGCTGACGATCAGGCTGTCGCGACGCTTGACCTGACGACAGAACCACTCGATCTGGTCGGCATAGTTGTTGGGCGTGGCGACTTCCACGGTGGCCGGAAGATTGACGATCATGCGATTGTCGGGCGTGGCGCCATAGGCCTCCATGACCGCCTCGACGATCTGAAGCGCGAAGTCCATTTCCGTGGTGGTGAACAGCTCAGGGGAGTACTGGAAGGTCCAGTTCGTCGCGGGGGCGGCTTCCATGTGCCGACGAATCCGGGTGGTGGCATCCACGGCAATCTGCACGCATTCCGCCTTGTCGACCCTGAACACCACCTCACGGAACATCGGATCGGTGGCGTTGTAGACATGCACGATGGCGTTCTTCGCTCCCTCGAGGGCCTCGAAGGTCCGGTCGATCAACTGGGGCCGCGCCTGGGTCAAGACCTGGATGGTGACGTCATCGGGAATCCGGTTCTGCTCGATCAAGTCACGCACGAAGTCGAAATCGGTCTGGGAGGCCGAGGGGAAGCCTACCTCGATCTCCTTGAAGCCGATCTTGACCAGCAGGTCGAAGAAGCGCTGCTTGCGCTCCTGGTTCATGGGATCGATCAACGACTGATTGCCATCACGCAGGTCGACGCTGCACCAGATCGGGGGTGAGTCGATGCGCTGGTTCGGCCACTGGCGATCCGGAATATCGAAGGCGACGAAGGGGCGGTACTTGGTAGCGGGATTGTCGAGCATCATGGCGGCGAACTCCTGACTAAAAGTATTCAGTGTGTATAGGTTTTCAACGTGTTTAGGTTTTCTACGAATAATAGAGGCATTCAAGAACGAGGACGCCCCGCATGGTTCTCGACCATACGGGGCGTCACTAGGGGAATCTGGCAGGACGAAGGCGCACGACAGTCGTCCGCTCGCCAATGATGGCGGGATCCCATTCGGGTGTTCATGGAGATGACGGCAGTGGGAATGAACATGGTACGACCTCGTTTCAACCTGGACAGAACAGCGATGCCCAAGGCATCGCCCGGCGCGCTCAGGAGCGCGCTAGTAGTCGTAGGTCGAGGCGGTACGATGTCTGTTTCATGTGACTAGACAATCAGGCTTCGCCCCTCCTGTCAACCGTCTCTTGCCCTTGACGGGCCTGCATGGTGGCCTCCACACGCGACAACTGCTCACCGAGGCGACGCACGTCATCGCGCAGGCCATGCAGTTCCGCCGCTTCGCCTTGCCCGCTTTCGAGTTCCATCTGCAGGTTTTCCTTCTGCATCACGTCGAGCACGATACCGATCATCATGTTGAGGAAGATGAAGGTGGTGCTCACTCCGCCTCCTCCAGATCCACCTGGCGGTAGCCGATCAGGTAGAGCACGGCATCCAGCCCCAGGGTCGAGATGGACTGCCGCGCCTGGGCACGCACCAAGGGCTTGGCACGAAAGGCGATACCGAGGCCGGCGGCGGCGAGCATCCTGAGATCGTTGGCACCATCGCCCACGGCGATGGTCTGCTCCATGGCTAGCCCCTCGCGTTGGGCGATTTCGTGGAGTAGCAGCGCCTTGCGGTCGGCATCGAGGATCGGCTCGGAGACCTCGCCGGTCACCTTGCCGTTCTCGATCAGCAGTTCATTGGCGTGGACTTCATCGAAGCCGAGCCGCGCCTGTAGGTGGCGGGCGAAATAGCTGAAGCCCCCGGAGAGGATCACCGTGCGGTAGCCCAGGCGCTTGAGCTGCTTCATCAGCCGCTCGACGCCGTCCATGAGTGGCAGTTCCGCGGCGATCTCGGCCAGTACCGACTCGTCCAGTCCCTTGAGCTTGGCCATCCGTTCGCGAAAGCTCTGCTGGAAGTCCAGTTCGCCGCGCATGGCGCGTTCGGTGACCGCCGCGACCTCTTCAAAGACACCGTGGCGTCGCGCCAGCTCGTCGATCACCTCGACCTGGATCAGGGTGGAGTCCATGTCGAAGCACACAAGGCGGCGGTGTCGGCGCCAGATGGAGTCTTCCTGGATGGCGATGTCCACGCCGTGCATGGCGCCCAGCGCCAGGGCCTTCTCGCGCAAGGCGTCGAGGTCGACCTCCTCCCCGCGCAGCCAGCACTCCACGCAGGCACCCTGGATGCTCTGGTGGTCACGGTGGATCCCGCCGTCCAAGGGCTCACGGCCAGAGAGCCGATGGATCAACTCCACGGTGAGGCCGTGCTCGGCGGTCAGGGCCCCCACCTCGGCGAGGATCCCCGCCGGCAGATGAGGCGCCAGCAGGGTCAGGATCAGGCGGGGCTGGCCGGCATGAGCGCTCCAGCGCTGGTAGTCGTCGGCGCTGACCTGGATCGTCTGGATATCCAGGCCCAGGTCGTCGCCCGCCGCCACCAGGGCCGCTTCAAGATCGTTGTCCTGGTTGATCCCCACCAGCGCCTCCAGGGAAAGCCTGTCGAAGGTCACGCTCTGGTTGATATCCAGCAGGCGGGCGCCACACTTCGCCAGTGCCTTGCCCAGACCGGCCAGTTGGCCGGGGCACGCCTTGCCAGTGGCGCGGATCAATACTCGTCGTGTCATGGTTGCCTCGGGAACTCACTCGGTTTCGCGGCTTATCCGGCGACAGGCACTACGAGGAGGCGCTGTAAACCCCTCCCTGGGCGCTACCTTTTCCTTCCCTGGAAAAGGACCTCCTCTTCGGCCTGTCCCCGGCGCCACGGCATCATGTTGTCAAGTGTCGATTCGATACCTCCAGCCGGTCCACCTTCTGCAGGCCGCGGGGCAGCTTGCTGCCGCGACGACCGCGTTCACCTCGATAGTAATCCAGATCGGTGGACTTGAGGGTCAGGTGGCGCTTGCCGGAGTGGACCACCAGGGAGGTGCCGGCGGGCAGTACCACCAAGTCACGCACGAACTCCTCGCGCCGCGCCGCCCTGGCACCCGGAATATCGATCATCTTGTTGCCCTTGCCCTTGCTCATCTCGGGGAGTTGCTCTAGCGGAAAGACCAGCAGGCGTCCCTCGTTGGAGATCGCCGCCACGCTGGCACCGGGTTCGTCCGGGATCGGACGGGGGGGCAGTAGGTTGCAGCCCTTGGGCAGGCTGAGCACGGACTTGCCGGAGCGGTTCTTGCCCACCAGATCATCGAGCCGGGCGATGAAGCCATAGCCCCCGTCGGAGGCCAGCAGGAAACGGCTCGACAGCGGCGCCAGCATCAAGCCCGCCATGTGCGCCCCGGCGACCACATTGACTCGGCTGCTGACCGGTTCGCCCTGGCCCCGAGCGCTGGGTAGATTATGCGCGGAGAGAGTGTAGGCGCGCCCGGTGTCATCGAGCAATACCAGCGGCTGGTTGGTCTTGCCCCGGCCGGCCAGGGCGAAGCGGTCCCCGGCCTTGTAGGAGCGCCCGGCGGGATCGATCTCGTGCCCCTTGGCGCTACGTATCCAGCCCTTCTCGGAGACCACCACGGTGATCGGGTCGGCACCGACCAGTTCCACCTCGGAGAGCGCCCTGGCCTCCTCGCGCTCGACGATCGGCGAGCGTCGGGGGTCGCCATGCGCCTCGCCCGAGGCGCGCAGCTCCTTTTCGATGAGATTGGTGAGCTTGGCTTCGCTGCCCAGCAGCGCCTGGAGAGATTTCCGTTCGGCCTCCAGCTCGTCCTGCTCGCCTCGGATCTTCATTTCCTCGAGCTTGGCCAGGTGGCGCAGGCGCAACTCCAGGATCGCCTCGGCCTGGCGATCGCTGAGGCCGAAGGCTTCCATCAGGGCGGGCTTGGGCTCGTCCTCCTCGCGGATGATGCGGATCACCTCGTCGATGTTGAGGTAGGCGATCAAAAGCCCCTCGAGGAGGTGCAGGCGATCCTCGACCTTGCCCAGGCGGTGTTCGAGGCGGCGACGCACCGTGGTGCGCCGGAAGCGCAGCCATTCCCCGAGCATGTCCGGCAAGGGCATCACCCGCGGTCGACCGTCCAGGCCGATGACGTTCATGTTGACGCGGATGTTCTTCTCGAGGTCGGTGGTGGCGAAGAGGTGTGCCATCAGCGCCTCGATGTCGACGCGGTTCGAGCGCGGCTCGATCAGCAGCCGCGTCGGTTCCTCGTGGGTCGACTCGTCACGCAGGTCGGCCACCATGGGCAGCTTCTTCGCCTGCATCTGGGCGGCGATCTGTTCGAGCACCTTGGAGCCGCTGACCTGATAGGGCAGCGCCGTGATCACCACGTTGCCCTCCTCCATTTCGTAGCGGGCGCGCAACTTCACCGAGCCGCGGCCGCTCTCGTAGAGCTTTCGCAGGTCCGCACGCGAGGTGATGATCTCCGCCGCGGTGGGGAAGTCCGGTGCCGGCACATACTCGACCAGCTCGGCGACCGTCGCCTCGGGACGACGCAACAGATGGCAGGTCGCCTCGACCACTTCGCTGACGTTGTGGGGCGGGATATCGGTGGCCATGCCCACGGCGATGCCGGTGCCGCCATTGAGCAGCACATGGGGCAGGCGCGCCGGCAGCACCACCGGCTCGTTCATGGTGCCGTCGAAGTTGGGGGTCCAGTCCACCGTGCCCTGGCCGAGTTCGGCGAGCAGCACCTCGGCGAAGTTCGACAGCCGCGCCTCGGTGTAGCGCATGGCGGCGAAGGACTTGGGATCGTCGGGACTGCCCCAGTTGCCCTGGCCATCCACCAGTGGATAGCGGTAGCTGAAGGGCTGGGCCATCAGCACCATGGCCTCGTAGCAGGCGCTGTCGCCGTGGGGATGGAACTTGCCCAGCACGTCGCCGACGGTACGCGCCGACTTCTTGTACTTGGCATTGGCGGAGAGCGCCAGCTCGCGCATGGCGTAGACGATGCGCCGCTGCACGGGCTTCATGCCGTCGCCGATGTGCGGCAGTGCTCGGTCGAGAATCACGTACATCGAGTAGTCGAGGTAGGCCTT
Organism: Halomonas sp.; assembly: GCA_024636705.1. Taxonomy (GTDB): domain Bacteria; phylum Pseudomonadota; class Gammaproteobacteria; order Pseudomonadales; family Halomonadaceae; genus Halomonas. Next base: position 39,527 of record JAGXGN010000083.1, read on the forward strand.
CTCGGAGTACTCGCGAAGGGATAGACGCTCGACGTCGCCCTCCGCTACCTGGATATCCATGGTCATGGGTTCGGGGCCCTATCTGCCATCATGGAAAATTCGCGGGATGTGCCCGCACGAAACGTACTGGAAGAGCTGTCAGCTTATACTTCTATGTCAGCGAGGTTGCCGTAGTCTTCCAGCCAGCTCTTTCGGTCGGGCGCGCGCTTCTTGGCCAGCAGCATGTCCATCATCTCCATGGTGCCGTCGTCGACCTCCCGGGTGAGCTGCACCAGGCGGCGGGTCTCCACCGCCATGGTGGTCTCGCGCAGCTGCAGCGGGCTCATCTCGCCTAGGCCCTTGAAGCGCTGCACGTTCACGGTGCCGCGCTTGCCCTCGAGCTTGCGCAGGATGGCCGCCTTCTCGCTCTCGTCCAGGGCATAGTGGACCTCCTTGCCCAGGTCGATGCGGTAGAGCGGCGGCATGGCCACGTAGACGTGGCCGGCATCCACCAGGGCCGGGAAATGGCGCACGAAGAGCGCACACAGCAGGGTGGCGATGTGCAGGCCATCGGAGTCGGCATCGGCGAGGATGCAGATCTTGTGATAGCGCAGCTTGGTGAGGTCATCACTGCCGGGATCCATGCCCACGGCGACGGCGATATCGTGGACCTCCTGGGAGCCATAGATCTCATGGGACTCCACCTCCCAGGTGTTGAGGATCTTGCCGCGCAGGGGCAGGATCGCCTGGGTCTCGCGGTTGCGGGCCTGCTTGGCACTGCCACCGGCGGAGTCGCCCTCGACGAGGAAGAGCTCGCTCTGGGCGGGGTCCTGACCGTAGCAGTCGGCCAGCTTGCCGGGCAGCGCCGGCCCCGAGGTGACCTTCTTTCGCGCGACCTTCTTCGCGCTCTTCTGGCGACGCTGGGCGGCGTTGATCACCAGCTCGGCCAACGCCTCGGCCTGGTCGACATGATGATTCAACCATAGCGAGAAGGCGTCCTTGACCACCCCGGAGACGAAGCCCGCCACGGTTCGCGACGATAGCCGCTCCTTGGTCTGACCGGCGAACTGGGGATCGAGCATCTTCACCGAGAAGACATAGGCGACCCGCTCCCAGAGGTCCTCGGCACTCAGCTTGACGCCCCGCGGCAGGAGACTCCGGTACTCGCAGAACTCGCGCAGGGCCTCGAGCAGGCCGGCGCGAAGGCCATTGACGTGGGTACCCCCCTGGGTCGTGGGGATCAGGTTCACATAGCTCTCGAGCAGCGGCTCGCCGCCCTCGGGTAACCACTGAATCGCCCAGTCCACCGCCTGTTCATCGTCGGCGAAGTGGCCGACGAAGGGCGACGCCGGAAGGACATCAAAGCCATCAATGGCCTGGGCCAGGTAGTCACGCAGACCGTCCTCGTACTGCCAGACGCTCTCGCCGCCATCGACCTCCACCAGGGTGACCTTGAGCCCGGGACAGAGCACCGCCTTGGCCCGCAACAGATGCTTGAGGCGCGAGACGGAAATCTTCGCACTGTCGAAGTAGTCGACTTCCGGCCAGAAACGCAACAGGGTGCCGCTGGCTCGCTTGGGGACGCTACCGATCAGGGTCAGCGGTGAGACCAGGTCGCCATGCTCGAAGGCGATGGCGTGTCGACCGCCGTCCTTGAGCACCTCCACCTCGAGCCGTCGGGAAAGCGCATTGACCACCGAGACCCCGACCCCATGCAGGCC
>JAGXGN010000084.1 GCA_024636705.1 Halomonas sp.
CGAGATTCATGAGCGTCTCGTGGGCTCGGAGATGTGTATAAGAGACAGGGCGAAGAGAACCGGCATTGGCTGACGCACTGGACCCAATATCCCGGCCTCACGGCGGTCAGTCGTGACAACCTGTTCTTCGTGCCGCCGTCGCTCATTCAGCGGCCCACCCCGCGCTTGCTCGAAGGCAGCCGGATCCTCTGCGAGAAACTGGAGGTGGCCCGTGCCAGGCGTTGATAACGAGGCCTCATGCGTCGGCTGACCTTGCCCCTGGCGTTTCTGCTGGCCGCATCGCTGGCGGCGTTGGGCCTGTCGGCCAGCGTCGGCAGCGCCAATATGGCGCTTGCCGAGCTGTGGGCGGTGCTCAGCGGCAGCGGCGATCCCCTGTCGCGCACCCTGATTCTCGAATTGCGCCTGCCGCGTTCGCTTTCCGCCTTCGCCACCGGTGGGTTGTTGGCGGTCGCCGGGGCGCTCATGCAGGTGCTGCTGCGCAATCCACTCGCCGACCCTTACGTGCTGGGCCTTTCCGGCGGTGCGGCGGTCGGGGCGCTGGCGGCGATGCTGGCGGGGCTTGGCGGCATGGTGATCTCTGGCTCGGCCTTCGCCGGTGCGTTGCTCTCCACGCTGTTGGTGTTCGGCCTCGCCCATGGCACCGGTAGCTGGACGCCCTCGCGACTGCTGTTGACGGGCGTGGTGGTCGCCGCCGGCTGGGGGGCGGTCGTCACCTTGATGCTGGCGCTCAGTCCCGCCGAGCGCCTGCCGGGCATGCTGTACTGGCTGATGGGGGATCTCGCCTATGCCCGCGCGCCCATGCCATCGCTGCTGGTGCTGGTGCTGGTCTGCCTGCTGGGTTTTCCCCTTGGACGCAGCCTGAACGTGCTGGCACGCGGGCCGATGCAGGCGGCAGCGCTGGGGGTCGCGGTTCGCCCGCTGGAGTGGACGATCTATATTACCGCCAGCCTGCTGACCGCCATGGCGGTCACCACGGCCGGAAGCGTCGGCTTCGTGGGGTTGGTGGTCCCCCACATGCTGCGCCTGGTGCTGGGCAACGATCAGCGCCTCATTCTACCCGCCTGTGCCCTGGCCGGTGGCACCTTGCTGGTGCTGGCCGACACCCTGGCGCGCACGGTGATCGCCCCGGAGCAGTTGCCGGTGGGCGTGATCACCGCGCTGATCGGCGTGCCGACCTTCCTCTACCTGCTGTACCGGAGCCGCTGATGAGCCGACTCGAGACGAGAGGCCTGGTGATCGACGTGCCCGGACGAGCGGACGGCAGGGCGCTGGATCTCTGCCTGGCACCGGGGCAGGTGTGGGGCATCCTAGGCCCCAATGGTGTCGGCAAGACCACCCTGCTGCATACTCTCGCCGGGCTACGGGCTCCGCGCGCCGGCGAGGTGGATCTGGACGGCCAGCCGTTGGCAGGCCTGCGGCGGCGTCGGGTCGCTCGCCAGCTAGGCATGATCTTCCAGGAGCGCCAGGATGGCTTTCCCGCGACGGTGCTGGAAACCGCCTTGATCGGTCGCCATCCCTACCTGTCCGCCTGGCAGATGGAGGGCGGCGATGACGTGCGTCTCGCGGAGGAGGCGCTCGAACGGCTGGACGTCGACCATCTGAAGAACCGCCTGGTCAATACGCTGTCGGGTGGTGAACGCCAGCGCGTCGCCATTGCCACAGTGCTCACGCAATCGCCGCAGCTTTGGCTGGCCGATGAGCCGACCAACCATCTCGATCTTCACCATCAGACGGTGGTCATGGCGCTGCTGGCCGAGCAGGCGGCCGCGGGCAAGGTGGTGTTGATGTGTCTGCACGACCTCAACCTGGCCGCCCGCTGGTGCGATCACCTCTTGTTGCTCTATCCCGATGGCGAGGCCTGCTGGGGGTCCCGCGAGAATATGCTGGTATCCGAGGCGCTGGAGCGGCTCTATGGCCAGCGCCTGGCCACGGCCGAAATCGATGGCGCACCGGTATTCGTTGCGCTGCGATAGATGCAACCTTTTTTGCCGGACTTTCCGAGAGCAGTCACCGAGAACTTAAAGGAGTTTGCAGGATGCAATGCAACGCCAAGGACCCCGACCGCCATGCCCGGCGCATGGCCCACAAGCAGAAGATCATGAACGAACGCATCGCCCGCGCGGACAAGGAGCAGGGCGTGTTGCTGGTACTCACCGGCCCCGGCAAGGGCAAGAGCAGCTCCGGCTTCGGCATGTTGGCGCGTGCCCTGGGCCATGGCATGAAGGTAGGGGTGGTGCAGTTCATCAAGGGCAAGTTCAGTACCGGCGAGGAAGCCTTCTTCCGCGACCTCCCGGGCGTCGACTACCACGTGATGGGCGAGGGCTATACCTGGGACACCCAGGATCGCAATCGCGACGTAGAGGCGGCCGAGGCGGCGTGGGAGGTCGCGCGCCACATGCTCGCCGACGAACGCTACCAACTGGTGCTGCTTGATGAGCTCAATATTGCCCTGCGTCATGACTACCTCGACCTCGACCGGGTCCTCGACGACCTGCAGGGGCGTCCGGCGATGCAGCATGTGGTCGTCACCGGGCGTCATGCCCCTCAGCAGCTGATCGAGCTGGCCGATACCGTCACCGAAATGAAGGTGGTCAAGCATGCCTTCAAGGATCAGGGTATCAAGGCCCAGAAAGGGGTCGAACTCTAGGCCATGGCCACGCTGATGATTCAGGGCACCACCTCGGATGCCGGCAAGAGCACCGTGGTGGCGGCGATCTGCCGGGCGTTATCGCGTCGCGGGGTATCGGTGGCGCCCTTCAAGCCGCAGAACATGGCGCTCAACAGCGCGGTGACCGAGGACGGCGGTGAGATCGGCCGCTCCACCGCGCTTCAGGCGCTGGCCTGCGGGCTCGCTCCCCACAGCGACATGAATCCGGTGCTGCTCAAGCCCGAGAGCGACCGTGGCGCTCAGGTGATACTGCGCGGCCGGGTGCACGGCCACATGGATGCGCTGGATTATCATGCCTGCAAGGCAGAGGCGAAGCGTTCGGTGCTAGCTGCCTGGCAGGCGTTGTCGAGCCGTTTCGAGGTGATCATCGCGGAAGGGGCCGGAAGCCCCGCAGAGATCAACCTGCGCGACAACGACATTGCCAACATGGGCTTCGCCGAGATGGTGGACTGCCCGGTCATCCTGGTCGGCGATATCGACCGCGGCGGGGTCTTCGCCCAGCTGGTGGGAACGCTTGAACTGCTCAGCGACAGCGAGCGTGTGCGCACCCGTGGGTTCGTGATCAATCGCTTCCGCGGCGATATGGCATTGTTGCAGCCGGGGATCGACTGGCTCGAGGAACGCACCGGCAAGCCGGTGCTGGGTACGCTTCCCTATCTCCAGGGTCTGCTGCTGGATGCCGAGGATAGCGTCGGACTGACGGGCGTTGAAAACCCCGAGCCGACGCTCAGGGTGGTAGTGCCGGCCCTGCCGCGCATCAGCAACCACAATGATTTCGATCCGCTTCGCCTGCATCCACAGATTCAGCTGACGTTCGTTGGCCCTGACCAGCCCATCCCGTCGGCGGACCTGATCATCCTGCCGGGCAGCAAAAGCACCCGTAGTGACCTCGACTGGCTGCGCGCCCAGGACTGGGAGGAAGCCATTCGCCGCCATCTGCGCTATGGCGGCAAGCTGCTGGGCATCTGCGGCGGATTTCAGATGCTCGGCGAGTGGATTCATGATTCGAATGGCCTCGAGGGGCCGGCGGGATCGAGCCCTGGCCTCGGCTGGCTGAATTTCCAGACCCGCATGGTGGCCGGCAAGCGGCTACGCAATGTCGAGGGGAGGATGCTGCCTGAGGGCGTGTCGGTGGACGGCTACGAGATCCACAACGGCGTGAGCGAAGGCCCGGCACTCGCGCGTCCCCTGATAGAGCTGGACGACCGGGGCGATGGCGCGGTCAGCGAGGATGGCCAGGTCATGGGAACCTATCTGCATGGCCTGTTCGACAAGCCCGATGCCTGTCGCGCCTTGCTGGCGCGCTGTGGTCTGGCGGCTGGTGGCGCCGAGGTGGACTATCCTGCCCACCGCCAGCGCGAGCTCGACCGCCTGGCCGATATGCTGGAAGACCAGCTTGACATGGGTGTTCTTCACGCCTTACTGACGACCTGACGACTCGTCAGGCAAGTGGCCCGCAAAGCTTCCAGGATCGTCGCTGATCACGCATTCCACCCCCCAGGACCACTGGTGGGCGAAGGCAGTGGGGTCGTTGGCCGTGTAACAGATCAGGTGGTGGCCCGCCTCGGCAACGGCGGCTGCCTGGCGTCGGTTGAGGCGTTTCCAGTCGGCATGAACGCTGTATGCCTCGATGGCTTCACAGCGTGAACGCCAGTCGCTGTTCAGTCCCTCGAACAGGACGCCCAAGGCGAGTTGCGACGCGGGAGCGATCTCACGGGCACGGGCCAGGGCATCGTCATTGAAGGAAGACAGGATCAGCCGCTCCGCCGGCAGGGCGTCCAGAAGGGTGGGCACCACAACATCGGTGAGTGCGGCCACACTTCGTCCGCGGTTCAGCTTCAGTTCCAGGTTGAGCCCCATCTCGTGTCTGTTGATCAACTCCAGCATCTCCCTCAGGGTGGCCATGGGCTCGCCGCGGAAGTGGTCGGAGAACCAGCTGCCCGCATCGAGTTGGCGGGCCCTGGGATAGTCCAGATCAGCGAGCGTGCCGCGGCCATCCGAGCAGCGATTGACGGTGGCGTCATGCCATATCACCGGTGTGCCGTCGCCGAGTAATTGCACGTCGAGTTCGACCCAATAGCAGCCCACCTCGTGGGCGGCACGAACGGCCGCCAGGGTGTTTTCCGGTGCTCGGGCGGAGAGGCCGCGGTGGGCCATCAGGCGGGGCAGGGCAATCCTGGGATCTGACATGCGACATGGCCTCCCTGGTCGGTCGATGTTCTCCTATCCTACACCTCAGCGGCATTTCCGTGTCCGCGCATCCGGCCGATGACAGAAAGCCTTGACCCTATGCGGGCTTCGCGTTTGGATACCGAATTGATTATCCTCATGAAGATTATTCCACGACCAAGAAGAGACAACCCTATGGCCAAGTGTATCCAGTTTTCCCGCATCGGAGGTTCCGAGGTCCTCGAACTCGTCGACGTCACGCCGGCAGATCCAGGCCCCGGTGAGGTGAGAGTCAAGAACCAGGCCGTCGGATTGAATTTCATCGACATCTACTTTCGTACCGGTCTCTATCCGGCGCCCTCCTTGCCATCGGGTCTGGGTACCGAGGGAGCCGGCCTGGTCGATGCCGTGGGCGCCGGGGTCAGCCACCTCAAGCCGGGTGACCGGGTCGCCTATGCCCAGGGTCCCCTGGGCGCCTATGCGCAATACCATGTGCTTCCGGCAGACAAGGCGGTAGTGCTGCCCGATACCGTTGACGTCGAGACGGCGGCGGCTTGCATGCTCAAGGGCCTGACGGTCCAGTACCTGCTGCGTCAGACCTTCCCGCTGAAGGGCGGCGAGACCATCCTCTTCCATGCGGCCGCGGGTGGCGTCGGCTCCATTGCCTGCCAGTGGGCCAGGGCGCTGGGGGTGAAGCTGATCGGTACCGTCAGCTCTCCCGAGAAGGCGGCGCTGGCCGAGCGCAATGGCGCCTGGGCGACCATCGATTACACCCGGGAGAACCTGGTGGATCGGGTTCGAGAACTGACCCAGGGAGAGATGTGTGATGTGGTCTATGATTCGGTGGGTAAGGATACCTGGGAACTCTCTCTGGACTGCCTCAAGCCGCGAGCCCTGATGGTCAGTTTCGGCAACGCCTCCGGTCCCGTGGATGGCGTCAACATCGGGATCCTCAACAAGAAGGGATCGCTGTTCGCCACCCGTCCCAGTCTCAACGGCTATGCCGACACGCGCGAGCGACTGGAGATGATGGCGAGAGACCTTTTTGCCGTCCTGGAGAGCGGGGAAGTGAAGATCGATATCGCCCAGCGCTACCCGCTGGAGGAGGTCGGCAAGGCGCAGGACGCCCTTCAGGGTCGGCGGACCACGGGGTCTACAATCCTGATACCCTGATAATGAGACGCCAGCCGTTCCTGCCATCACAAGGGGCGCGGCTTTGACCTGAAGGAGACCGCCATGAGTCACGTGTTTCATCGCAATCTGAACCAGCACTATCCCATGGCAGTCAAGGGTGACGGCCCCTACCTGATCGACAGTCAGGACAGGTACTACCTCGATGCCAGCGGGGGCGCCGCAGTGTCCTGCCTTGGGCACAGCGATGCCGATGTCATCGAGGCCATCCGTCGCCAGGTAGGCCAGCTGGCCTATGCGCACACCTCCTTCTTCACCAACGAACCGATGGAATCGCTGGCCGACTACCTCGTCGCGAAGGCGCCGGAAGGCCTGTCGTCTGTTTATTTCGTGTCCGGCGGATCTGAGGCGATCGAGGCGGCACTGAAACTGGCTCGCCAGTACTTCATAGAGATCGGCCAGCCCGAGCGCAAGCATCTGATCGCTCGTCGCCAGAGCTATCATGGCAATACCCTCGGGGCCCTGGCGACGGGTGGCAACGAGTGGCGACGCCGCCAGTTCGAGCCCTTGCTGATCAATGTCAGCCATGTCAGTCCCTGTTACGCCTATCGGGGTCTGCGTGACGGGGAAACTCTGGAGGGCTATGCCGTTCGCCTGGCTGCTGAGCTGGAAGAAGAGATACAGCGGCTGGGGCCCGAGAACGTCATGGCCTTCGTGGCCGAGCCCGTGGTCGGCGCCACCCTGGGTGCCGTGACAGCGGTGCCGGATTATTTCACCCGGATACGCGAGGTCTGTGACCGGCACGGGGTGCTGCTGATACTCGATGAGGTGATGTGCGGCATGGGGCGTACCGGTAGCCTGTTCGCCGCGGAGCAGGAGGGTGTGACGGCGGATCTCATCACCGTGGCCAAGGGGCTCGGTGCCGGCTATCAGCCCATCGGCGCGACTCTGGTCAGCGCCAGGATTCACCAGGCCATCGCCGATGGCTCGGGATTCTTCCAGCACGGCCATACCTATATCGGCCATGCTACGGCCTGTGCCGCTGCCCTGGCAGTGCAGCATGCGATCGAAGACAGAGACTTGCTTTCCCGTGTGGTCCACCTGGGGGAGGGCCTGCATGAGCGCCTGGTCGAACGCTTTGGCTCGCATCCCCATATCGGGGATATCCGGGGACGGGGACTCTTCCGGGGTATCGAGCTGGTCGCGGACCGAGACAAGAAACAGCCCTTTGATCCCGATCTGAAGCTCCATGCGCGCATCAAGAAGGCGGCCATGGGTCATGGCCTGATGTGCTATCCGATGGGGGGCACCATCGATGGCCGGCAGGGGGATCATGTGCTGCTGGCGCCTCCCTTCATCCTTGAAGACCAGCATCTGGACGAGCTCACCGACAAACTCGATAGTGCAATCCAGGATGCACTGAGCAGCCTTTGAGGAGCGAGATCGATGGCGATTGAATCACGGTTGTCACCGCTTGAAGAAGAGCGGATGGATGATGCCCAGCGTGAGGTGTTGAGCGACATACTGAGCGGTCCAAGAGGTAATCTGGATGGCCCCTTCCTGGCCTGGATTCATAGCCCCGGACTGGCGAGTCATGCACAACGACTGGGAGCCTTCTGCCGTTACGAGACTCGCCTGGAGTTGAGGCTGACCGAGCTTGCCATTCTCTTCACGGCATCCTGGTGGCAGTCTCAGGCGGAATGGCAGATCCATGCGCCCATTGCCCGGGAAGCGGGCATCGACGATGCCGTGATCGAGGCATTACGTATCGGTCAGGAACCGACCTTCGTTCGGGATGACGAGCGACTCGTCTATCGTCTGGGCAAGACCCTCTATACGACCCGGCGTGTCGATGACACCTTCTATGAACAGGCCGTTTCCGCCTTTGGTGAGCCTGCGGTGGTCGAACTCGTCGGTGTCTACGGCTATTACGCCCTGGTGGCGATGACCCTCAACGTCTTTTCGGTTCGTCGCGATACGCCTTCCCCCCTGCCGTTCGACGAGCCGCCGAGTTCCTGATGTCGGACAGCACCCTGATCTTCATCGTGCTTGGGCTGACGCTTTCCGCCTTCGTCTGGGGACGCTTCCGCTACGACCTGGTGGCATTATCGGCGCTGCTGGGCTCGGTGATGCTGGGGCTGGTGCCGGGGGATGATGCCTTCCTCGGCTTCGGCCACCCGGCGGTGATCACCGTGGCCGCCGTGCTGGTGCTCAGCCGCGCCTTCGAACACTCCGGGGTGGTGGACGTCATCGCCGAGCAAGTGCTCAGAGTCGGTGAGCGACTCTTCCTGCAGTTGGCCGCGCTGACCGGCACGGTAGTGGTGCTTTCCGGCTTCATGAACAACGTCGGGGCGCTGGCGCTACTGCTGCCGGTGGCCATGCGACTGGCCCGCGAGCATGACACCTCGCCGTCGCTGCTGCTGATGCCGCTGGCCTTCGGCTCACTGCTCGGCGGGCTCACCACCCTGATCGGCACCCCGCCCAATATCATCATCGCCAGCTATCGGGGCTCGGTCACCGGCGAGTCCTTCGGGCTCTTTTCCTTCTCTCCCGTGGGCGTGGCGGTGGCCCTGGCCGGGCTGGCCTTCATCCTGTTGATCGGCTGGCGGCTGGTGCCCCAGCGAGCCGGTAAGGCCTCCACCGAGGAGATGTTCGATACCGCCAACTACCTGGTCGAACTCGAGGTAGACGAGGAGGCGAAGGCCAATGGCTGGACGCTGTACGACCTGCAGGATGCGCTGGAGGAGACCATTCCCGTGCTGGCCGTGGTAAGAGACGACAAGCGCCGCGCTGGTCATGCCTTCCATGGTGAGCTTCGGGCGGGCGATATCCTGCTGCTGGAGGCGGGTCCTGATGAGATGAAGCTGCTGGAGGACAAGGCGGGGCTGCGTGTGGGCAAGGACCCCGAAGAGGAGGAAAAGGGGAAGGAGAAGGAAAAGCAGGAGAGCGAGGTCGAGAAAGTCGAAGACGACAAGAAGGCACAACACAACAGCGACAGGAATAGCAGCGAGAGCCCGGAAGAGGAGAAAGACGAGGAGAAAGGCAAGGACAACGACAAGCAGGAGAAGGAAACCAAGAGCGGTGTGGATACCGAAGGCCTGCAGCTGGTGGAAGCCGTGGTGCGCACCGACTCCATGATGGTCAATCGTACCGCCGGCCAGTTGCGACTGCATAACCAGTTCGGCCTGCACCTGGTGGCGGTGGCCCGGGATGGTGGTCGTCTCAAGCAGCGCCTGCACGATATTCGCTTTCGCCCGGGGGACGTATTGTTGCTACAGGGTGGCGAGAGCGAGCTCTCCGAAAGCCTGGCTACCCTGGGCTGTCTGCCTTTGGCGAGCCGTAACCTGTCGCTCGGCCAACCGCGCATGTTGTTGGTGTCACTGGGCATCTTCGCGGCGGCGATCCTGGCCATCCTGTTTGGACTGCTTCCGGCGGCGGTAGCGCTTTCCTCTGCGGCGCTTGTCTCGCTGCTGGTGGGGGTGCTGCCGCTGCGCGAAGGCTACCAGGCCATCGACGGGCCGGTGATCGTGCTGCTCGGGGCGATGATTCCGGTAGGGCAGGCGCTGGAGAGCAGTGGTGGGGCGACGCTGATCGCCGATACCATGTTGATCTGGGGAGGGCAGTGGCCGGCGGTGGTGACTCTGGTCGGGCTTTTCGTGCTGACCATGATGCTCTCTGACGTGATCAACAATGCCGCGGCGGCGGTATTGATGGCGCCCATTGCGGTGAGCTTGGCCAATGGTTTCGGCGCTTCGATAGATCCCTTCCTGATGGCGGTGGCGGTCAGCGCCTCCTGTGCCTTCCTGACCCCCATCGGCCACCAGTCCAACACCTTGGTAATGGGCCCCGGCGGCTACCGCTTCGGCGACTACTGGCGCATGGGGCTGCCGTTGGAGATCGTCGTGTTGGCGGTGGCCATTCCCATGATCCTGCTGGTGTGGCCGTTATAGGAAGGCCAACCGCTTCGGCTCAGAACCCTGTCTTGTCGGTGACGAAGGCGTCGTAGGGGAAGTCGTCCACGCTGAGCAGTTCGAGTACCTCGGTTTCCCGTTCGCGCATGAAGGTGGCGTCCTCCTCGGTGATCAACCCCTTCTCCAGCGCAGCCTCCACCTTCTGCTCGGGATGCAGGGCCTCCATGGGCAACTTTCCCTTGGCGTAGGCCTTGTTGACAATGCGATAGAGCGCCTCGGCACGCTCTTGGGTGATCAGCAGGGCATTGTAACGGGCCAGTGGATTGTCCCGGGCACCCTTGTTGTCTTGCCAGGTGGCCTCCAGCAGGGTGTGTCGCAGGGCGGTATCGCGGGACACGGCCTGGGCGATGTCCCTTGCCAGGTCGTCGTGAGGACGCTTCCAGCGCCGACCCACGGGCATCACGATGATCCGCAACCCTCGACCCAGGGCACGATGGGGCAGGTTGTCGAGGAACTCATCCAGGGCCTGCTCGGCACGCTGCAAGAGGAAACGACAGCTGTAATCCAGCAACACCGCTTCGCCGTCGACCCGGTCACCCTCCTGCCATTGCTTGAGCACCATGGAGGCCAGGTAGAGATTGGACAGCACGTCGGCCAGGCGCGCGGAAATCATCTCACGTTGCTTGAGGCTGGCGCCGAGACTCGCCAAGGCGGCATCGCCACAGAGGCCAAAGGCCGCGGAGAGCCGAGAGATATCCCTGGCATAGGGCGCGGCGATCGCGTCGAAGGGCACGTCGGGCTTGCCGATCCCGAGTCCCTGGGTCAGGGCGCGGGCGGCATTACCCAGGATCAACCCGACATGGCCGAAGACGGCGCTGTCGAAGGCCGCCAGGTCATCGGTCTCCTTGGCGGCCAGTTCCTCGAGCACGCAGGGATGGCAACGAATCGCCCCCTGGCCGAAGATCATCAGGTTGCGGGTCATGATGTTGGCGCCTTCGACGGTGATGGCCACCGGGTTGGCGCTGTAGCCGATCCCCAGGTAGTTGCTCGGCCCCAGCGTCACCGCCTTGCCACCATGAATGTCCATGGCATCGCCGAGTGCCTGACGCTGGAACTCGGTGAGCTGACTCTTGAGGATCGCCGAAGGCACCGCCGGCTTCTCCCCGCGGTCGATGGTGTTGGCCGTCTGATAGACCGCCGCCCGAGCGATGTAGCAGAGAGCGGCCATGCGGGCCAGGGGCTCCTGGATGCCTTCCATCTCGGCCACCGGCACGTTGAATTGACGGCGGATACGGGCGAAGCCACCACTCCATCCCAGGGCGTAGCGGGCGGTACCGGCGGCGCCGGAGGGCAGAGTGATACAGCGACCGATGGACAGGCACTCCACCAGCATTCGCCAGCCCTGGCCGACCATTTCGGGGCCGCCGATCAGGGTGTCGAGTGGCACGAAGACGTCCTTTCCCTTGATGGGCCCGTTCATGAAGGGGCAGCCGATGGGGTAATGGCGGCGGCCGATTTCCACGCCCTCGGTATCCCGCGGAATCAGTGCAAGGGTAATGCCCCGGTCGCTCTCGTCACCCAGCAGGTGCTCCGGGTCGAAGACACGAAAGGCCACGCCGATCACCGTGGCGATGGGCGCCAGGGTGATCCAGCGTTTCTCGAAGTCGAGCCGCAGGCCGGGGACTTCCTCGCCGTTGATCCGTTGCCGGCAGACCACCCCGGTGTCGGGAATGGCGGTGGCGTCACTGCCGGCGCGGGGGCCGGTCAGGCCGAAGCAGGGGATCTCGCGGCCATCGGCCAGGCGTGGCAGGTAGTAGTCTTTCTGCGCCTGGGTACCGTACTTGAGCAGCAATTCGCCGGGTCCCAGGGAGTTTGGTACACCCACAGTGACCATCAGCGTCTCACTGATCGAGAGCTTCTGCAGCACCATGGACTGCGCCTTGGCAGAGAATCCCAGGCCACCGTACTCCCCGGGGATAATCATGCCGAAGAAACGTTCCGCCTTGAGGTAATCCCAGAGTTCCTGGGGCAGGTCGGCCCGTTCCTGAGCGATTTCCCAGGCGTTGCACATGCCGGCGGCCACGTTGCATTGGTGGTCGATGAAATCCTGCTCTTCCCTGGTCAGTCCTTCATCCGTCATGGCAAGCAATGCCTGCCAGTCTGGCCTGCCGGTGAACAACTCCCCGTCCCAGGAGACGGTTCCGGCCTCCAGGGCGATGCGCTCGGTACCCGAAACCCTTGGTGCCACCTTCTTGAAGGCAGCGAACAGCCGTGGACTGAGCCATTTGAGGCGCAGGGCAGGGAGACCGGCCGCGGCCACCAGCATGGCCCCGATCAGCAACAAGGACCCGAGGACCTCGGCACCTAAGAGCAGGGCGACCAGGCCCGTCACGCAGAGCACCCCGATGGCGGGCAAGGCGCCAGCCTCTTGGCGCATGACGACCAGCAGGCCGGTCATGGCCAAGAGCAGCAGGATCAGGGCTAGCATGGGCAGTCTCCGCTTGGATGGAACGCCGAATTCGAACGGATGTTTGAGTCCTTTCAGGCTAGCCCACTTTCCTGCAACCGGCCAGCGTTCACTCCATGCGTCGCTTCGGCTCTTCGCGGGCCGGGGCATCGCCTGCCACATGGTAGGGGGCATCCGAACGCGGCAAGGGGTCGCGGCCGCGGATGCGGTCGGCGATCTTCTCGGCGAGCATGATGGTCGGCGCGTTGAGGTTGCCGGTGGGAATCACCGGGAACAGCGAGGCGTCCACCACCCGCAGCCCCTCGAGGCCGTGCACCCGGCCCTGGCCGTCGACCACGGCGTCGTCGCCTTCGCCCATGCGGCAGCTGCCGCAGGGATGGTAGGCGGTCTCGGCATGGGCCTTGACGAAGGCATCCAGCTCGGCGTCGGAGGCCACGTCCGGTCCCGGGGAGATCTCCCGGCCGCGGTAGGGATCGAAGGCGGGCTGATTGATGATCTCGCGGGTCAGGCGGATGGCGTCGCGGAACTCCTGCCAGTCCTTCTCCTTGGACATGTAGTTGAACAGGATGCTGGGCGCGGCCTCGGGATCCCGCGACGTCAGGCGGATGCGCCCGCGACTCTCCGAGCGCATGGAGCCCACGTGGGCCTGGAAGCCGTGGGCCTGGACTGCGCTCTTGCCGTTGTAGCTGATGGCGATGGGCAGGAAGTGGTACTGCAGGTTGGGCCATTCCTCCCGGTCATTGGAGCGAATGAAGCCGCAGGACTCGAATTGGTTGCTCGCCCCTACGCCCTTGCCCAGGAACAGCCATTCGGCGCCGATCTTCGGCTGGTTGTACCACTTCAGCGCCGGGTAGAGCGAGATCGGCCGGGTGCACTCGTACTGGATATACATCTCCAGATGGTCCTGGAGATGACCGCCGACGTTGTCGTTGACGTGCACCGGGGGAATGCCGAACTCGTCCAGGACGTCCTTCGGGCCCACGCCGGAGCGCTGCAGAATCTGCGGCGAGGCGATGGCCCCGCCACACAGCAGGACCTCGCGGCGGGCGCGGGCCTGGCGCGGCTCGCCCTTGCGATTGCCCTTAAGACAGTAGCGTACGCCCACGGCCCGCTTGCCCTCGAACTCGATGACGTCGGTGAGCGCGCGAGTCTCGATGGTCAGGTTCGGCCGCCCCTTGGCCTGGTCGAGGTAGCCGCGGGCCGTGGAGGCACGCCGGCCGTGTGGGGTGACGAAGCGGTCCATGGGGCCGAAGCCCTCCTGCTGGTAGCCGTTGACGTCCTCGGTCTCCGGGTAGCCGGCCTGCTTACCCGCCTCGATAAAGGTGCGGTACAGAGGGTTATTTCCCTCTTTCGGGGTAGTGACACTCACCGGCCCATCGCCGCCATGGTAAGCGTTGGGGCCGATATCGCGGATCTCGAACTTCCTGAAGTAGGGCAGGCAGTCGGCGTAGGTCCAGTCCGCAAGGCCGGGGGCCTTGGCCCAGTGGTCGTAGTCCAGGGCATTGCCGCGGATGTAGCACATGCCGTTGATCAGCGAGGAGCCGCCCAATCCCTTGCCACGGCCGCATTCCATGCGCCGGCCATCCATGTACGGCTCGGGATCGGTCTCGAAGGCCCAGTTGTAGCGCTTGCCCTGCAGCGGGTAGGCCAGCGCCGCCGGCATCTGGGTGCGGAAGTCGAAGCGGTAGTCGGGGCCGCCGGCCTCGAGCAGCAGCACCGAGACATCTTCGTCTTCGGTCAGGCGCGTGGCCAGCACATTGCCGGCGGAGCCGGCGCCGATGATGATGTAGTCGAATTCTCGAATCCCTGCCATGTCGCTTCCTTAAAATACCGACTCGAAGGGGCCTATCTCGATCTGGACCGACTTGGTCTGGGTGTAGTGGGCCAGGGTCTCGAGGCCGTTCTCGCGGCCCACGCCGGACTGCTTGTAACCCCCTACCGGCATCTCGACGGGGGACTCGCCCCAAGTATTGATCCAGCAGATGCCGGCCTCGAGGCGGTGGATCACCCGGTGGGCTCGGTTGAGGCCCTCGGTGAAGACGCCAGCGGCCAGGCCATAGTGGGTGTCGTTGGCGCGCTCGACGACTTCCTCCTCGTCATCGAAGGCCAGTATCGCCATCACCGGGCCGAAGATCTCCTCGCGCACGATGCGCATCTCGTCGGTGCAGTCGGTGAATACCGTGGGGGCCGCCCAGGCACCTTTTGACCATTCGACTCCGCCGCGCTCGCCCTGGTCCCAGGCCTCGCCGCCGGCTAGTACCCTGGCACCCTCCTGCTTGCCCAGCGCGATATAGGAGAGCACCTTGGCCTGGTGCTCGAAGCTAACCAGGGGGCCGAAATTGACGTTCGGGTCCAGCGGGTCGCCGGCGCGGATACGTGCTACGCGCTCGGCGATCTTCGCCTCGAATGCCTCCTTCACCGAACTGTCGACGAAGACCCGGGTGCCGTTGGTGCAGATCTGCCCGCTGGAGTAGAAGTTGGCCATCATGGCGGCGTCGGCGGCACGATCGAGGTCGGCGTCGGCGAAGACGATCAGCGGCCACTTGCCGCCCAGCTCCATGGTCACGTCCTTGAGGGTGGATCCCCCGGCGGCGGCCATCACCTTCTTGCCGGTGCCCACTTCGCCGGTGAAGGAGATCTTGTCGATGCCGGGATGTCCGGTCATCAGGGCACCGACGCTGCCGTCGCCATGGATCACGTTGAAGACGCCATCGGGCAGCCCGGCCTCGGTGAATATCTCGGCGAGCTTCATGACGGTGAGCGGGGTGACCTCGCTGGGCTTGAAGACCACTGCGTTGCCGGCGGCCAGCGCCGGGGCACTCTTCCAGCAGGCGATCTGGATGGGGTAGTTCCAGGCGCCGATGGCGCCGATCACGCCCAGCGGCTCGCGGCGGGTATAGACGAAGGCGTCCTCGCGCAGCGGGATCTGGCTGCCCTCGATGGCCGACGCGAGGCCAGCGTAGTACTCGAGGACGTCGGCGCCGGTGACGATGTCCACCGCGGCCGTCTCGCTGATCGGCTTGCCGGTGTTGCGGGTCTCGAGTTTGGCGATCTCATCGTTGCGTTCACGGAGCAAGGCCACGGCGCGATTGAGGATGCGGCCGCGCTCCATGCCGGTCATGGCGACCCAGGTCCGCTGGCCCTTGCGGGCGGCGGC
Source organism: Halomonas sp. (assembly GCA_024636705.1). GTDB lineage: Bacteria > Pseudomonadota > Gammaproteobacteria > Pseudomonadales > Halomonadaceae > Halomonas. The sequence goes on from JAGXGN010000084.1 coordinate 15,504, forward strand.
CACGGCGGTGTCCACGTCGGCCTCGGCGGCCTGCTGCACCTCGGCGAGCGGTGAGCCGTCGAAGGGGTTGACCACGGTGAAGGTCTCGCCGGAAGTGGCGGCGGTGTGACGGCCGTCGATGTAGAGGGTCTGGTTGTCCAGAGATGGCATGTTGCTCTCCCTTCAAGAAGAAGTTGTGTGGTGGGTATCCAGCAGGCGATCGAGGTAGTCCCGGGCCAGAAGGCGCGCCTCGTCGCTGTCCAGGCTTTCGTGGGTCAGGGCGCCGCGTAACCAGAGGCCATCGATCAGAGCGGCCAGCGCTCGAGCACAGGCGCGGGCCTTGTCGCGGGGCATGAGACTCCGGAACTGATGGCAGAGATTGGCGTAGAGGCGCCGGTCGTTGACCTGCTGCAGGCGCGCCAATTGCGGCTCGTGCATGCTGCTGGCCCAGAAGGCCAGCCAGGTCTTGGCCACCGGCCCGGTGACCTGGCTGCAGTCGAAGTTGCCGTCGATGATGGCGCCGATGTGGTCTCTGGGGTTCGCGGTCGTGAGCTCACGGCGCCGCGCCGCCACCGCCTCGCCCAGATCGCTCAGGATCTGGCGCATGGTGGCTTCCAGCAGGCCGTCCTTACCCCCGAAGTAGTGACTGATGATGCCGGCGGAGACGCCCGCATGGCGGGCAATGCGCATCACCGTGGCATCTGCCAGGCCGACCTCATTGATGGCCGCCATGGTGGCCTTGATCAACTGTTCACGACGAATGGGTTCCATGCCGATCTTGGGCACCTTGCGGACTCCTTCTCATGGCTTCCACCTTGCAACCACACTACCAGGCATGGTTATGATAGCCGCAGCTTGCCATTTTTATATTGAACGTTCAATCAATTAAACATGGCCGACAGGCCTCGATGGCAACGGCTATCTTCTGGTCAGACTGAAAGGGGAACACCAATGAATACGACGACTCTACAGCGCCGCCTGATGCTGGGCCTCGGTACCCTCACGCTGGGGATGACCGCTTCCACGGCGATGGCCGCCGAACCGGAAAGCTGTCAGAACGTGCGTTTCGCCGAGGTCGGCTGGACCGACATCACCGCGACCACTGCACTCACCACCGAGGTGCTGGAGGCCATGCGCTATGAGACGCGTATCGACACCGTCTCGGTGCCGATCGCCTACCAGGGCATGAAGAACGGCGACTTCGATGTCTTCCTGGGTAACTGGATGCCATCCATGGCCTCGATCAGCGATCCCTACATCGAGGACGGCGACGTCGATCGTCTGGGTGCCAACCTCGAGGGGGCCAAGTACACCCTGGCGGTGCCCCAGTACGTTCATGACGCCGGCGTGACGTCGGTGGCCGACCTCGCCGACTATGCCGAGCAGTTTGACAGCAGTATTCACGGCATCGAGGCCGGCAACGACGGCAACAAGCTGATCCAGCAGATGATCGACGACGACGCCTTCGGCCTGGGCGACTGGCAGCTGGTCGATTCCAGCGAGGCCGGTATGCTCGCCGAATTGGGTGCGCGGGTGCCTGAGGAACAGTGGATGGTGTTCCTCGGCTGGGAGCCGCATCCCATGAACACCAACTTCGACATGGCCTACCTGGAGGGCACCGATGATTACTTCGGCCCCGACCTCGGCGGTGCCACCGTCTACACCAACACCCGCGGCGGTTACGCAGAGGAGTGCACCAACGTCGCTGCGTTGCTGGAAAATCTCGAGTTCACCCTTGAGATGGAGAACCAACTGATGGCGACCATCATGGATGCCGGGGCAGATCCCCGAGAGGCGGCGCGCGCCTATCTCCAGGCCAACCCGGCGGTGCTCGATACCTGGCTGGAGGGTGTCAGTACCCGTGAGGGCGAGCCGGCACTGCCGGCGGTGAAAGCGTCTCTCGGCATCGGGGGCTGAATAGCCACCAGAGTAGAGAAGGCGCCCCTTCGCTTGCCACGAAGGGGCGCCTTCTCGTTGTGGGGCATAAGCCACCGGGATCAGCCGCTCTTGACCTGGCGAACCCGTTACGTATACTACGCCCCGTGTTCGAGGTCATTCCCCGATAGCTCAGTTGGTAGAGCAAATGACTGTTAATCATTGGGTCGCAGGTTCGAGTCCTGCTCGGGGAGCCAAGCACACATCCCGCCGTTAGATGACGATCCCCGATAGCTCAGTTGGTAGAGCAAGTGACTGTTAATCACTGGGTCACAGGTTCGAGTCCTGTTCGGGGAGCCAACGTCGTCACCCGCTCTTGATTCATCAGCTCTTGATTCATCAGGACATGACGTCTCTCGTCATTCGCTTCAGCACCCTTGCGCCTTGCTGACTGCGGCATCCCTGGTCATTGCTTCCCTGTGCCTTTCCTCCTGGCCTACCGATGCCAGTCGGTTGTCGTGCCTGATGGAAGCTTATTGGGGGCAGGGAGCGCAGGGCGAACATTCCCTGCCGCCCTGCGCACGCTGCTTGAGCACCGTGTCGACGCTCCTGTCGCCGGTGTTGAAGGAGAAGGTGTTGCTGGACAGGTGATCGGCCAGGATCATCACGAAAATCACCAGCAGAGCCAGCACCACGATGCCGCGGCGATAGATGGCCTTCATGTCGAACTCCTTGGGTGTCATCAGTTGGGAAGTCGGAACCAGGGACGCAGCCGGATGCCGATCAGCGAGCCGACGAAGGCCGAGGCGAACCAGATCCAGCCATGCAGGCTGGCCGAGGCGATCCCGGAGAAGAGCGCGCCGATGTTGCAACCGAAGCCCAGCCTGGCCCCATAGCCAAGCAGGAGCCCGCCGACGATGGCCGCCAGGAATTGCCGACCCGGAGGCTTGCGCAGGCTGGCTTCGTTGAAGCGGTTGGCCATGCCGGCGGCCAGCATGGCGCCCAGCAGCAGTCCGAAGTTCATGACCGAGGTGGTGTCGACCAGCACCGAATCGGCCAGCGCCAGGGCAGGGGTGTCCCAGGTCCAGAACTCGAATTGGCTCATGTCCACACCCATGCCCTGCAGGGCCTTGGCACCCCAGAGACCGAAGGCGAAGGTGATGCCCCAGGGGGCGCCGGCGATGGCCAGGGTCAGGACATTGCCGAGCGCGAGCGCCGCGATCGCCCAGAGGAACGGCCAGCGACCCGTGAGGAGGGTTTTCAGAAAGCCCTTCTCGCTACCACCGAGACGCCACTCATTCCACTCCACCCGCCCGTGGGCGCGGCGTTCGATACGGGCGACCCAGAGGCCGATGGCACCCAGCAGGACCAGCTGGAAGAGGATGGCACCCGGCAGGCTCAGGCCGTCGACCAGGCTCACCGGTGAGATGCCGGGGCGTTCCAGCCACCAGGGCAGATGGAGGGTGCCGATCACGCTGCCGATGATGAAGAAGAGCAGGGTCACGACCATGCGGATATTGCCCGACCCCACCGTGAAGAGGGTGCCGGAGCCGCAGCCTCCCCCCAGTTGCATGCCGATGCCGAAGATGAAGGCACCCACTACCAGGGATACGCCGACCGGCGCCACGGCACCCACCAGCCCCTCAATGCCGCTGTGGAGCATGGGCACCATGATCACCGAGCTGATGGCGAAGAGCAGCAGCTGGGCGCGTAGACCCGCCCCGCGTTTCTGGGTCACCAGGTTGCGCCAGCCGGCGGTGAAACCGAAGGCGCCATGGTAGAGGGCGACCCCGAGCAGAGTGCCGACACCGAACAGCGCCACCAGGTAGGGCGCCGTTTCCAGCCAGATCAAGGCAGCCAGCAGGGCCAGCCCGACCATTGCCACTCCCACCGTGAATCGATCTACCTGCCAGCTGCTCTGCTGGGCGTGCAGCGTACTCGCTTGATTCATATTCCCTTCCGCCCTTTATTCAACCTAATGCCCCTGCCATACCTCGGGGCATGGCAGGGGCGGGATACCCACTGGCGCAATCGTGCTGATTCATTTCCTCAGTTGAAGAAGTCCAGCAGTTTTCCCAGGCCACGCTTGGCGACCTGGACCGGACGCGCGTCGCTCAGGGTCCAGGCGGCCATGGAGCCGTCATACATGGAGACATTGTCGAAGCCGGCCATCTCGCTGAGGACGAACCAGTCGGTTGCCGCCCAGTGTCCGGTATTGCAGAAGGCGATGGTCTGGGCATTGCGATCGAGTTCGGCCTCGTTGATACGCGCCTGAAGGCCATCGACATCGAGGAAGTAGGCGCCATCCTGACCCTGCATCAGAGTCTGATGCGGCAGATTGGTCGAGCCGGGAATCGTCCCTGCGACGCGGGCGGCAGAAGACTTGTTGTCGCCGGTGAAGTAATCCGAGGGCCGCGCATCGACCAGCTGAGCCTGGGAGGAACGCGCCGCCTCGACCTCTTCGGTGGTGGCGATCAGGTCTTCCCGGAGGCTCGCCTGGAAGTTGGCGGGTTCAGGGTCGGGTGTGGGTCCGTTGGCCACCTCGAAATCCTGCTGCTGCCAGCCAGCGAAGCCACCGTTCAGGATGGCGACATCGTCATGGCCCAGCACCTTGAAGGTCCAGTAGACGCGAGCGGCACTGCCGAAGTCGGTCGCGCCGGTGCCCGCGGGTACGATCACCACGGTATCGTCGTTACCGATGCCCAGGTCGCTGATCACGTTCTCGAGATCCGCGACGGCCGGCATCAGACCCGCGACGTCATTGCGGGATTCTCGCCAGCCATCCTCGGTATAGCTGCTGTAGACGCTCCCGGGGATATGGGCCGCTTCGAAGCTTTCACGATCCCCCCCGTCATCGATGGTGGAGCGGACGTCAAGGATGACGAGATTGTCGTCATCGAGATGGGCCTCGAGCCAGTCGCCGTCGACCAGGGGTGTCAGGTCCGCGGCGTGCGCCTGGAAGGCGATCAGCAGGGTGCCTGCCAAGATGGAAAGTGTTCTGAACATTTACTTGACCTATTTTGTCGGGTTTAGGCGGCTATTATGCCAGCCAGGGCGACCGCTGCAATATGCGCTGGGAGAATGAATTATTTTTTAGTAAGTTGGTTTGATTATATAGAATCCTCTCGAGGCCGCCCAGTGGTGGCCATGAGTCCTGATATGTGTTTATCGACAGGAGGCAATCGATCTAATCATGGCAAGACTCGAGACCTTCAGTATTGGTGAGCCCCTGGCGGACCCCTCACCCCATTCCTATCCTGCCGGCGAGGTGTCGGTGATGGCCGCTGCCGCCGACGAGGCCCTGGCATGTCAGCGGGAATTGAAGCGAGCCGGACGCAATATCGTCGGTGAGATCCTCAAGGGGCAGGGGGCTTTCGTGCAGATGGACCATTACCCACAGGGAGATGTCTACGATAGCGCGTCCGGAAGCCAGTTCTATTACCATGCGCATCGCCGCGAGGAACATGGCCATTTCCACCTGTTTCACCGGCCACCGGAAGACAACCGGCCAGGCGAGGTCGAGACGCCCAGCCATCTGGTGGCGATCTCCATGGATCGCTGGGGAGCCCCGATCGGGCTCTTCACCACGAATCGCTGGGTCACGGGCGAGCGGTGGCGGTGTGCCGAGGAGGTGATTTCCCTGGCGTCGGACTTCCGTATCGATCATGACAGGCCATCATGGCGGGTGAATCGCTGGATCACGGCAATGGTGAAGTGTTGCCGACCCCAGATCGACACCCTGCTCAGGCACCGTGATCGTGAAATGGCCCGCCTGCTGGCACATGAGGGTGACGCCATCTACGAGGATCGCCGCATCGAGGTGATCGGTCAGTTGCCTCTGCAGCTTCCTCACTGGCGCAACACCCTTCGGGACAACTCGACCTCGCCGGGTTAGACGGCGCCGGGATGGCCGGCGCGTTCAAGGCGGATCAGTGGGCGTCGATCAGCGGCGCTCGGCGAGCTGATAGCGGTTGTCGAGCCCGGAGTAGTCGAGCAGGATATTGGCGGATTCGTTGACCTGGACCCGATCCAGCGGATTGGCGGCATCCTCCGGTTCCTCGTCTCTCGCATCCAGCCATTCCTCCAGGGGATCCAGCCCCAGTGACCGGCGACGCTGGTTCTCCAGGGCGAGTTGCTCGGCTTCCTGTTGCTCGACCTCTCGCTGGCGCTGCTCGAGATTGAGGCTGACGCTGGTTTGCTGCTCCCGCATCCGCCGATTCAGTTCGGCCTGACGTTCCAGATAACGGAAATTGGGCAGGGTATCGATGCGTTTCCTGTGGCTATCCTTCAGCGCCTCGAGGTACCTCCAGGGCTCGCCATACTGCCGGTACTGCACTGCCCTGACCGTGTCCCACTCGAGGGCGTTGTCGAGGCTGCTTTCGCCGATGAGATTCGGATCCACCAGGCTCGGGAAGAGGATATCCGGCTCGACCCCCCGGTGCTGTGTGCTGTCCCCGGATATGCGGTAGAACTTTGCTCGGGTCAGCTTCATCTGACCGTGATTCAGGTCGTTGAGGGTCTGGACGGTCCCCTTGCCGAAGGTCGAACTGCCCAGTACCAGGCCGCGACCATAGTCCTGGATGGCACCGGCGACGATCTCCGAGGCCGAGGCCGAGAGTCGATTGACCAGCACCGCCAGGGGGCCGTCGTACTCGGTGCCGGTCTCGGTATCGCCATAGAGGTTGATACGGCCGCGAGCGTCACGAACCTGAACGGTGGGGCCGCGATCGATGAACAGGCCGATCAGGGAGTTTGCCTCCTGCAGGGCGCCGCCGCCATTGTTGCGCAAATCGAGCACGATACCTTCAATGCCCTCTTCTTCGAGTCGATCGATCTCCCGGGCGACATCGCGGGTCGTGCTGCGGAAGTCCTCTTCGCCGGCCTGCCAGGCATCGAAATCCACATAGAAGGTGGGAATCTTGATGACACCGATACGGCGAATGCCATCGGCACGCTCGACCTCGATGACCTCGCCCTGGGCGGCCTGATCCTCGAGATTCACGGTGTCCCGGGTGATCTCGAACACCTGGGAGCGCGTCATATCCACGGCCTGAGCGGGGACGATATCCAGGCGCACCACGGAGCCCTTGGGACCGCGGATCAGGTCCACCACATTGTCCAGGCGCATGCCGACGACATTGACCATCTCATCCTCGTCCTCCTGGCCGACGGCGATGATACGATCGGCCGGCTCGAGCACGCCCGCACGCTCGGCGGGGCCACCGGGCACCAGGCTGGTGATCTTGACGTACTCCCCATCGGATTGCAGCAGGGCGCCGATGCCCTCCAGGGAAAGGCGCATCTGGATATCGAAGGATTCGCCCTGCCGGGGTGACAGGTATTCGCTATGCGGGTCGATAGTACCGGTCACGGCCGCCATGAAGAGCCCGAAGACATCTTCCACCTCCGTCTGACGAATGCGTGACAATTGCCCCTCATAGCGCTGGCGAAGATTGGTGATGACCTGCGCCTCGTCCTGGCTGCCGAGGACCTGCGAGAGTGCCGCATTCTCGAGTCGCTTGCGCCAGAGTTCATCGAGTTGTGATTCGCTGGTCGCCCAGGGCACGTCCTCGCGGTCCAGTTCGAGGCGCTCTTCGCCGGTGAAGTCGAAATCCATGTCCTGGTCGAGCCTGGCCAGCAGCCATTCCAGTCGCGATTCCGTGCGTTCGTGATAGCGCTGGAAAAGCGCATACACCCGGTCTAGTTGACCATCCAGAATGGCATCATCCAGGGTAGTTTCCAGGTCCCGGAACGCCTCGATATCACTGCGCATCAAGTAGGCGCGCTGGCCGTCCAGGACATCCAGGTATCGCGCGAACACCCTGGCGGACCAGTCATCATCCATGTCGACATCGGTGTAGTGGCCGTAGCGCAGGGACTCGGCGATTTCCACGGCCGCCTGGCGCTGGGTATCGGTGGGCTGGAATTGCGCGAAGGCAGGGGTGGCCACAACCAGCAACCCGACCAGGACAAGGGATCGTCCCAGGCTAACAAACAGGCTCATCAAGGAAGCACTCCCGGTTTCATGTAAACTTTCTATCTAGACAAGCTTTCTAGACAAGCGCGCGGCCGTCGAGTTGCGTTGTTTTAAAGCCAATTGTAACAGCTTGGCCGCGATTGTATGACCCCAGACCCACGACATTATCCGAGGAAACCATGACCCAGGATGACAGGATCGAGCGGCTGCTCGACTTCCTACGCCGTTCTCCTACGCCCTGGCATGCCGTTGCCCGCATGGCGGAACGACTCGATGCCGCCGGGTTCCGTCGTCTCGATGAGCGAGAGACCTGGCGACTCATGCCGGGAGAGCGGGTCTACGTGACCCGCAACGACTCGTCGATCATTGCCCTGCAGTTGCCCACGGACCCACTGTCCGCGCTGCGCCTGATCGGTGCCCATACCGACAGCCCCGGTCTTCGTCTCAAGCCGAATGCCGCCCAGTTATCCGGGGGTTGGCTGCAACTGGGCGTGGAGGTCTATGGCGGCGCCCTGCTGGCACCCTGGTTCGATCGTGATCTGGGCATCGCCGGCCGGGTCCATGTGCGTCATGCCGACGGTCGCGTGGAGGGGCTGCTGCTGCATCTGGACGAGCCGGTGGCCATCATTCCCAGCCTGGCGATCCATCTCGACCGCGAGGTGAACGCCGGTCGGCCGATCAATGCCCAGACGTAGATGGCGCCGGTGCTCCTTCAGGGTGGAGAGACCGCCGACCTCGAGCCTCTCCTCCAGGCCTGGCTCGCCGAGCAGCATGGCATCGACGGTGTGGAGATCCTCGACTTCGAACTTGGCTTCCAGGACACCCAGCCGCCGACGCGGCTGGGTGTCCGGGGCGAGTTGATCAGCGGCGCCCGGCTCGACAACCTGCTGTCTTGCTTCATCGGGCTGGAGGCCCTGCTGGACGGCGATGGTCGACAGGCGGCGGTCCTGGTGGCCAATGATCATGAAGAGGTCGGTAGCGCCAGTGCCTGTGGCGCCCAGGGGCCTTTCCTCGGTGATGTCCTGCGGCGCGTGAATGCCCAGCTCGGTGAGCCGGGTGATGAAGGCTTCATCCGTCTGATCCAGTCATCCCGGCTGATTTCCTGCGATAACGCCCATGCACTGCATCCGAACTTTGTCGACAAGCATGATGCTGCCCACGGCCCGCTGATCAATGGAGGTCCGGTGATCAAGGTCAATGCGAGCCAGCGCTATGCCACCAACAGCGGGACCGCCGCGATGTTCCGGGATCTGTGTCGCGAGGTCCAGGTGCCGGTGCAGACCTTCGTGACGCGCGCCGACATGGGCTGCGGATCGACCATCGGCCCTATCACCGCCACCGAACTGGGGGTGCCAACTCTGGACGTCGGCGTCCCCCAGTGGGCCATGCACTCCATCCGCGAGACCGCCGGCGCGAAGGACGTCGGGTTTATGGCGCGGGTGCTGACCGCCTTCGTCAACCGGGCCGAGCTGGTCTAGTCGCGCGGGTACAACAGCACAAGACGAAAAAACCCGGCGCCAAGTGGCGTCGGGTTTTCGGTATCTGGTGGCTACGCCCTGATTCGAACAGGGGACCCCATCATTATGAGTGATGTGCTCTAACCAGCTGAGCTACGTAGCCAGGCAACGGGGGCGAAGTCTACGGCCTTGCAGTTGAAGGGTCAAGCGGCTTCCGATTAGACATTGAAACGGAAGTGGATCACGTCGCCGTCCTGGACGATGTAGTCCTTGCCTTCCAGGCGCCACTTGCCGGCATCCTTGGCGCCCTGCTCGCCGCCCAGTGTGACGAAGTCGTCATAGGCGATGACTTCGGCCCGAATGAAGCCCTTCTGGAAGTCGGTATGGATCACGCCGGCGGACTCGGGCGCGGTGGCCCCCACCCGAACCGTCCAGGCA
>JAGXGN010000085.1 GCA_024636705.1 Halomonas sp.
GCTTCTCATACAGATTGACGCGCTACAGGTGCGCCCATCCCCCTTGGGGATATGGACGCGCCGTACCGGCGGGGCTCGGTAGCGACCGCTCTTGGCTTCCTCCAGCAGTCGCTGGATATTGGCCTCGAAGTCGAGCACGAAGTCGTCCGCCGTCTGGCCATCAATCCCGACGGCGCCATCCCGGCGCGTCATCAGGTAGGCCGTCTTCAGCCACTGAGCATCGATGTAGTGCGCCAGTGACGTGAAGGCACGCTGCGGGAAGCGCTCTGCTAGCGCTGCTATCCGCACTTGTTTCGTGTACATGACCTCAGGTTCCTGTGCACCTGTCATGTTGCCCTCGTGCAGTTCTGATGATTGGTCGCCCCTTCCCTCCATCGGGTCCCGTCGAGCCGGTTCCCCGCCTTCATCGGTACTATGAGCGACTCCGACTCCCGCCTTTCCGTCCGGCTGGCTCCTTGTGGTCGCCTTGCCGTACCCCCTGAGTGCCTGTAATTCGCTTCCGGTACCGTCAGGCACGACAGCACCGGACCGGGAGCTTTCGGGACAGGTGGCTCCGACACCTGAGTTTTCACCTTTCGGGGGAGAAAGGCGGGCCTCCCAGGTTCCTGGGAAACCCCTGTATGCACATGCCCTGCTCTCTGACACCGGGGATCCCTCGCCGCCAAGCCTGTTGAGCGGGTTGGTATTGCCTTCCATTGCGGGTAAAGATGTCGGCGATCCCGATTCAATAATTTCGGTGCTCTATCGCACGGCCTACGCACTCGTTGTCTACGCTTCGCAGTGGCGGTTACCCGACACCACGCAAGACTCACTACCGGCTGGTGGCTAGCCTTGGCCGGATGGGATTTTCACCCATTGGGTTTCACCTCACTGTTTCTGTCACACCTCCTGTATGACTTCCCCAGCGACCAGGCTTCTCCTGGCGCACACCCGCCTTATTCATGAGGCAGGCATGAAAACGAGGATAGCGGATGGTTTCTCCTGTAGAATCAAACTGTTCCGGGAAGAACACGATTCAAGAGGCCATCCGCTATGGGTGAAAGCGTATCCCCCTGGATTCCGTCCTGCAACGGGTCCATCCGCGTTGAGCTTGATGGCCAGCGCACCACCAGCGACAGCGGTGCCTTGCTGTTGCGCGAAGCCCTTGATAACAGTGGTGTCATTGACGCGCTGGAGGACAATCTGGTCGATCGGCGCGACCCGCTGCGCATCTGTCATTCGCTGGCCAGTCAGCTACGCACCGTGGTGCTGCAACGCGCCATGGGCTAGATCGACCTCAGCGAAACCGACACGCTGCGATGGGAAACGCTCTGACAACTGGCGTGCAGCGACGCGCGGGGCACGACACCGTTGGCACAGGAAAGGCCGTCTCAAGCCACGCTATCGCGGCTGCTGACGTGCCTGGGCCACCACGACAATATCGATGCCTTACATGAAGGCCTGATGCGGTTGGCGGTCTGGCGACTGACCTCGCTGAACGGCGGTGAGCGCCCCAAGCATCTGACGCTGGACATCGACTGGCTGCCGATCGAGGTTCACGGTCATCAGGGTGGCTCGGACTACCACGGCCATGTCGGCTCGCGGATCTACTCGCCGTTGATTGCCTCGCTGGCCGAGACCGGCGACCTGCTCGGCGGGCTGCTGCGGGAAGGCAACGCCGGTCCAGCCGAGAACGCCGATACCCCGATTCCGCATCTGGTACGGCGGCTCAATGAGACCATCGGGGCGAGAGTCCGCGTACGCATTGACGCTGCTTCACCGCATCCAAGGGATCCCGATCCATGGTCATTCGAGGCAATCGTGGCCATATCGATCCATAATCCATCAAACCGGTTCGCCGCCGCAGTACCCACCACTCCCCGGCCAGCTGACGCAATCCCCCACCTTGATGCCCTGTTCTTCGAAGTAGCCGGCATTGACTTCCAGCGCCGCGCGATAGGGAGCGTCTGGCCGGGTGACCGGGCAGTCTCCGGGGGCCGAGGATTCACAGGGATGCATCCGGTGGAGTGAGACGATTCGTCCGTTCTCGTCGATGAAGGCGATATCCAGGGGCAGACGAGTACGATACATCCAGAAGCCGTTACGCGAAGGCCGGAGGCCAGTGTAGAGGAACAGCATTCCCGTTCCGGGAGCCAAGTGGTCACGCTCCATCAGGCCACGACTACGTTGTGACGCGGTGCGGGCCACTTCGACGTTAAGGCGATGCGGCCCCTGGTCGCTGTGCAGTACCAGAGGCAGGGTCTCCATCGGCGCGGGCTCGTCGGCCAGCAGCGAACTCGGCAGCAGTGAAACGGCCGGCACCAGGGCACCGAGGCCCAGCAGCAGCTGGCGGCGAGTCGAATTCATGAGGGCGTCCTATTGAGGGTGTCGGAAAGGGTGTCGCGGGGCATCAGGTGGATACCCGAGGCCAGCAACGATACCTGGACGGCTTCACCGAGCGCCAGGCCATTGCGGCGAGCAGCATGGGTGGCTAGCTCGAATCGCAGGGTGTCTCCACCCGGTTCGATGGCCAGGGCGACCGAGGTGATACCGCCCAGCACCACCATCTCGACCACCCTCGCCGAGACGGGATTCTCGCGCTCGCCCCGCGACGGCCGTTCCCGTCGATGCAGCACCACATCGGAATGGGGCAGGTACCAGTCGACCGTCTCCCCCGGCGATCGGTCGTCGAGCCCTCGGGCCACCTCCAGCGATAGCTGGCCCCATTGAAGGCGCCGTTGGCCATGCTGCTCCACCACCTTGCCCTCGAAGACATTGTGACGGTCGAGCAGTCGGGCCACCGCCGGACTAGCGGGTCGCCGAAAGAGTGCCTCGGGGGTTTCCTGTTGGAGGCTCCTGCCGGCATGCAGCACGCAGATCCGATCGGCCAGCGCCGTGGCCTCTTCCAGATCATGGGTGACCAGCACGATGGGAATACAGATCTGTTCCCGGAGCATGGCGAGTTCCCGCTGCAGACGCCGACGAGTCACCTGATCCACCGCCGAGAAGGGTTCATCGAGCAACAACACTCGTGGACTCCTGGCCAGGGCACGGGCCAGCGCGACCCGCTGACGCTGACCACCGGAGAGTGCGGCGGGATATCGGTCGGCCAGCCCCTCCAGGCGAACCCGGCCCAGCCAGGCCTGGGCCTGCTTCCGACGCTCGCAGGCGGGCAGATGGTCCAGTGCCACCATGATATTGGCCAGGGCACTCATGTGTGGAAAGAGGGCATAGTCCTGAAAGACCAGTCCGACCCGACGCTGCTGGGGGGAGCGCGAGATCCCTGTGGCGGCATCGAACCAGGTCTCACCGGCACAGCGCACCCGGCCACCGGACGGTCTGTAGAGGCCGGCGATGGCCCGTAGCAGGGTGGTCTTGCCACTACCCGAGGGGCCCACCAGCGCCAGCAGCTCCCCGGGGGCACAGGCGAAGCTCGCCTCGAGCGGGATGGGGCCCTGCTGATGCAGATCGACGCTCAGGTGGCCGTTGGACCGAGCCGAGGCATCAGGCATGTCGCCATCTCCGTCGCCCGGCCAGCCCGTAGACTACACCGATGGTCAGGAAGGAGACCAGCAACAGCATGGCCGACATGATGGCCGCGCCCTGCTCATCGAAGGCCTGGACCCGGTCATAGATGGCGATGGCCAGGGTGCGTGTCTCGCCGTCGATGGAGCCGCCAACCATCAGGATCACGCCGAACTCGCCCAGGGTGTGTGCGAAGGTCAGTGCCAGTGCCGAAATCAGGCCGGGCCAGACCAGCGGAAGTTCGATGCGCAGGAATGTCTGCCAGGGCGAGAGACCGCTGCACCAGGCCGCCTCTCGCAGGTTGGCCGGTATCGTCTCGAAGGCCCGCTGGATCGGCTGCACGGCGAAGGGCAGATTGGCCACCAGGGAGGCGAGCAGGATACCGCTGAAGGTGAAGTTCAGTCCCTCGCCGAAGGCCCACTGCCAGAAGGTGCCGACGGGAGCCTCGGCGCCGAAGGACTGCATCAGGTAGAAGCCCAGCACCGTGGGAGGCATCACCAGTGGCAGGGCGACCAGGGCCTCGCAGAAGGCCTTGCCGCGAAACCGGGCGGTGGCGAGGGTGCGCCCCAGCCAGAGGCCGAGCGGGATGAGCAGCAGGCAGGTACTGGCTGCTAGCTGCAGGGAAACCGTGAGGGCCGTCCAGTCCATCAGGGCGAGACGTCCTCATCGTCGGGCAAGCGGAAGCCATAGCGTGCCAACAGCTCCCTCGCCTCTTCCTCCTGTAACCAGTCGTAGAATGCCCGGGCGGTCTCCCCCGCCCCATCCACCAGGACCATCCGCTGCACCAGGGGCGCGTGCCAGCTATCGGGAACGAGCACATGATCGGACTGCTCGACGAGGGGAGGCGCCAGGGCCAGGGAATAGGCGACCAGCCCACCCCGGGCATCGGCCGAGAGAGCGAACTGGGCGGCCTGTGACACGTTCTCGCCGAGTATCCGCAGTGGCTCGACCGCTTCCCAGAGCCCGGCATGCTCGAGGGCCTGCTTGGCGGCCACCCCATAGGGCGCATGGTCGGGATTGGCCAGGGCAATGCGTGGCCTCCCCTCACCGGCGGCGTGGCGCTTGATGGCCTCGCGAACCGCCGCGAGTGAATCCTCATCGCCGGGCAGGTCATCGTGCCCGGCACCTTGCAGCCAGGCGAGACGCCCGATGGCATAGACCACACCGGCATCCCGGGTACGCCCCTCCTCGTAGAGGGCATACACATAGGCCTCGTCGGCGGAGAGATAGAGCTCGAAGGGTGCCCCCTGGCTGATCTGGCGACGAAAGTTGCCCGAGGAGCCGAAATTGAGCCGCACCTGGCGACCGGTCTCATCGCGAAACACCTCGGCTGCCTCGGTGAGGGCGAACTGCAGATCCGAGGCGGCGGCCACGATGGGCGTATCCGCCCTGGCCGCCAAGGGCAGCAAGGAGAGCAGCCCCAGCAGAACGGCAGCGAGTCCTGACATCATCATCGTCTCTCCATGAATCCTTCTTCCCCCTGTACCGCCGACCGAATGGCTACCAGAGGATGATCAGGCATTGTCGGCCAGGGCAAGGAAGGGAACAAGGCGCCGCCACGCCCCCGGGCACTCTACCTGACATCGGTCAAGCATACCGCGCCGAACCGGTCAGGACGGCTCGGGGGTTCACGAAGTAGATCGCCCAGGGGTTCACCAGATAGTTCGATTGGAGGGTCAGTCAAGCGCTGCGCTACGATGAACGAAAAAAAGGACCATCACCGTTTGGATGATGGTCCCCAAAAAACGGCCTTTGGCCGTTGCTTGCCATGCACTGTGTCGATACTCCCCGCCCAAATGACGGCGGGAGTCGAGAAACCTTGAGCCGACTTACTGTCTAACAAGAAGATCGCTCTATTGCTTTGCAGCATAGCCGATGTAATTGTGCATTGCAACATAATATCGCTGATCCGAGTGTTCCGGGAGGTCAACATGTTCCGTGATCGACAAGAGGCCGCCGAACGGCTCGCCGAAAGGCTGACACAGCTGAGGGGCATGAATCCCCTCGTCTTGGCCATCCCGAGGGGTGGCGTGCCCATGGGCCGCGTGATTGCCGACACCCTGGCCCATCTAGAGACACTGGCGGACGAGGTGATCTGCCTCCAGGCGCCGCGTCATTTCCAGGCGGTGGGGCAATCCTTCGCCGATTTCACGCAGATCGAAGACGAAGACGTCATGACGCTGCTGACCGGGACATGACCGTCACCGATAGGCACCCTCGATATCGGTGATGCGCAGCGCCCCTCGCCCGAGGCCGCCGTGCTGGTCGAGCATGCGCTCGATCCAGGCATGGACTGGATCGGCATTGGATACCAGATCGGCACTGGAGGCGCAGCGCGCCCACATGAAATTGCCGAATACCAGGTAGTCGGCGGCGGCGGGTGCCTCCCCATCGATATAGTCCGACGTGGCCAGCAGGCCGCGCAAGGGTTCCAGGGCACTATCCAACAGGGCCAGCCCACGGGTAGGCGAGTGGAACTCCTCGAGGGTACGACCGAAACGCTTTTCCCGAGTCTCGCGGAAATAGTCGCGATCATCGGGATGGATGGCGTTGAGCAGATCCATGATGATGGTGCGCATCATCGCGGGGGCCAGTGAGCGCTCGGCATAATGCCGAAAGAAGCGTGCCCGGGCTTCGGCAAGGGGATCGCCGAGCAATGGTGCCTCGGGATAGACACGATCCAGATACCTGAGAATTTCGAAGCTCTCTGTCACTATGCTGTCACCATCGACGAGGACCGGCACCTTGTCATGGTCGGCGAAGGCGAGCGCCTCCTTGTCGGTGAAGTGCCAGGGACGCGTTTCCACCGCCAGGCCCTTGTGCGCCAGGGCATACTTGACCCGCCAGCAGAAAGGGGAGAAACGCAATTCCTCGTCGATACCGCATAGATCGTAGAGAACCGCCGTCATGCATTAACCCTCGTGTCGGATGACCATTGAGCCTTGATAGTGACAGGCTTTCCCATGACCACCAAGCCAGAGCCCACCAAGCCAGGGCGATGGACACTACCCCCTGCCGAGACGTCGCCCTTCTCGTCGTCCTTTAAGAGATTTCTTCGCTCACGCGGCCGGGGTCTCAATCGATACGCACCAGGTCCCGGGCATGCAGGCGGCCACGCTCGACATAGTTCTCCGCGTTCTTCTTCAGGCCCTCCAGGGCCTCGGGAGTGAGTTCCCGGACGACCTTGGCCGGTGCCCCGACGATCAACGAATTGTCGGGGAAGCTGGCGTTCTCCTTGACCACGGCCCCCGCCGCCACCAGACAGTTCCTGCCGATCACGGCCCCGTTGAGGATCACCGCCTGGATACCAACC
>JAGXGN010000086.1 GCA_024636705.1 Halomonas sp.
GGCCTGATCCGTCAGGGTTGAAGCTTGAGTCGCTATAGGTTTTATAGTGATACGCCATAGATGGCACCACAAGGATAACGCATGGGACATCATCATGATCATCCCCATATCGATCCCACTTCTGGTGATCGGCGGGTAAGCATCGCCATCTGGGCCAACGGGATATTGACCATTGCCCAGATCGTCGGGGGTATTTTGGCGGGAAGTCTCTCGCTGATCGCGGATGCGCTGCATAATTTTTCCGACATGGCGGCACTTGTCATTGCGTTTGCTGCCCGCAAGATAGCGAGACGACCGCCAGACTCACAGATGACGTTTGGCTATGGCCGAATCGAGATTGTGGCGGCGCTGATCAACTACACCACGCTCATTATCGTTGGCGTTTATCTGATTTACGAAGGCGCCATGCGCATGATCGATCCGCCAGAGATTCAGGGCTGGATAATCGTTGTCGTCGGTGGTGTCGCCCTTGTTGTCGATGCGCTCACGGCATTACTCACCTGGTCGATGCAAAAAAAGAGCATCAATATCCGCGCCCTCTTCCTGCACAACCTGTCTGATGCACTTGCTTCCGTCGCCGTGATCATCGGCGGCTCACTGATTCTGCTGTACGACATGCGCTGGATAGACCCCGCGATCACCATCGGCATTGCGCTCTACATTCTTTATCTGGCCTTTACCGAGATAGGTGGCCCCATCCGGACACTGATGCTGGGATCGCCACCCGATATCGACAGCCCATCAGTCATTGAAGCGCTGCGTGACATCGAGGGTGTCCAGGATCTTCATCATGTTCACTTCTGGCAAATGCAGGAAACCGCCGCCGCCCTTGACTGCCACGTGGTTATCACGGACGCCGGCTGGCAGCAGCTTGAGGCGATCAAGGCGGATATCAAGGCTCAGCTGAAAGCGCGCTTTGACATTGACCACTCCAGCTTGGAATTTGAGCATATCGATCACGCGCATGAGGATGCCAATCTTTATGGGCATGAATAACATGCCCATATTTGCTAGCATGAGCAGCCGTCGGCGATTGGATGCCATGCAGCAGAATCCTGACCCGACTTTTCACCTTCTCCTTTGAAACGGTGAGAAAAATGTTCAAGACGCCGACCCTTTTCGTCAGGTCGGGGACTCGGTCAAGGCTGGCGACAAACGGGGTGAGTTAGGAGCCTCAGGACTCACCACGGGCCCCAACCTGCACTACGAAGTAAGAGTGGATGACCGCCCCGTGGATCCCCTCGAGGAAGGCCAGCGCATCATTCTGAGTGAGTCGCCCACACGCCAGGATTTTCGAAGCGCACTGTTCGAGGCTCGGGCGCGTTTGCAAAAGGCCATCGGAACACCCGCTGCTTCCGAGCTGGCCGCACTGGACAACCGATAAGCCGTCAGGCGAGCTTGCGGTGAAACACGCTTCGGTGGGCACGAGATGGCCCATCGCCGCGTGACAAAATCACCTCAACGGTACTCATCCACACGGGAAGGGTTTATGGAAGGTGTCTCCCCAGTCACGCTGGGTTTCTTGGGTAGCCTCGCCGCCGGCTTGATGACAGCCATCGGGGCGCTTCCCGTCCTGGTCAGCAAGGCGCCTAATCGCGCCGTCCGCGATCTGGCGCTCGGATTCGCCGCCGGTGTCATGCTGGCGGCGTCCTTCTTTTCACTGATCATCCCCTCCCTGGAAGCCTCCGAGCTGCGCTATGGCGGTAGCGTCTTGCCTGCTGCTATCGCCTGCGCGGCGATACTGATGGGGATGGGGCTGGTGGCCCTGCTGAATGAGCGACTTCCCCACGAGCATTTCGAGCTGGGGCGTGAGGGGCCGGAGGCGGCATCGCTGCGCCGCGTCTGGTTATTCATCATTGCCATCACGATCCACAATCTGCCGGAGGGACTGGCCGTCGGCGTGGCCTTCGGTGCGGGAGGCAGCGAAGGGGGGCTGCCCCTGGCCATCGGTATCGGCCTTCAGAATGCGCCGGAGGGCCTGGCGGTGGCGGTATCGCTGCTCGGCGAGGGCTATTCACGCTGGCGGTCGTGGACCATTGCCTCCCTCACCGGTCTTGTCGAACCTTTGGGTGGCCTGCTGGGCGCGGCTGTCGTCAGCATGTCACAGGTTCTGCTTCCCTGGGGGCTAGCCTTCGCCGCCGGCGCGATGCTCTATGTCATCAGCCATGAGATCATTCCCGAGACCCACCGCAGCGGTCACCAGAACAAGGCGACCCTGGGCCTCTCGGTAGGATTGGTGCTGATGCTGTTCCTGGATGTCTCGCTGGGCTAGGCTCTGTCCGAAAACTGGGTCCGAAAACTGGCACGTTGGGGCGCACAGGAGGCTATCCCAGGTCGCGGGCGCCCCGGTGGGCTTGTTCACTGATACACAGCTGGTGATCACTCAGCACCTCGATGATACGACAGCTCTCGACCTTGCCACCGGCACACTGGCTCACCATCCGCCTGAGTTCGTCACGCAGTGTGGAGAGCCGCTGGAGCCGTGACTCCACCTCGTCCAGGTGATGCTTGGCAATGGCGTCGACCTCCTGACAGGGCATGTCGGGCTGGTCCGACATCGCCAGTAGCTCACGCACCGCTTCCACCGAGAAGCCGAAGTCCCTGGCATGGCGGATGAAGGTCAGCCGTCTGACGGCTTGCTCGCCGTAGCGGCGCTGTCCGCCCTCGGTGCGCGACGCTTGGCGCAGCAGCCCGATGCTTTCGTAATAGCGCACCGTTTCAGGCTTGCAGCCGGCGCGACTCGCCAACTCGCCGATGGCGATTGCATGTCTGGTCTCCGGCATCCTGATGCTCCTCCGAATGACTTGAATCTATAGTTGCTACAAGGTTTATGCTTCAGAAGATAACGCATTGGCAGGAGTGTCACCATGGAAAATTCGACGCAAACGGCAACGCCTGCGGCCTTGACGCTGCGAGTCGAAGGCATGGACTGTGGCGGCTGCGAGCGCAAGGTCGAAGCCGCTCTGGGCCGCCTGGAGGGCATCCAGGAAGTGTCGGCCAGCTCGGTCACCGGTTCAGTGAAGATCCATCCCCAACAGCACACGCCCCCCTCTCACGAAACGATCGAGCGGACCCTTAACGAGCTCGGCTACCAGATTGCCGCCAATGATGAGAACGATGCGGCGGATGCCTCTCCAGCGCACTGGTGGCGAACCGCCAAGGGACGCCTGGTGCTCGTCACAGGCGGCCTGCTGGCACTGGCCTTCGTCCTGCGCCTGGCCTTGCCGACCCTGGGCAACTGGCCCTTCGTCGCGGCCACCCTGGTGGGCCTGGTGCCCATCGCACAGGGCGCCTGGGGCGCACTGAAGATGCGCAACCCCTTCACCATCGAGATGCTGATGTGCATCGCCGCCCTGGGGGCACTGGCCATCAATGCCGCCGCCGAAGCGGCGGTGGTGGTCTTCCTGTTCGCCGTGGGTGAACTGCTGGAGGGCGTGGCCGCCTCACGGGCGCGACACAGCATCTCGGCCCTGGCGGATCTGACCCCCTCAACGGCGAGGCTGATGGAGGAGAGTGGCACCCGCGAGGTCTCGGCCGCCTCTCTCACGCCCGGGCAGCGGGTGCTGGTACGGCCGGGCGACCGCGTCCCCTGCGATGGCCGCATCCTGGCCGGTGAGTCTGACCTGGATGAGTCACCGGTGAACGGTGAATCCGTGCCCCGCTCGCGGGCTCCTGGTGACGATATCTTTGCCGGCACGGTGAACCTCGATGCCGCCCTGGAGGTGGAGGTCACACGCGGGGCCGAGGACAACACCATCGCCCGGATCATCCGCCTGGTGGAGGAGGCTCAGGCCGCGAAGGCGCCGGTGGCGCGCTTCATCGACCGCTTCGCTTTTTACTATATGCCTACGGTAGTAGGGCTCGCCCTGCTGATGGCGGTGGTACCGCCACTGGTCTCGACCATGGCCTGGTCGGAATCCATCTACCGTGCCTTGGCCCTGCTGTTGATCGCGTGCCCCTGCGCCCTGGTGATCTCGACCCCCGCGGCGATCGCCGCGGGTCTCTCGGCGGGCGCCCGGCGGGGCCTGCTGATCAAGGGCGGCGCGGTGCTTGAACAGCTGGGCAAGCTGCGCCTGATTGCGCTGGACAAGACCGGCACACTGACGGCGGGCACTCCCCAGGTCACCGACGTGGAAGACTGGACC
This sequence comes from Halomonas sp., assembly GCA_024636705.1. GTDB lineage: Bacteria > Pseudomonadota > Gammaproteobacteria > Pseudomonadales > Halomonadaceae > Halomonas. The sequence goes on from JAGXGN010000086.1 coordinate 4,146, forward strand.
ACCGGTCAGGGCGAAAACGAGGTCCTGAGGCTGGCGGCCGCGATGGAGCGTGATTCCAGTCACCCCATCGCGACGGCCATCTTCTCGCATGCACAGCAGCTGGGCCTTTCCATCCCCCAGGCGAACGGCAACCGCGCCCTTTCGGGTCGTGGCGTCGCCGGTCAGGTCGAGGGACGCGAGCTGAGCCTGGTCACTCCACGCCACCTTGCAGAACAGGTCACCCTCGATGACGTCTTGACCACTCGGATCGCCGCGCTGGAAGAAGCCGGCAAGAGCCTGGCCGTCCTGGTTGAAAGTGAGCGTCTCGAAGGCGAGCGTCCGCTGGGCCTGATCGCCGTGCGCGATGAACCGCGTGAAGATGCCCGCGATGGCCTGTCGGCGCTGTCGCGCCTGGGCGTGCAGGTAGTGATGCTCAGCGGCGACAATGCGCGTACCGTCGCGGCCATCGGTGACAGCCTGGGCATCGAGGCACACGGCGAGTTGATGCCCGAAGACAAGGCCCAGCGCGTTCGCGACTGGCAGGCCGCCGGCCGGGGCCCGATCGGCAAGGTCGGCGATGGCATCAACGATGCGCCGGCGCTGGCCGCGGCAGAGGTGGGCATCGCCATGGGCGGCGGCACGGATGTGGCACTGGAAACGGCGGATGCGGCCCTGCTCAAGAACCGAGTCACCGGTATCGCCGAGTTGATCGATCTGTCCCGCGCCACCCTGCGCAACGTCAAGGCCAACGTCGCCCTGGCACTGGGCCTGAAGGCCATCTTCCTGGTCACCACGGCGCTGGGCATCACCGGCATGTGGATTGCGGTGATGGCGGACACTGGTGCCACCGTGCTGGTGACCCTGAATGCCATGCGACTGCTGGGCTATCGCTTTCCCCCGGCACTATCCCATCGATCCCCAGGGCCGAATTACCGTCCGGGCGCCCCAGTTCGAGATGACTAGCCTGACCGGTGAGGCGGTCCCCATGCAGGGCCTCACCCCCTTCACCCGCACCGGTAGCTGGCACGTTTGGCTATGGGCCGTGCTACTCTCGCTGCTTGTATGGAAACTCAACGCGCATCGGTCGGATGACAACGTACCCGACGAAAAGGGAGAGAATAATGGCCTTGTCGATACTTAATTCAGGTGCTGCGGAGAGACCTTCGTGGCGGCAACTTCGAACAAGCACGCTGGCTGCTGTGATGATGGCCGGTTGGCTGGCGTTTCCCGGCGCCGCCCTGGCCGAGAAGGATGACGAGTGGCCCCGAGGCCACTATCCGCTACCCCAGGAAGGCAATGTGATCGGCGACACCGACTCCGTCACCGTGGAGAATCACGAAGCTACCCTGCTCGATATCGCCAGGCGACACAACCTTGGGTACAGGGAGATCGTGCGTGCCAACCCGGACACCAGCATCTGGATCCCAGGCGAAGGAACCGAGGTGACCATTCCCCGACGCTTCATCCTACCCGATGTCGAGCGCACCGGGATCGTGATCAACATCGCCGAGTTGCGCCTCTATTACTATCCGGAAGTTGGCAACGGTGAAACACCTCGCGTCGAAACCTATCCCATCGGCATCGGTCGCGAGGGCTTTGATACGCCACTGGGCATGACCAAGACCACCATGAATATCGAGAACCCCGCCTGGTACCCCCCTGAGTCAGTGCGTCGTGAAGCCAGGGAGCGCGGTGAGAAGGCACCCAGCGTGGTGCCCCCGGGCCCGGACAATCCGCTGGGGGATCATGCCATTATTCTAGGGTTCGACGGCTACTTGATTCATGGCACCAACCAGCCCGATGGCATTGGCATGCGTGCCAGCCGTGGATGTATTCGCATGTTGCCTGAGGACATCGCGTCAATTTTCGATCGCGTGCCAGCGGGCACTCCGGTCAATATCATCAACCAACCCATCAAGATCGGCTGGGACGACGATCAGCCGCTGGTTCAGGTATTCCCGCTTCTAGAGGGAGAAGAGCACAGCATGTCCGCGTTGGTAGACACCATCACACGCCTCAATCAACGCAAGGCCGAGGGCACGCCCTTCAACTATGAGCAGCTTCGCGGCTTGCTGGATACCCCCAGCGGTCGCATGGTCTCCCTGAACTCCAAGCCGGAGCCGGAGGCTGATAGCAAGGAAGTCGATATCTTCAAGGGTATCTATGAAGAAGTGGCTCTTCTTGGGACATGACGGTAACCAGAACATGACGACTGTAGGCGGCCTCGTGATGGTGACATTCGGCAGCGCTTATGGGACCAATTTCCAGCCTGGTGCGGTAGACTCCTAAGCCCACTATCTAGCTGCCAATTCTAGGGAGGGAAGGGTGATCGACCTCGACGTCGCTCTGGGCTACCTGCTGCCGTGGGAATTCTCACTGACCTGGTTTGCGGCCTGTCTGCTGGCCATCGTGATTTACCTGCGAGGCCTGCGGCAGCGCCAACGGCGTGGCGAGGCCACCAGCGTAGGCCGAATCTTGGCCTACCTGCTGGGCGTGGCGGCGATCTATGGCGTCACCCAGACGCATTACGACTACCTCGCCCAGTATATGTTCTTTGCCCATCGCGCCCAGCACCTGGTGCTGCACCACGCCGCCCCCTTCCTGATCGCCTTGGCCGCTCCACTGCCGGTACTGGCCGATGGACTGCCGGCGCGAATCAGACACTTCCCGGGGCGTAGCCTGGCCACGCGCCTGCTGCGTCCCGTCTATCGGTTTCTTCAGCATCCGCTGATCGCCCCAGTCCTGTTCGTCGGGCTGATCTATTTCTGGCTGGTTCCCGAGATCCACTTCGACGCCATGCTCAGCGCCGACCTCTATCAGGTGATGAACTGGAGCATGGCGCTGGATGGCCTGCTGTTCTGGTGGCTGATCTTTGATCGTCGCTCGCCACAGCAGGGTGGTCTCGGCTATGGCAAACGCATCGCCATTCTCCTGGCGGTGATTCCGCCGCAGATTGCCCTGGGCGCCTATATCGTCTTCAGCCCTGAGGTGATTTTCGATGTCTATGAGGTCTGCGGCCGTGCCTGGCCCCTGGATCCCCTGGATGATCAGCGCATCGGCGGCCTGCTGACCTGGGTTCCTGCCACGATGATGAGTGTCATCGGGGTTCTGATCATTCTCAGCTTTCTTAACCGTGACGCCCGTAATGAGGATACCAATTATGTCTCGCAACTCGCTCGCTAGTTTGCCGCGTCTGGTGCGCCCCTGGTGCTGGTTATTACTGCTGCTGATCGGGACATCCGGCGCGCTATCCGCTGCAGAATTGAAGGTTAACGAGGCTCGCATAAGGCTGCTGCCGGGAGAACTTCCCGCGGCGGGCTATTTCACCCTCGCGAATACCAGTGAGGCGGACATCACCCTGATAGGGGCGAATAGCCCCGCCTTCGGCAACGTCACGATGCATCGCACTGTCAATCAGGATGGCGTCGCCAGCATGAAGCCCCTCGCCCAGCTGGAACTGGCGGCGGGGGAGCAGCTCGAGTTCGCACCGGGGGGCCATCACCTCATGCTCATGAAACGGACGCGCGCCCTCGCCATCGGTGACGACATCGAAGTGACACTCTTCTTCGCCAACGAGCCGGAACAGCGCGTCATGTTCCGCGCCGTATCACCCACCACACAGTAGGAGAGCGCAGGATGCCCCGATGGATCATTCCCGTATTAGTGACGCTATGGCTGGCGGGATGCGGCGAACAAGCATGGCAGACCAAGGATATCTCCGATCTGATGCCACCCTTGGCGTTCGAGCTTGTCGACGAGAACGGCAATGAGGTCACCGCCGATCGATTCCTCGGCAAGAGCACACTGCTGTTCTTCGGCTTCACCCACTGCCCCGATGTCTGCCCCACCACCCTCGCGCGCCTCGACGCCGCTACCCAGCGCATGGATGAGGCGGTGCGCGACGACATCCGGGTGCTTTTCGTTTCGGTGGATCCCCGCCGCGATGACCCCGAGACGCTGCGCACCTATACGGATGCCTTCGGTCCCCAGTTCATCGGCCTCACGGGTGATAAAACGGCGATCGATGAGCTGACACGCCGCTATCGCGTCACCTACGGGTATGGCGAAGAAGACAGCAACGGCAACTACGATGTGTCGCACTCCAGTGCCGTCTTCGCCTTCAATGACCAGGGAGAGGCCCGCTTGCTGATCCGGGACAGCGACCCCATGGATGCCGTGGTTGCCGACCTTGAAAGGCTTGTCGAGGATGCCTAGGCTGGCAGGCCCTCTGCCACAGTAGCCGCCACACCGACGGGGCATCGCTTACACCATGCGCGCCAAACTGGAGCAGCATCAGGTCTGGATCTATCTCATCGCCATCCTGAGCGGCATGGCGATCGGGTGGGTCTCGCCAGAAATCACTCAACGTTGGGAGACCTGGCTCTGGCCGCTGCTGGGCGTGCTGCTCTACGCCACCTTCACTCAGGTGCCACTGCTTCACCTGACCCAGGCCTTTCGTGATCGGCGTTTCATGACCGCGCTACTGGCAGGCAACTTCCTGCTGATGCCGCTAGTCGTCGGAGCCCTGATGCTGCTGTTGCCGGAGGAGCCCGCCATTCGGCTCGGCGTGCTCCTGGTGCTGCTGGTCCCCTGCACAGACTGGTTTATCAGTTTTGCCCATCTGGGTAGAGGAGACAGCGCGCGGGCGATAGCGGCGGCCCCCTTGCTGCTGCTGGTTCAACTGATCATGCTGCCGGTGTATGTGTGGTGGTTCATGGGAGATCTGGCCATCGAACTGACTACCGGCAGCCACCTGCTGCCGGCCTTCTTTGGGCTGATCGTCACTCCTCTGGTCCTGGCCTGGCTGACCGAGCGCCTGGCTGAACGACACGCCGCCATCAAGGGAATCATCAATGGGCTGGGCTGGCTCCCCATTCCCCTGCTGGGACTGGTGGTATTCCTGATCGCCGGCTCACAGGTCAGCCTGGTGATAGACAGCGGCCCCCTGCTGTGGCGGGTTGTGGTGGTCTTTGTGCTCTACCTGGTAGTCGCCGCGGCCATCGGCAAGCTGCTCAGCCAGGTGTTCCGGCTCCCGCCTGCCACGGGGCGTACTCTTACCTTCAGTCTCGGCACACGCAACTCCTTCGTCATGCTGCCACTGGCACTTTCCTTGCCGGAAGCCTGGAGCGCAGCCGTCGTCGTGATCGTGCTGCAATCGCTGGTGGAGCTACTTGGGATGGTGGCTTTTCTGCGCTGGGTGCCGACTCGGTTGATCAAATGACCCGCATCATCGCCCGCCTGTTCAAGCATGATGCTGCGGACGCAATCATATCGAGTGACCGTGGATTCATGCGATACTCCGCGTTTCCCTGAAGCCGCTCAAACGGACGCAAGCCGATGGCCCAAGGTACGCTCTTCATCGTTTCCGCCCCCTCGGGGGCCGGCAAGACCAGCCTGGTACGCGAGATGGTGGAAAGTCTCGACGGGATCCAGGTCTCCGTCTCGCATACCACCCGTGAGCGTCGCCAAGGCGAAGTGGACGGCGTGAACTATCATTTCGTCAACCTGCCGATGTTCGAAGCGATGATCGAGCGCGGTGAATTCTTCGAGCATGCCCGGGTCTTCGACAACTATTACGGCACCTCTCGGCCCGCGGTGGCCTCCATGCTGGATGCCGGCCAGGACGTGATCCTCGAGATCGACTGGCAGGGGGCGCGCCAGGTCCGCCAGCAGATACCCGATGCCGTCTCGATCTTCATCCTGCCCCCTTCCCGGGGGGAGCTGGAACGCCGCCTGGCCAACCGCGGCACCGACGAGCATGCGGTCATCGCCCAGCGCATGCGCGAAGCCGTCGCGGAGATGTCCCACTACGACGAGTACGATTACCTGGTGATCAATGACGACTTCACCACTGCCCTGCGTGAGCTGCAGTCGCTGGTCATCGCCCGCCGCCTGACCCTCCCGCGCGTTAGCCGGGCCCACGGCCCGCTGCTCGAGGCCCTCTTGTCACAGCACTAGCGGGTCGAGTAACCTAGAAGGTCTACTCATTGGTGGAACCGATGTCCATGGCGCCTCCGGCGGCCAGGGTCAGGGTTCCCGATCATCGTTCAGGAACCTATTCATGGCGCGAGTAACCGTCGAAGATTGTCTGGAAAATGTCGAAAACCGCTTCAAGCTGGTGATGATTTCCACCCACCGTGCTCGACAGCTGGCCCGTGGGTCGCGGGATGCCCTGCTGCCTTGGGAAGACGACAAGCCCACCGTCATGGCCTTGCGTGAAATCGCCGAGGGCCTGATCGACGAAAGCGTGCTCAACGAGCCCGTCGAGGCCCTGGTGCGCCCCCTGCGCGAACCCGAGCCCGGCATCCCCATGGAGGAGTGATCGCCAACGACGGCATGAGGACCCCTCCCCTCCGGGGATACCCTTGCTGGATTCAGGGCACGCTGCATGTTCACCATCGATGACCTGGCCGACCGACTCGGCGGCTACCTTCCCCAGGACGAGATCCAGCAGGTCAAGCGTGCCTTCTACTATGCCGAACAGGCCCACGACGGTCAGCGCCGGCGTTCCGGTGAACCCTATGTGACCCACCCCCTGGCGGTGGCGAACATCCTCGCCAACATGCACATGGACCATCAGAGCCTGATGGCCGCCATGCTGCATGATGTCATCGAGGATACGGGGATCGGCAAGGACGCCATCGCCACTCAGTTCGGCAAGCCCGTCGCGGAGCTGGTCGACGGTGTCTCCAAGTTGACCCAGATCACCTTCGAGGACAAGGCGGTCGCCCAGGCCGAGAATTTCCAGAAGATGGTGCTGGCGATGTCCCGGGACATCCGGGTGATCATCGTCAAGCTCGCCGACCGTCTGCACAACATGCGCACCCTGGGCGCCCTGCGGCCCGAGAAGAAACGCCGCATTGCCCGCGAGACCCTGGAGATCTACGCCCGCATCGCCAGCCGACTGGGCATCAACACCATCCGCGTGGAACTCGAGGACCTCTCCTTCCAGGCCCTGCATCCGATGCGTTCAGAACGCATCAAGCGCGCGGTCGCAAGCGCCCACGGCAACCGCCGATCGGCGATCCGCCAGATCCAGAATGCCCTGCAGTCCAGCCTCGATGATGAGGCCCTCCCCGGCACGGTGATCGGTCGACAGAAACATCTGCTGTCGATCTACAGGAAGATGCGCGATCAGCAAAAGTCCTTCGCCGAGATCATGGACGTCTTCGGCTTTCGCATCATCACCGAGGACGTCGACAGCTGCTACCGCATCCTCGGCGTGGTGCATAACCTCTACAAGCCGGTGCCTGGGTGCTTCAAGGACTATATCGCCATCCCCAAGGCCAATGGCTACCAGAGCCTGCACACC